>SLLG01000292.1 GCA_007134215.1 Opitutales bacterium | reverse complement strand
GTGGCGCGGTTGGAAAAACCTCCGCCGACGGTCGAAATGGAACCGGTGGCCTCATTACTAAGCCCCCCGCCGACAGTGGCCTGAACACCACCGGCGGTGTTGTTGAAGCCGCCGCCGATGACCGCTTCGCTGTCACTCGCAACATTGCCCGCTCCGCCCGAGATGGTGGCGCTTTGCGTGTTTGCCCCCGTGATCGCATTGGAGGGGGCCCCTAGGATCACATTCGGGCGCGGATCGGAGCTGTGGCCGGCGGGCGTGATGCGCAGAACGGGCTCATTCTGCATACGGAGTTCGACGGGCTGGCTGCCCGCCGAACCGATCCAGCCGCTCACCTGGATATTTCCGGCCACATCCAGTGCCTGCGCGGGGCTGGTGGTTTTGATGCCGATGTTCCGGGTGGAGGTGATTTGGTCGCCGGACCCGGCCCATGCGCCAATCCCTTCGGCACTCATGGCGTTTCCGATGGCCCCGCTGGCGAAGGCATCGGCCGTCAGTGCGCCGTCGGCGATCGACTGCGCCCGTGCGGCCTGAAAGGCAAAGGGAACGCTGGTCAGTTCAAAGTCCGGTCTCAGTTGTTCGAAGCCTTTCCCTCCATCGAACCAAACGCGGAGAAACACCGGGCTGCCTTGAAAGACCTCCGGATCAAGAGGGGTCATGCCTTCGCCGCCAAGGACGACGGAGAAGATGCCGTTCCGCACATCCACGGGAAGGAAGGTTCCCGGCGGACCCCCGCCTTCACTTCTCCTGTCATGGCTCCAAAGCGTTTTCATGGTCGCCGGGGGAGGCTCATCAATCGCCACACCCGGCGCCGAGGTGTAGCCGGAACCGGCGCTGGTCACGGTGATCGAAACCACCCGCCCGTCTTCGACGGAGGCCACAGCTTCCGCCCCGCTGCCTCCGCCGCCGTCGAGACTGACGCGCGGGGCTGCATCGTAGCCGTTCCCCGCATCGTCAACGGTCACCGAGGTGACAAAGCCGTTTGTCACAATCGCCGTCGCCCGCGCCGGACGGACATTTTCCGTGCCGTCGTCGACGAGGGCGAACTGGAATAGACCCGTGCCATCAAAGGGTTGCCCGTCAACGGTGACTTTTCCTTGGTAGTGCAATGTGGGCGGCATCCCGGCAAAGGCTGCGGCACACGCCAAAGCGAAGGTTGTAGACAAAAACAGCAGGTTCATGCGGATCGCGTTCATTAGCGGAATCAGGTTATTGAGAATCTCAGAAATATTCGGACGTGAAGAAGAGTGGAAACGTGAGAACGACAACGCCGTCTGACGCACCGGTTTGAGTGTTACGGATTCTGAGAAACCCGCACAGGCCTCAAAAAGCAATTCTTATGTATCTGACAAGCTAAATGAATATTTTACCCGCGCAAGCCCGTATTCACGGTAAATTGCAGGGACGCGCGAGCGGCTATGGTTGGGCGGTCCGGTGAAGCCGATAAAACCGCGCGGAACTGTCTCCCAAAACCATCGGTATGCGCTTGTAACCATCGACGCTTGCGGGCGGATCGCTCACGGGTGCCCAGACGCCGTTCAAGTGATTGGTCTGAAGGAGCTGGTAGTCTTCGGCATCGTCGGGCCACTGCAAAATCCACTCGTCTCCAAGACGCACCCATCGCAGCTGCGGCCAGTCGAATGGTCGGTTGCGTAAAGCAAACGAAATGGGTTGAATGGTGATACCCCATGCGTCGGAGGTCTGCGCCATGCCGTAAACAAACTCCGGTCCCGAGGTGAACTGCAGATCGAAACCCAACGACATCCGCCCAAGGACCACGGCACCATCGGGAGCGGCCGCAGGCCACTCCGGCCCGAGATGCTTTCCGGAGTCGTCAAAGGCAGTCAACATCAGGGCATAGCCGAGATTATCCCAATCGTGGAGCATGACGTAGGCGGTGACAAAGCGGTTTTCCACCGCGAACACAGTGGGCGAAAAGCCCAGCAGTTGACCGTATTGCCTCTCAGGACCGCGCGGTGTGCCGTCTGGGTCGAAACAGCGGAGAAACATGTGGTTTCCCGCATCCGGATCGGGCATGGGGACCGATTTCAGTCCCGTCGCGGCAACGATGCGGCCGTTCCACGCCAAGCGGGCGCCTTGGGTCACTTGTCCGGCGAAAATCGGTTGCTCCCCCGCGATCACGTTGCCCTGAAGGTCGTACATTTTATAGTAGCCGCCGAGGGGCGGCCCTGATTCACTTTCCGCATGATAGACGAGAAAAAAACGTTCTCCGGTCCAAACCACATCGTAATACGCCTTCTCGGCGCCTTCGATTCCGGGATAGGTGATCGGTGCCAGCATCGCCAACTCCCGGTGAACCGCCGTGCTTCCATCCGGATTGAGGAGCCAGTAACGCAGATGCGTGTAAAAGCTGCCATGCGATAGGTCTTGGAATGGGTTGGATTTCTCCAGCCACATGCCGAAAACCGCGTAGTGTGTTCCCGTCCAAAGCACCCTAAAGCCCGCGGTGCGCCCCCCGTGCGGTATGCCCGGCAGTTCCTCCGGACCACGCAACATTTAATTACATTGTTTATTTTAGCCGAGCTGGATTTTTGCTTGCAGCCTTCGCGGGAAACTCCACTTATCGCCTTAATAACAGAAACTACACATAATTACTGTAAGCTGTTTTCGCTGAACCTTCCTTTCAAAACGGCCAATATCAGCAGCAAAATCAATCAGTCATCCGCTTGCATCTCACGACAATGAAAAGGTCTCCCCTACTCCTTACCGCTGTCCTCTCGGTGTCCGCCGCCGCCGCGCAATCCAGCGACTGCATTGATTTCGAAGGATTCTCCCCGGGAACCACGTTTGGTCTTGGCCAAACATTCATGGAGGCGGGGTTTCCGATGACCGCGGGCACCTACACCGACGGACGAGAGACGTTTTTCCAGAGCGCCTTCATCTCCCCGAACAGTCCACACCAAGGCCAGTCGCTCGGATTCACGGTGGCCACGGTGACGATCGACGTCGGTTGCGCGCAGGAAGTGAGCCTGCGTTTTGACAGTGCCGCCGGGGGTGTCGACGTGGGGGTGAACGTGGGCGTGAACGGCCAGGTTGAGATACCGAAGAGCCTGAACGAGATTCTTGAAATTGGAGGGGTCACGGTGATTATCAGCTCCAGCGGTTCGACCGGGGAAATCCGCTTCATCGCCGAGCCCACGGCGATCCAGACCATCCTGGTGGGGGGCGTTGAGTTTTTCGTTGATCACATCTGCGTGCTTCGCTGCGGCGGAAACGACAACTGCTTCGATTTCGAGGGGATCTTCGGGCAGACTTTCCGCGCGGGGGATTTCTTCGAGGAAAACGGCCGGATAATCGAAATACGGGACTTGCCGGGCCAAAGCGGGGGAGACGCCCGCGCCTCCCAGGACAATCAAGCCGGTCATCTCGGCACCGAACTCTTTCTCAACAAGAGCACGGCGTTCATTGATTTCGGCTGCGCGGGCGGGATATCGCTGCGGACGCGGCAGAGCGCCCCAGGCGTTTATCTCGCCATCAACGGAAACTCCGCGACCACCGAAACCCTCGCCAACTTCCACAATCAGACGCTCGGCGGCGCGACCATCTCCGTGACCGACGGGACGATGACCTTGCATGGTGAGGTCGGCACCTTTGAGATCGGCGGCACCTCCGTGTATATCGACCACCTTTGCTTTGCCCCGTGTTATACCGGTTGCATCGATTTTGAAGCACAGACGCCCGGCGCGGAGTTCGGCCGGGGGGATATTCTGGTTGAGGACGGCATCGTGATGGAAGTGGGCACCTTTGGCGACGATCCCCGTCTTGTGATTGAGGATCGTGAGCAACGGGCGGGGCACCTCGGGCAGGACGCCGCCCTCTTCGAGGCAACGCTCACCTTCGGGATTCCCTGCGCGGGGGAGATCTCCCTGCACTTCGGGCAATACGCCGATGGTGTGACCGTGGCGACGGGCGCTGAAAAGGTGATGGTGACGAACCTTCTGGAGCTGGACGGCACGGAAGTCGGCGGAGCACTCATCAGCGTGACCGCCGCGCAAGTCGACCGGGGGCTCATCGGAACCCTCCGCGCCGTTGGCAACATCGCCGATTTCACGATTGGCGGGACGGAGATCGTCATCGACCACGTGTGCCATGTGCCGTGTCCGGACCCCGGCTGTGTCGGTTTCGAGACCTTCCCGCTCGGGCAGTCCTTTTCCCATGGCGACGTCTTTTTCGAGGAGTCCACGCGCATGACCGTTGGACGCTACACGGGGCCGACGACCCCGGCCCTTGTCACCATTGGGAACGACAATTTCACGGACGGAGGCGGCAAGGAAGCGGTACTCGACGACGCGCAGATCACTTTCGACTTTCTTTGCGCCCAGCGCGTGGAATTCGCCTACGCCCTTGTGCCGGGAGGCCTGCCCGGCGTGCGCCTCGGCGTGAACGGCAGCGCGCTGCAAGTGAATAATTTCACCATGCTCGACGGGGACGTGCTCGGCGGCGCGGGCATCCAAGTGACCGGCACCTCGCAGGCGGGCCGCGTGGTCATCACCAGCCAAGGAGTTCCGGGTGGTATATCGAGCGTTCTCATCGGCGGCAACGATCTCGCCATCGACAACATCTGCCATATCGAATGCACCGGCGGCACGATCTGCGGCGGCTTCAGCGCGCTGCCCGCCGGCGCCGTCTATTCGGCGGACGATTTTGACGTGTTTGAAGACGGCGGATTGATCTTCATCACCGCACCCTACCTCACCTCGGAAAACAACTTGATCGACGGGGGCGATATCCGTGTTTCGACGGACCGCAAAGCCGGCTACTCGGCAAGTGAGCTGCACTTCCGGAACGCGACGGCGACGATCGTCGGCTGCATGACCGGCGTCTCCTTCCGCTTCGGCGAATACGGCGAGGAAATTCGTTTACTCATCAACGACGACCAAACATGGGTGCCCTCCCTCGCGGCATTGAACGGCACCTCCCTGGGCGGCGTGGACATCACGGTGGAGACCCTTCCCGCCCCCGGAGGCACGATCGGATTCATCCGCTTCGACGGGCAGATCACGACCCTCGAAATCGGCGGAAACGATTTCCACCTCGACCAGTTTTGCCACACCGCGTGCACGGTCGTTCCGCCCGTCGATCCGCCGCAGGTCGGTCGCGCCGCCATTTTGAGCGCGGTTCCCATCAGCGCCACCGAGCGGCGGGTCATCATCCAGTTCGAGATGGAAGGCACGGGCACCCCCGTCCTTTTGCGCAGCACCACCCTTGGTCCCGGCAGTGTGTGGACTCCGCAGGCCGCCACCCTCACCACACCCGGCGGAAACCCGAACCTCCGGCGCTTCACCGCCGATGTTCCTCTCTCCGAACCCCGCCTCTTCTTCCGCGTGCGGGTCGATCCGTGATGCGGGACGGCCGCCAATCCCAATGAAAACCAACGCCATGCGCTGTTCCGCTCTGATCCTCCTCGGTGCCCTGTTTATCAACGGCGGCCCTCCAATCTCCATCGCTCACGCTGAGCCGGCGGTGGAAGCCACCCGTCCCCTTGTCTCCGGCGAACGGGCGCGCGTGCAGCGGCTCGCCCGCGACTTTGCCAGCGCGGCCGAGACGCTGAACCAAGGCGGGGTCGCTCCCTTCCAGGATCCCGCGCACGTTCAACAGTGGCAGGACCGCGTTGACCGCTTCCGCGCGGCGTTGGCGCGGTTTCCCCAGACGGACGATCCCGATGTGCAAGCCGCCGCCGCGGCTCTTGCCGATTTGGAAAATCTCTTCACCTTCGCCGCGAGGGAGGGTGCCCGCCAACGGGCGAAGACCGGCGACGTGCAGGCAACCCTCGCCGCCATCGACAAAGGACTACGCGCCCAGCGCGCACCGCAATGGCTTCCCGTCCCTTTCACCGAAGAAGAAGCGAACCGCTGGGTATCCAACGCGGCCGAAGCAAAAAACTTCGCCACTGATGCGATCGCGACTGTCCAGAGGATTGCCGCCGACGCCCACCTTCCGCTCACGCGCGGAACCGTCGACCAAGGCGCGGCTTACGACCGGCAGGACTTGACCCGGCTCCTCAACGTCGCCAACCGCACCGTCCGCAATGTCGACGAAGCCGTCGAGCAAACGCTCGCCAACCTGCGCTCCGCATTCCAAGGCCAGGACCGCGAGCTCGACTACTATCGCTCCCTCGACCCGGAGAATCCGTCCCACCGCATGAACGCCTTCCTCGCCGGGGACGCGCCGGCGAGAGTTTACGGCGAACTCGACCGGCAGCTTGCCCTCGCGCGGTCCGCGGCGGCTCTCCAGCGGGCGTTCGGCCAGGAACCGACAACAAACACCACTGCCCGTATCGAAGAAATCATTGCACTGCGAGAAACCTACGCGGAAAACCGTCTTCGGGCTATCGGCGATTCAAGGTTGCCCGAAGCCAGAAGTGACGACCCCGGCCGGATCGCCATTGCGCAAGAGATTCTCGCCAACCCGCGCTATGAGTTCGGCGAGCACGGTCCCGTTGTCCTCACCACCCAGGAAATCGTCGAGCGCGAGAAGGAAGTCAGCCGCGCGGAAATCAAAAACCTGGAGTTCAGTCTTTCCGGGGACATCACCCTCAGTGGCACGGAAACCACATGGCATTACCGCTGGGAGGAGTTCAATTTCGCCACACCGATCCGCGACGATGACAGCGACGACTGGTATGTCTGGTGGATCACGGCCCGCAAATACGACTCCGGGTGGGAACGCACCCCCATCGGGCGGTGGGTATCCGGCGCCATCGTGAAGGGGGATCTCATCTTGCCGGAAAACTTCGGGCGTTGAGGAGGTGCGCCATTCCGACCAAACATTAGGCAGATTTCCATCTATTACAATAATCAACAACGTAGTATTTATTTCGTAACGAACGCTGTGTGCGCCGCCTCCGAATAAGAAATTTGGCGCGCTACTTGCGCGGGCGAAAAAGGTCTGAATCAATGGACCTAGCTATGAGTGTGCCGAGTGAAACGGAAAACGCACTGCGCATGTCGGTCTACGACGGGGCGTTTGCGACGATGATGGGATCGCTCTGCGGTGGCATTTTTCTGGTGGGGTTCGCCCTCAATGTGCTCGGGGCGAACGCGCTTCAGGTGGGCATTCTCGCGGCCCTCCCGGTTTCGGCCAACATGGCGCAGGTGATCGGGTCGATCCTTGTCGAACGCTACGGGCACCGCCGTATCGTGTGCATCATCAGTGTGACGACGGCGCGGCTGTTCTGGCTTCCGGTGCTGGGCCTGCCGTTTCTGGTGTTCGGGGACGCGGGAGATCCGCGCATCTGGATACTGGTCGCGCTGGTCGGGATGTCGTGCCTGCTCGGGTCGATCGCGGGTGTCGCATGGCTGGGCTGGATGAGTGACTTGATCCCCGGAGATATCCGTGGGCGCTTCTTCGCGCGGCGCAACATCGTGTGCGCGGCGGCGGGCATGGTCGTGGTCCTCGCAGGGGGAGCGTTTCTGAATTTCTGGGAAGGCCTGCGCGGGCGCGAGGATCCAATCGGCTACCTGATTTTGTTCTCGGCCGGTCTTGTCCTCGGCCTCGTCTCGTCGTGGTTTCTCTCGCGGGTATATGACCCGAAGGCGGGACCGCCGCCTCCTGGGATCAAAGGGCTCACGTGGTCGGCGCTCCTCTCCCCTTTCCGCGACGGCAATTTCCGGTCGCTGATCATCTACGTGGGCCTCTTTATGTTTGTGACGCAGACGGCGGGTCCGTTCTACGCCGTCTACATGATCGAAAACCTCGGCGTGGATTTCGGCACGATCACGTGGTTGATCACGTTCGCGACGCTCGCCTCTCTCTTTATGCTGCGCATCTGGGGGCCGATCGCCGACGAGATGGGCAACAAGCCGATCCTCATTGTGGCGGGCTTCGCGCACGCGCTGATCCCGCTGATCTGGGTCGTGGCGCAGGAAGGTGTGTATTACCACGCCCTCGTGCTTGCCCACATCGGGTCCGGGGTGTTTTACGCGGCCCTAATGCTCGCACACGTCAACGTGCTCATCAAGCTGTCCCCCGAACAGGGCCGCTCGTTCTACATCGCCGCCTTCAATACTTCGCTCGGGCTGGCGGTGGCCGTGGCGCCGATCATCGGCGGCATCTTTCTCAACGCCACGGAGGGGTTGCAGATCGAGGCGGGACGCTGGACTCTCACCAATCTCCACATCCTCTTTCTCCTCTCGGGGGCGGGGCAGATCCTCGTCCTCGGCACGCTGCTCGGACTGCGCGAAACCGGTGCCAGTTCGCCGCGCGCGGTGCTCTTTCAACTGCGCAACGACCTCGATCCGCAGACCGGTCTCGCCAGTGCGATGGACTTCATGACGGTCCGCGCGGGCAAGACGAGCCGGATCCTCAAGACAGTCGACTCCAGCACAGACGAGTGGGCCGGACGCTCCGAGTCATTTATTGAACGCCGCCTCGATACCGCCCTCCGCCGCTTCGAAAAGCCGCTCCGCGCCGTCAAATCCATATTCCAGGACTGAGATATGACATCCAACGAAGAAACCGTCCAACCCACCGGGGAAACATTTTCCGGCGTCCTCACGGAAGCCCTCACGCGCCTGCTCGACAAGACAGCCTACCTCATCGGCACCTACGGTGAGGCCTTTCTCCTCGGGCTGCTGATCATCGTCGTCGGCTGGATCACCGCAGTGCTCCTGCGCGCGCTGGCCACCCGCCTGCTCCGCGCCGCCGGGCTCGATGTCGTCGCCGACCGTATCGGCATGCGCGCGTATTTAGAGCGCCACGACATCGGAGGACGCCCGAGCACGGCCATCGGCTGGATCCTCTACGCCGCCGTCCTGTATTCGGCCCTTGTCCTCGCCTTCGACCAGATGGGCCTCTACGCCGCCGCAGGATTCCTGCGGACGGCGGCCGCGCTGGTGCCGCACGTGCTCGTCGTCTTCATCCTGCTCCTGCTGGGCTTAATCCTCGGGAAACTCGCGCGGAATGTCTCGGCAGGCGGCGCGCGACTGCTGGGCCTCCCCGCACCCGATCTCTTCGGCGCGGGCGCGCGGACGGGGGTCTTCCTTCTCGCGCTGGTCGTGGCTCTGGACTACCTTGGATGGGCCTCGACAACGGTCCTGCTTGGCGGCCTCGGCGTGCTGCTGCTCGGCGGGCTCGGCAGCGGGCTGCTTTTCGCCCTGAGCGCGCGACGGCTCACGGAGAGCCTGCTTGCCCGCGGTTTCCTCACCGCCACCTACCGACCCGGAGACCGGATTCGCATCGGTGAGACGGAAGGAACCGTGCTCAAGATCGATGCGACGGTCACCCGGATCAAGGCGGAGACAGGCGAAGTCGTGCTCCCGAACCGCCGCCTCCATGACAGCCGGGTGGAAGTGCTGCCGCGCGATCCGTCCGCCTGAGCCGCCCGGAGAGAACGAACGGCGAAAACATTCGCCGCGCCACGGGATCCGCCATCAGATTCGGCCAATGCTCGCAACCAGCGCATCCTTACCTCCTGTCAGCGCAATGATTGTTTTCGTCATCGCGGCGGTGGTCGTGCCGCTAACGGCGTTTGTGGAACGCCGCCGGGTGCGAGATACACTCAGCGCCCTCGACGCGCGCACGCGTCCGCCCTTTTACCGGCATCAGGCGATTCTTCTGCTCGCGCTCGGCGGGCTCGGACTGGTGCCGGTCTTTCTCGGGCATGCGCGTCCGGAGGACCTCGGCTACACCGCGCCGGGCTCGGCACGCTTCTACATTGCGTGCGGAATTGTCGCCGCCGTCTGGCTGGCGCTGCGCCGGGCCGTCGATCGTTTTTCCGCCTCGCCGGGTTTTCCGCGCGCCTTCGTACGCATCGCCCCGCCGCATTTGCGGGCCATGACACCCCACAACCGGTCCGAGCAAAAGGCATGGGCCAACCTGTGCCTCGGCGCGGGCCTCGGCGAGGAAACGCTCTACCGTGGATTCATCATTTGGTTCCTCACACCGATCGTCGGGGTGTTCGGCGCGCTCGCGGGCGGGGCCGCCTTTTTCGCCATGGCGCACGGCTACCAGGGAGCGCGTTTCGCGGCCATTGTCTTTCTCGCGGGACTGGCGTTCGGCGGGCTTTACGTCTTCACCGGGTCGCTCCTCCCCGTGATCGCCCTGCACGCCCTCTACGACTGGGAGATGGGCCGTCTCTACCTCGCCTACAACCGGCGCGGGGACGCGGCGGAGGCCCAGGAGAATCCATAGCATCAAACCCGGAGAACAATTTCATCTGCCGAATCTTCCGGCACCTTCAATCGTCGCCGGAACATTTCATTGACAGCGGGATTTGTCAGGACACAGGGCCGCGTGTATCGAGAAAGTCCTGAAGGATGAGTGCAGCCGCACGGGAATCGACCTCGCCGGAGCGACGGTGGCGGCGGATGTCCTTGCGTTTGGGGCGGTGCCCGGCGGCGCGGATTTGCTCCTCGGCTGCGTAGCTCGTCAAGCGCTCGTCGACACGGTGCACAGGCAAGCCGAAACGCCGCTCCAGCTCCGCGATGAAACCGTCGACCTCGCGCGCCTTGGCGCTGACCGTGCCGTCCATGTTGTATGGATAACCCACGACAAGCTCCGCCACGCGGCGGCGACGGATTTCCTCCGCGATGCGCGCCATGCGGGTTTCGTGATCCGGCCCGACGGCGGCGGGCAGGGGCACGGCGATGCCGAGCTCGTCCCCCGAGGCGAGGCCGACGCGCTTCTCTCCGTAGTCAATGCCGAGCCACTGCATGGTTTCGCGGGTATCGCTGGCAGGACGCGCCCGGTTGTCACGCCTGAACAAGATTGCGGCAGCGGCGCACCGCGCCCGCCGGAAGGTGGACCAGAAACTTCTCGTCAAAGTACGTCCGGTTGACGACGGTGCGAAGCTCCGTCACGCGGAACGGCTCGATGCCGAGCGGCGCCAGCTCCTCCGCGTATCTGGTGCCCTTGAGGTAGAGCACGCCGTTGGGGCATTCCGGGGAGCCGCCCTCGCGCAGGTTCTTGGCAATCCAGCCGAGGAAGACGGGCAGGGCCGCCACCGCCCGCCCGAGGACGAAATCCCACTTCGATTCGAGAGTCTCGGCGCGCTTGTGCACGACCTCCACGTTTTTCAGGCCGAGGGCTTCCGCCATCTCGCGCACCGCACGCGCTTTCTTCGCGATCGAGTCACAGAGGAAGAAACGAACCCGCGGAAAGAGGACCGCGAGCGGAATGCCCGGCAGTCCGCCGCCCGTGCCGACGTCGAGGACGCGCGCGCGCTCGGGAAAGGCGACCACCCGCCCGACGGCGAGAGAATGCAGGAGGTGGTGCTCTTCGAAGGCGTCGATATCCTTGCGCGACACGAGGTTGATGCGGGTGTTCCACTCCTTGAAAAGCTCCGCAAATCGGCGCAACCGCGCCTCCTTTGCCGCGTCGAGGCCGGGGAAATAGGCCGCCAAAAAATCCGTCCCGTCAGACATGGCGCCATCGCAACCGCACCTCGCCGCCACGTCAATGCCGCCGGAGAGTTCTTGCCATGGCGCGGGGCATGCGCCGATGTATGGAGCCGCGCCCCCAAAGGCGCACGACGGACGCACCCGCGCGGCAGTCTCTCCCCGCAAGGGTCCGCAGACCACAGCAGTATTCCCGACGCCGCCATGCCAATGAATAACATTCCGAACAACAACCACCGGGGTGGATGGGGCTCCCGCCTCGGCTTTGTCCTCGCCGCCGCCGGATCCGCCGTCGGTCTCGGCAACATCTGGGGCTTCCCGACCGCCGTGGCGCAAAACGGAGGCGGCGGGTTCGTCCTCGTCTACATTCTCTGCATCCTTCTCGTCGCGCTGCCGGTCATGCTCGCCGAGATGGTCATCGGGCGCGCCGGCGAACGCAACCCAGTCGGCGCCATGAAGCACCTCAAACCGGGCACCCCGTGGTACTGGATCGGGGTCCTCGGCGTCGTCACCGGGTTTGTCATCCTCTCCTTCTACAGCGTCATCGCGGGCTGGACGGTCTACTACTTTATCCAGGCGGCGGGCGGCGCGCTTGTCGTGCCCGAGGGTGTGGAAGATACGGCGGGGTACTTCGGCGGGCTCTTCGGCGAGATGATCGCGAATCCGGGCTACGAGATCCTCTTCGTCGCCATTTTCATGCTCATGACGATCCTCATCGTCGCGGCGGGCGTACGCAAAGGCATCGAGCGGGCGGTGAAAATCATGATGCCCATGCTCGCCATCCTCCTCCTCGCTCTCATCCTGCGTTCGGTCACGCTCGACGGCGCGGGCGAAGGGGTGCGGTTTTATCTCATTCCCAACATCGAGGCCCTCAACGCGCGGGCCGTGACGCTCGCGCTCGGGCAGGCGTTCTTCTCCATGAGCCTTGGGATGGGCGTCATGATCACCTACGGCAGCTACCTGAGCAAGGACGAGTGTCTCCCCTCCTCCGCCGGCTACGTTGTTGCGACTGACAGCATCATCGCCATCCTCGCCGGGCTCATCGTCTTCCCGGTCATCTTCTTCATGGTAGCCGCACACGGCGTGCCGCTGGAGAACCTCGTCGCCGCCGGTGCCGGGCTCGTCTTCGTCGTCTTTCCGCAGATCATGGGCGAACTCCCCGGCGGGGACGCCGCCACCGTCCTTTTTGGATCGGCTTTCTTCCTCCTTCTCGTCCTTGCCGCCCTGACCTCCGCCGTGAGTCTACTCGAAGTCGTCGTCGCCCACTTTGTCGACGACTGGAAACTGCCGCGCAAAAAAGCCGCATGGTCCGCCGGCGTGATCATTTTCTTCCTCGCCATCCCTTCGGCCCTCAGCTTCGGCGCCGTCGGCTGGCTCTCGGAGGGCGGGCTCCTCGGCATCTCCGTCTTCGACCTTCTCTACACCCTCACCTTCCAGATCTTCCTGCCCCTCGGCGCCCTGGGGCTTGCCCTCTTTGTCGGTTGGGGATGGGGCCTCGAACACGCCTCCGAGGAAATCCGGCACAGCACTCCGGATTTCCGGCTCGAGAAGGCATGGCACATAATGATCCGCTACGTCGCGCCAGTCGCCATTATCGTCATCCTCCTCAACCAAATCCACGCGATCCTCTTCGGCTGACGCCGACGCCCGCCCCGCCTGATGCGCCCGCCACGCGCCCGTCTTTCCGCCGCCGTCATCGCCGCAGCCTTTATTCTCGCCGGCTGCGGCACCGTACAGGAGCACCGTGCCCGCCAGTTTGCCCCCGCCTTCGCGGAGTTTTCCACCGAAAAACGCGAGGCGGTTCTCCACGGCGGCATCGAGGAAGGATGGAGCCCGGTCGCCGTCTACATCGCGCTCGGCACCCCGGAGCACGCCGAACGCGTCGACGATCGCACTGTCCGGTGGATTTACTGGGGTTACCGCCACGAGCCCGTGGAAATCACCGTTCCGCCGCGACCCGCCTTCCACACGCGGTCCGAGCCCGGCCCCGCTCCGCGCGGGCGCCCCGTCGAACAGATGATCGTCACTTTCCGCGACGACGCCGTCACCGAATGGACATTCGCCCCCGTGCGCCGGGAAGACCTCCACCAAAAGCGCGACGCCCCCTTCGGACAGATTCCCGAGGCGTAAAACCCGTCGCTGCATCCCTCAGCGCCCCGCGTCCGATTGCCCAAGACCGGCCCGGAGTCTGGAATCGGCGACCGGCACGCCCGGGCCGGAAAAACAACCACCGGCAGCGCGCCTAATGATAGATGGCGGATATAATCGAAAAGACCATAAAAATACTTATTTATCATTTCACGTCAAAAATCAAAATTTGTATTAGCTTCGAGAAATATTTTGGCTGCGAGGAGGGTTCCTTTGGGTAGATCACAGGTGGCGTCCGGCGGCTGCTACAAAGGGGCGGAGGCGGGTGACGAGATCGGTGAACTGCTCGGGGAAGAGGGACTGCGCGCCGTCGGAAAGGGCGCGCTTGGGGTCATGGTGGACTTCGACGAGGATGCCGTCGGCTCCGCAGGCGGCGGCGGCGAAGGCCATGGGGGTGACGTAGGCGCGCACCCCCGTGCCGTGGCTGGGGTCGACGAGAACGGGAAGGTGACTCTTGGCTTTGAGCTGGCAGACGGCGGAGAGGTCGAGGGTGTTGCGGGTGCCTTTCTCGAAGGTGCGGATACCGCGCTCGCAGAAGATGACGTTCTGGTTGCCCTCCGAGAGGATGTACTCGGCGGCCATGAGGAGGTCTTCGACAGAAGCGGCCATGCCGCGCTTGAGAATGACAGGTCTGGAGGCCTGCCCGAGGGCGGTGAGGAGGCGGAAATTCTGCATGTTGCGCGCGCCCACTTGAAAGGCGTCGGCGTGGGACTCAACGGCGTCGACATCGGCGACTTCCACCACTTCCGTGATCGTCGGCAAGCCGAGCTCACGCCCCACGTCGCGGAGGATTTCCAAGCCCTCCAACCCGAGCCCCTGGAAGGAATAGGGACTGGTGCGCGGCTTGAAAGCACCGCCCCGCAGGCCGTGCGCCCCGCCGTCGGCGACCGCCCGAGCGGTCATGGCAAATGCGTCGCGCCCCTCCACCGCACACGGCCCGCCGAAGACGGCGAACCCCTCCCCGCCCACCGGCACCTTGCCAATAGAGACGACGGTGTCGGTCGGGTGCATTTCGCGGCTAACGGCCTTGTAGGGCGCGAGGATCTCGTCCACCCGCTCGACTGCAGGATGGCTCTCGAAGTGGAGAGCGCCCAGCCTGCGTTCGTCGCCAAGGGCGCCGATCACCGTGCGTTCGACACCCGGCATGTGTAGGGGCTTGAGTCCGGCTTCGGCGATGCGGTCGAGAATTTCGCGAGCGTCGGATTCGGCGGCAGAGGGCTTGAGGACAATAATCATGGTGGTGGTGGAACAGGACGCGAAAACTAAGGCTGCCAGAGAAAGCGCTTTTTTACCTTGGCGCAAGGCGCAACCGGAGCAAGCAGTCGCGTGATCTGATATTGCTCGATTCTAAAACAATTCTTTGGCGAATAAGCTCAATTTACAAAAAAGTGATTCGCCCGCATGATAACAAAAAACACTGCCATCTACCACTAAGACGTCACGGGAAGCGCAGCCCGCGTGCATGGAACATCCGAAAGACGCCGGTTTGCTTCGTTCTGTTTCACACTGACGCTGGCAGGCGCGGCAACCGCTGTAAATACCACGGCACCAGCCAACCCGACGCGGGAGACCCGAGTGGAATCGAATCCCTTGCACTTCCTTCACGGTGCCGTAAACCCGGACATCGGAGGGCTCGCCGACGGCGCCTCCAAAGTGCCCGCGGCGCTCCCGCTCCCCGCCACCGCGAGGTCCGTGTGCTTCAGCACGTCGACAGAACGCGCCCCGGGCGGCTTGCCCACGCGCGACAGCGCCGCCGCGCCCGCTCCTTCCCGCAGCCACGCCTCCGTCCCCAGCGCTTTGCCGCGCGTGAAGAAGCGTGCCCGCAGGCGCAGCAGCTCGTGCGCCTCCAGCTCGCCACCGG
>SLLG01000205.1 GCA_007134215.1 Opitutales bacterium | reverse complement strand
CGGCGGCGCTACGCGGCTTTGTGCAGCGGTGGCTTGGCGCGGCGAAAGGGTATGCGCTTTCCCCGGATGTCGACTTCCAGCGCGGCGTTCGCCGCCGCGCTTTCGACAAGGGCCGAACCGATCGGTTTTTTCAGTAAGGGCGAGAGTGTGCCGGAAACCACCCGGCCGACCCGCCCGCTCCCGGCGAAAACATCCGCGCCTTCCCGCGCGATCCGCCGGTCTTCGAGGATGAAGTGGATAATGCGGCGTACCGGACCGCTCTCCTTTACTTTGGCCAGCGCTTCGCGCCCGATGAAACGTGCCTCCTTCTTCAGCTTCACGAAGAAGCCAAGGCCGGCTTCGAGCGGATTGATGTTTGCGCTGATCTCGTGCCCGTAGAGGGGAAGACCGGCTTCGAGGCGGAGGCTGTCGCGCGCGCCCAGGCCCGCAGGCTTCAGCCCGTGGCGTTCGCCGCCGGTGAGAAGCATTTTGGCGATGTTCGGCGCTTTGGCGGCCGGCACGTAAAACTCGAACCCATCCTCGCCCGTGTATCCTGTGCGGCTCACGAGCGCGGGCATCCCCGCGATCCGGGCGTCCACGCACCCGAAGCGCCGGATATCGGCCACGGCGTGGTTGAGCAGCGGCTGGAGAATTTCCGCCGCCTTGGGACCTTGCAGCGCGAGCAGCGCATACTCCCGCGATAGGTCGCTCACGGTGCAGTCAAAGCCCACAGCGTGGCCCTGGATCCACTCAAGGTCCTTCTCCGTGTTCGCCGCGTTGAGGCATACGAGGAACCGCTCAGGCTCGAGACAAGAGACGATGACGTCATCGACTACACCTCCGTCCTCGTAGCACATCAGCGCGTAGAGTGCGCGTCCGGGAACCAGCTTGGACACATCGTTGGTGAGAATATAGTCGAGGAAGGCGGCGGCCTGCGGGCCGCGAACCTCCGCTTCGCCCATGTGACTTACGTCGAAGAGGCCCGCCGCTTCCCGGACAGCGCGGTGCTCCTCAAGAATGCCCGTGTACTGCACCGGCATCGACCAGCCGGCAAACGGCACCATGCGCGCGCCATTCGCTTCGTGGAAGGCATGCAAAGGTGTTTTCAGCAATTCGTCCATGCTTCCATGACGCGCCTGCGGACGCCTTACGGCAACCCCTAATTCACGTCGCCGCCCGGTCACGTCGACGCGGTCGACCGTCTCGGCTGCCGGGCGTGAAATAGATCGCTTCCGCCCTCCGTCCGGACACAATCCGCCGTTTGTGCCGGACGCCCGAGGCCAAGCGACAGACGCCATTTATCGATAAAGTCCTCTGTCCCTACCACCAACCCGCGCAGAAACGCGGGAACTCGGGCGAGAAGTGCTTGCTTCTCCGCTCCCGCGGCGTCCTCGCCCGAAGCACTCCCTGTATCATCCTTCACCCGTACCAACAACCCGTACGACTGCAAGAATCTCCGCTCTCCCGCTTCCTCTTCCTCTTTCTGTCCCTCTTTCCGCAGTGCTCGCACCGGGTCCTTCGCCCCCGGCATCCCCGCGATCCCCGCCCGCGCCCACGCACGCAGCGAGGGTGACACTTCCCCGCCGACCGCCGCGCCGTAGCCGCTCCAGCGGTAGGCCTCCGCTTGTTCCGCCAAGCCCGCGCGCACCGGGTTCAGCTCGATATACGCCCCTACGACACGCAGCACATGCGGCGAATCCTGCACCACGCAGCTCTTGTAGCGCTCTGCCCAGAGCGTCCCCACGCGCCCCCGCTCCCCGTTGTACCACACGCTGTAGCGCTGCTTCAGCGTCTTCATAAATCCCGCCAGTTCGCCCATGCGGCTCTTCAAGTGTACCCGCACCGCCTCGGCATCGTCCAGCTTCGAGTCCAGCACCGTTGCCACCCGCCGCGCGTCCATGTTGATATACGGGCACTTGTCCTCGCCGTAGAGCGCGCGGAAGCGCCGCACCAGCTCCTTATCCTCAACCTCCTTCGCCTTCAGGTCGATCCGCACAAGGATGTGGTAGTGGTTCGACATTACGCAGAAGGTCAGCACCTCCACCCCGCAGAACGCCGCCACCCGCCGCAGCTCCGCGACGAAACGGTCCTTCGCCTCCCCGTCACCGAGCAAACGCTCCTTGTTCACACACCGGCCATAACAGTGATAACACGCTGATTCGCCCTTGGGCGCCACTAGCCTCCTCAGATAGGGTCGTCTATACATGAAATTACCGAAGCACATTCCAACTCCAAGCACAAGCTAAATGCCAACCATTTTTAATTCAGTGAATACATAGCGGATATTTATTTATTGGACTCAATCCGGGAGACGGATTGCGGGAAGTCGAATCAGGGGAGCGGAGCGCCGCGTCCGGCGATGTAGAGGCGGTACCACTGTTCTCGGTTGAGGCGGACGTCTGTGGCGCGGGCGCAGGCGCGGATGCGGTCGGGGTCGCGGGTTCCGATGATCGGGTGGATCTTGGCGGGGTGGCGGAGGAGCCACGCGATGACGATGGCTTCCGGGGGAACGCCATGGGCGTCGGCGAGTTCTTGGACGAGGGCGGCGGCGGGCTTTATCCTCGGATCGTCGGTGCCGGGTTTGCGGCCGGAGAGGTATCCGTAGGCGAGCGGAGCCCACGCTTGGGTGATGATGCGGTGGCGGCGGTGGTATTCGAGAGAGCCGTCGGCGGGGTGGCCGGGGGCGGGTTCGCGCCCGGCGCTGACGATGCCGGCGTCGATGAGTGATGTCTTGAGGAGGTTGATTTCGACTTGGTTGGCGACGAGGGGAAAGGGGAGTGCGTCTCGGAGAAGGTCCATTTGTGCCGGGGTATGGTTGGAGACACCGAAGGCGCGCACTTTGCCGGAACTTCGGAGTTTCGTGAAGGCTGCGGCGATTTCCTCCGGTTCCATTAGAGCGTCGGGTCTGTGGAGGAGGAGGATATCGATCCGGTCGGTGCGAAGCCGTCGGAGCGAGTTCTCGACGGAGCGGAGAATGTGTTCTTCGGAGAAATCGTAACGGTGCGGATCGTCGTTGTGTGGTTCGCCAGCGAAGCGGATGCCGCATTTTGTCTGAATGAGGATGCTGTCTCTTTGGACGCGCATTTCTTCGATGAGTTTGCCGAAGACCGACTCGCTTTCGCCGCCGCCGTAGATGTCGGCGTGGTCGAAGAAATTGATACCTAACTGCAAGGCGGTCTCGAGGGCGGTGCGGCCCTTGCGGAGAATTTCACCATTGTCGGTTTCACCGAGGTTGCGGTTGCCGCCAAAGTGCATGCAACCTAGGGCAACACGCGACGCGGGGCATCCGGCGAGAGGAAAATCGAGGGTGGTCATGCTCATGTGCGGAGATGTAGCCCTCGCGCACCGCCCTCGGCAACCCTACAATTCCATTGCCGACCGTAAAGGCCGTCCTCCCGCCACCGATCGGCTCCCACACGTAGAATTTATAATTCCGAATTATATAAATTGACAGGGTTTTTATAACTTGGAGGTAAATTAGTTGACGGCCAATGAATGCCTGAAAGGCAGTGGCTGGGAGGGGCTTCGTGAGTCAACGCCGCAGGAGGGCGCGGAGGGCGGCGGTGAGGAGGACGAGGCAGCCGCCGACGATGTAGGCGAGCCCGACGAGGATGGCGGGGGCACCGGGTTCCTGTCCGAGGAGGCGGAAGACGGTGGCGAGGGCGGTGCCAGTGCCGATTTGAATCCAACCGAGGGCGCGTCCGGAGAGGAAGCGGGGGTCGGCATTCCACGCTTGGATGAGGTTGATGACGGTCATTCCCGCGCAGACGAAACCGAGGAGAATGAGGACGAGGCGGAGAAAGGCGTCGGGCGCGAAACTGCGTGCGAGCGTGAACCCGGCCACGGCGAGAAGGAGAAGGGCGGCGAGGCGGAATTCGCCCATGGCCTATCCTGCCGTAGTGTGTCCGGGTAGTTGTCCGGGGGTGTCGGTTTGTGGTTCCGGGTCACCGCCGCGGTTGAAGAGGCGCAGGCGCGGGAGCCAGCCGACGGCGATGCAGGCGAGCTGCGAGAAGACAAAGGCGAGGAGCCAGAAGAAGGCGGCGTCCATGAAGCCGTAGGCGTGGAGGCCGACGCCGAGCATGTTGGTGCCGAACCACGACCATGCGGTGATGATGTTGCCGGCGATGGCGAGCTGCATGATACCCGTGGGTGTGGCGAGTTTGGCCCAGCGCGCGTGGAGGATGAGGGCGTTCCAGAGAACGATCATGAGGGCACCGTTTTCTTTGGGATCCCAGCCCCAGAAGCGTCCCCACGACTGGTCGGCCCAGATGCCGCCGAGGACGGTGCCGACGAAGCTGAAGAGCAGGGCGAAGCAGACGACGCCGTAGACCATGCCCTCGAGGAGCCGGGCGGAAGGGGCCGGAAGGCCTCCGAAGATCCGGTCGCGCAGGAGGTAGACGACGGCGAGGCTGCCGGCGAGGAAGTTGGCGGAGTAGCCGATCGTGACAGTGGGTACGTGGGTGGCGAGCCAGAAGTTGGAGTCGAGGACGGCACGCATGACCTCGACGGTGTCGCCCGTGAAACTGAGGTGATAGGCGATGATGAGCGTGCAGAAGCCGACGGGAGCGGCAGCGGCGGCGGCGAGTCCATTGCGGAAGCGTTTTTCGAGGAAGAGGCAGAGGAGGACGGTGCCCCAGCCGACAAAAATCGCAGAGGTGTAGAGGTTGGTGACGGGTGGGCGGCCCATTAGGTAGGCGTGTGCGAACATGCCGAAGGTGTGCACGGCGAAAGCGGTGGCCATGAGCCAAAAGGCGGTGTTGGCAAAGGTGTGCGGCCAGACGATCCAGCTTGCGGAGGCGGCGAGAAAAACAAGGAGGTAAACGACGGCGGCGTAGGTGAAGGGGGAGAATTGGTTGAAGAAGTGCTCGAAAGCGATTTTGCCGCCGGGGGCGTGGCCGCGGGCGGCGAGGAGGTTGGCGGCATCGTCCACGCGCGAGTTGAATTCGGCGGCGTCGCCCGCGCGGTAGGCAGCCGCCATCTCGGCGTAGGTCACGGCGAGGGGATCGAGGTTGCCGGTCTTGGTGGCTTCAAGGAGAACAGAACCGAGGTTCGACCATTCCGCGAGCGGATCGTCGCCGCCGTCCGGCGGGGGGACGGTGGCGAGGACGGTGCTTCGGGCGGCGCGGGCGAAATTACCGGCGAAGAGGGAGAGCGCGTTTTCGACAGTGAGGGCTTCCTCCGAGTCCGGGTCGTGATCGGCACGGTCGCGGAGGGCGCGCCGGAGCATGCGTAGGCCGGTGTCAGAACGGCCAAGGACGGGCGGGCCGGTGTAAGCGTGGGAGAGGCTGTCGTAGAGACCGATGGCGTCGCGCAGTTTGGCGAGGGCCGCTTCGTAGGAGCTGCGCAACTGACTCTCCCCGGGGATGGACTCCCACTGCGAGCGGAGGGTGTCAAAGTGCGGGAGGATTTCGCTGAGCGATACATACATGCGGTCGTCGGCGGGTATGCCGAGAATGCCCATGACTTCGGGATGCTCGACGCGGAAGACCGGCCGCTCGACGGCGCGGGCGGGGTTGAGCGCGAATTCGGTGAACCACTCCGCCGCGCTGAGGCGCTCGTCGCCGTCGCGCACGTTGGTGCGGTTGGCGATGACGAGCAGGGTGGTGCGTGCGACGGTGTCGGCGGGCTTGACGCGACCGCCGTCCTGGACGGGCAGAGCGAGAAAGGCGGCGATGTCGAAGTCGGTGTCGTGCCGTTCGGGCATGACATGGCGCAGAAAGAGGAGACCGGCGAAGAGAAAGACGGTGCCGATGACGATCCGCTGGAGCAGGGTGGTGCGTTCGGTTGTCATTGCAGGGGTCCGGCGGCGGGTTGGCGGGCGGTGGTCCGCCGGGTGGGGGAGGTGGTGTTGTCACGGGAGGCGGGTGTCGGCCGACCCGCCGGAGCGAGGTAAAAGCGGGAAACGAAGCTGATGCCGAACTGCAGGAGCAGCCCGAGGGTGATGATGAGGGTGGACCAATAGGGGATCCAGCGGGCGGGGTTGCCGACGACTTGGAACATCGACATGGTGTCGCCTTCGGCGAAGCTGGCCTGGTAGAAGGTGAGGTCGTCGTAGCGCAGCGGATTGTTCATGTAGATAAGGGCACGGCGGGCGTTGTCGGAGCCGGGTTCGCCGAGGGTTACTTCGCTGGAGAAGTTAAAGGGGATGTCGGTGCCGGGGTAGCGGTCGTGACGGAACTCGAGCAGCTTGACCGGCTCCGGAAGGTAGCGGCGTTCGAAGCGCAGGGCGACCTCGTATTCCCGTCCGTCGATCTCGAACGTCTGGCGGGGGAAAAACTCGCGCATGGGGTCGCGCTGGCGGAAGACGTTGGAGACGATCCAGCGCCCGCGCGGACCGTCGGGCGTGACGACATCGACGAGGGCGGTCGTGACATTGCGCTCGCCCTCGCGGAAGGTGGGGGCGATCTGGATAAAGGTGAGGTTGCGGTCGGCGCCGATGCCGCGCGTGACGTTGAGGTCGGGGGTGTTGGGCGGACCTTGGTCGAGCGGGAAAATGGCGGCGTTTTGCGCATAGCCGACGACGCGCAGGCGGAAGGGCAGGCCGGGGTGGCGCAGTTCTGTTTGTCCGCGCGAAAAGGCCTCGACGGGCCAGCTGTAGACGCGGTCGCGGTCCGGATCCGAGCGGTCGATGACGACGAGTTCGTCGGTGTGGAAGGACTCGACGTAGTTGTTGGACTGGCCCTCGGCGAGCCACATGAAGTATTCCTTCTGGCGGAGCTGTGTCCAGAGCTGGCCGACGAGGAGGAGGACGAGCCCGGCGTGGATGAGGACAATGCCGGTCTTGCGCCAGCCGGACCGATAGTAGCGGAAGTGGGCAAAGAAAAGGTTGAGGACGAGGAGCGGGCCGACGAGGTAGCCGCCCGGCAGGGGTAGCTCGATCCAGCCGAGAAGCTCATGGCCCGGCCACTGCACAGGGTAGGACCAGACGACGAAGAGGCTCTCGAAGTAGCGCTGCTGCGTGTGGAAGATGCCGAAGTGGACCTGGTCGAGCGTGCCGAAAAAGACGAGCACCGTGCTCACGGCGAGAAGGAGCACAGTGAGCCGGATGCTGCTGAAAAACTGATGGATCGCTTTCACGTTGGAATAGAGGACGAAACGGCGGAGCGCGGAGGTACGACGCGTTCAGCGCCTGCCCGCGGCAAGAGCCCGCAGGAAAACGGGCACGCACCCGAGGGCGAAGAGCACGAGCGTGGTGCTCATGAGCCCGGGGAGGTTGTCGACGGCCGGCACCAGCCCCGAACCGGCGGCAATGCCTGTGAGGTTGCCGACAACGACGAGAAAACCCGACGCGGCGAGAATGAAAAAAAATAAACTGAGAAAACCGACGCCGAGGACGGGCGGCTTTGCGCGTGCGGCGGGATCACTCATCGGGGAAACGGATGGTCCGCAGAAATTCAAGGAAGGCTGTCCGCTCGCGCGCGACAAGGTCATTCGGCCCCGTGAGGCGGAAGAACCATGAGTCGCCGCTGTGTTTGAAAATGGCCGTGACCGTCCCTTGGCTCGGGCCGTCGAACTCGACGATGGTCGCCTCGCGGCTGTGGAACGTCTCGGTCCGGGCGTAGTCCGGCAGACGGTCGTCGCCGATCGGGCCGAGATTGAGCTGGCCGCGCCAGCGGTTGACGTTGGCGAGGAGACCGCCGACGTCCCCGGGGAACGAAGTGATGGAGATGTCGCCGCTACCCTCCGGGCCGGATACGCTGTAGCTGCCGCGGCGCATGGCGGAGGCAGGGCCGGCTTCCCAGTGGTCCGCCGCCTCCCACTCGGGCTGGTCGCCGTCCATATTCACGGCACCTTCAGGAAGCGCCTGACCGATCATCGCCTCGGAGGTCGGGCGATCGCCGGCCGCGGGCGCGCCGCCCGCCGGTTGATCTCCGGTCATCGGCGTCTCGCCGACGGCACCGCCCGCCATGGGAGCACCGACCGGTTGACGGGGCGCGGGCTCCTCCTCCTTGGGCACATCGTAGACCACGGGCTCGGATGGCCCGCCGCAACCGGCGACCAGCCCGAGGACCGCGAATACCGCCGCAGCGGTGAGCAATCGCGTCTTCATAAGTGCATAAGAGTTTTGCGGACTACCCGGGGTTCAAGAGAAAAACCGCGGAAGTGTATCCGCTGATGGACTGAATAAGGAAGGCTTATCCGGTATCCGGCTGCCGCTCGGCGGATCACAGTCCGTCAGGGAGCGTGATCTTGTTGTCTGTCCGCAGGAGATAGACAGGTTCTTTCGTTTTGATCCAGACCTGATGCTCCTTGGTGATGCGCGGAGGGAGGGCCTCGCAGGCGTCGCCGATGCTGGAAACCGGCATCTTGCGGCCTTTTGAGGACGTGTTGAACTCGAGGGCGGCCTCGATGAGGCGGGCCTCGACGGTACTCGGGTCGTCCTCCTCCGGGATCTGCAGAACCCAGCCGGTCTTGATTTTGCCCTCAAGGTCCTTCTCGGGATCGGAGACGAGGACGACGAACTGCTTCTTCACGCGGTCCTTTTTCTCCTTCTCCGCCTCCTCCTGTTCTAGCTGGCGGCGCAGGTCCTCCATGATGTTGGCGACGGTGCGCTGCTCCTCGATGTTTTGGTCGAGGACGAATTTCACGACCTCCAGATCAATCTTTTTCGCTGGCATACGGCATCACCCAAACGAATCCCGTCAGCGCAACAACATCTAATCGCCGTGCGCCTCGAAATTCGGGTGTAGGCCAGGTGAAGGCGAAAGGGCAGACCCAAAACTTCTTGCTCGCCGGCCGTATCGGCGTCCGGGCACGGTGGCAGATGGTCCCTGCGACCGTTGGCCGGTGCCCGGACGGCCCGCCGCTGTCGCCAGTTACCCAAGGCGTGTCGGGGTGCCGCGCCATTCAATCGTAAGTGGTTGTAAAGGAGGCGCTTAAAACGATTGAATGGTAAACACCTATTCAATAGGATTGATTGGAATGTGATCCGTTAGTAATTGATATAGATGAAATTGAGACTTTTGCTATAGCTCTGAGAAATAAAGCAATCTTGGTGGCTGCAGGAAAGCATTTTCTTTTTCTGGGTTCTTTGCCCCGCGGAGGCATTTTTTCCGATTCGCCGCTTGCCAAGGGAAAGTGTATCTCGCAAGCGTTGGTCCTTATGGCTCTGAATCCGCGTAGAACCAGCGACCCCAACCTTCCCGTCCCCCAGGGGCTGTATGATCCGTCGACGGAGCGGGAGAACTGCGGCGTAGGGTTTTTGTGCCACCTCAAGGGGCGCAAGTCGCACTCGATCATTGAGAGCGCCCTTGAGATGTGCCGCAACATGGACCACCGCGGCGGCTGCGGCTGCGACCCCAACACCGGGGACGGTGCGGGAGTGTTCATCCAGTTTCCGCACAAATTCTTCAAGACGGTCGGGCCGGAGGCGGGGATCGAGGTGCCGGACGAGGGTGAATACGCGGTGGGCACGGTGTTTCTGCCGCGCGACGCGGAGGAGCGGGCCAACTGCGAACGCATCTACGCGGAGATCGTGGAAGAGGAGGGGCAGGTGCTCCTCGGCTGGCGTGACGTGCCGGTGCACAACGACACGCTCGGCAAGGCGTCGGCGGCGCGCGAACCGCTTATGCGCCAAATCTTCATCGGCCGCGGCGAGAGCGTGAAGGACGCGGAGGACTTCGAGCGCAAGCTCTATATCATCCGCCGCCGGGCTTCCATGGACATCCGTTACCGGCATGAAGACGGCGGCGAGCACTTTTACACGGCGACGCTTTCGGCGCGGACGATGGTCTATAAGGGCATGCTCACGACGGAGCAGCTCAGCCACTATTTTCCGGACTTGCACCATCCGGACATGGAGTCGGCCATGGCGCTGGTGCACAGCCGCTTTTCGACGAACACCTTTCCTTCGTGGCCGCGGGGCCAGCCCTACCGCTACATGTGCCACAACGGCGAGATCAACACCCTGCGCGGCAACGAGAACTGGATGTTCGCGCGCCAGCAGCTCCTTGACAGCGGCGTCCTCGGCAAGGACCTCGAGCGCATTCTCCCGATCATCCGCGCAGATGGGTCGGACTCGGCGAAGTTCGACAACTGCCTTGAGTTTCTTGTTCTCTCCGGGCGGCCGCTCCACCAGGCGGTCATGATGATGATCCCCGAGCCGTGGGAGCGCCATGAGCACATGTCGGAGGAAAAGCGGGCCTTCTATGAATACCATGCCTGCATGATGGAGCCGTGGGACGGCCCCGCCTCCATCGCGTTCTCCGACGGCGTCTCCATCGGCGCCGTCTTGGACCGAAACGGGCTGCGCCCCTCGCGCTACTACGTGACGGAGGACGACCTTGTGATCATGGCCTCCGAAGTGGGGGTTGTGAAGGTCGATCCGGCCAAAGTCGTGAAGAAGGGCCGCCTCGAGCCGGGCCGTATGTTTCTCGTCGATACCAAAGAGGGGCGGATCGTCCCCGACGAGGAAATCAAAGACGCCGTCGCCCGCGACAAGCCGTACGGCGAGTGGCTCAAGCAGAGCCGCGTGTATTTCGACGACTTGCCGCGCGTCGAGCCCAAGACCCCGCTGACGGGCCGCCGCCTCGTGCAGTTCCAGCGTAGCTTCGGCTACACCTTCGAGGACCTGCGGTTTATCCTCGGTCCTACCGCCGAATCCGGCAACCAGCCGCTTGGGTCCATGGGCAACGATGCGCCGATAGCCGTTCTCTCCGAGCGCCCGCAGCTGCTCTATAATTACTTTAAGCAGCTCTTCGCGCAGGTCACCAATCCGGCCATTGACCCCATCCGGGAGGAACTGGTCACAGCGTCGGTCACCTTCATCGGAAGCGAGAGCGACCTGTTGCATCCCGGCCCGGAGAACTGCCGCATGATCCGGCTGGAGTCGCCGGTCATCGGCAACGAGGAGCTGGAGCGCCTGCGCCGTGTGAAGCTGCCGGGCTTCCGCGCCACCACGCTCCCCATTCACTACCGGCCCGAGTTGCACGAGCCGGGTCTCGCCGAGGGCGTTCTCCCCGGCCAGGCCCGTGTGGGCGACCAGATTGAGGAGATCGAACTCGATTCCGTCACGGGCAAAGGCCTCGAACTCGCCCTTGAAGACCTGCGCGCGGCGGCCGACGCCGCCATCCGCGAGGGTGCCAATCTCCTCATCCTCTCCGACCGCACGGTGAATGAGCGCAAGTCGCCCATCCCCGCGCTCCTCGCCGTCGCGGCTCTGCACCACCATCTCATCCGCAAGGGAACGCGCACCAAGGTCTCCATAATTCTCGAGTCTGCCGAGCCCCGCGAAGTGCACCACTTTGCCGTGCTCCTCGGCTACGGCGTCGACGTCGTCAATCCGTACCTCGCCCTCGACACTATACGCGCGATGGTCGACCGCGGCGAAATCGACATGGACTACGAAACGGCGGAGAAAAACTACCTCAAGGGCTCGATCAAAGGCGTTATCAAGACGATGTCGAAGATGGGGATCTCGACTGTCGCGAGCTACCGGGGGGCGCAGATCTTCGAAGCCGTCGGGCTCAAGTCCGACGTCATCGACGAGTATTTCACGTGGACGGCGTCCCGCGTCGAAGGCATCGGCCTCGACGTTATTTCGCGCGAGGTGAAGATGCGCCACGACGCCGCCTTCAAGGACCGTGAAGTCGAAAACGACGAGCTGGATCCCGGTGGCGCCTACCAGTGGCGCAAGGGCGGCGAGCGCCACCTCTTCAGCCCGATGGCCATTCACCTGCTGCAAAAAGCGGCCCGCCTCGGCGACCGCGGGGTGTTCATGGAGTATTCGCGGCTCATCGACGACCAGAGCCGCGACCTCTTCACCCTCCGCGGCCTCATGGAGTTCAAGGAGGACCCCGCGCGTGCCATCCCGCTCGAAGAAGTGGAGCCCGCGACCGACATCGTGAAGCGTTTCAAGACAGGCGCGATGTCCTACGGATCGATCTCCAAGGAGGCGCACGAAGCCCTCGCCATCGCGATGAACCGCCTCGGCGGCAAGTCCAACACGGGCGAGGGCGGCGAGGACTACGAGCGCTTCACGCCTATGGAGAACGGCGACTCCAAGCGCAGCGCTATCAAGCAGGTGGCGAGCGGGCGCTTCGGGGTCACGAGCTACTACCTCGTCAACTCCGACGAACTGCAGATCAAGGTCTGCCAAGGCGCGAAGCCGGGCGAGGGCGGTGAACTGCCGGGCCACAAGGTCTTTCCGGAGATCGCGCGCGTGCGCGGCACCACGCCGGGTGTCGGCCTCATCTCCCCGCCGCCGCACCACGACATCTATTCCATCGAGGACCTCGCGGAACTCATCCACGACCTCAAGAACGCCAACCACCACGCCCGCGTGAACGTGAAGCTCGTCTCCGCCATCGGGGTTGGGACCATCGCGGCGGGTGTGACCAAGGCGAAAGCCGACGTTGTCCTGATTTCCGGATATGACGGCGGCACGGGCGCGAGCCCGCGCTCCTCCATCCAGCACGCGGGCTGCCCGTGGGAGCTGGGCCTTGCCGAGACCAACCAGACCCTCCTCCTCAACGATCTGCGCAGCCGCGTCGTCGTCGAGACCGACGGCCAGCTCAAGACCGGGCGCGACGTCGCCATCGCGTGCCTTCTCGGCGCGGAGGAGTTCGGCTTTGCAACCGCCCCGCTCGTTTCACTGGGTTGCCTCATGATGCGCGTGTGCCACAAAAACACGTGCCCGGTGGGCGTCGCCACGCAGAACGAGCAACTGCGCAAGAACTTCCGCGGCGCCGCCGACCATGTTGTCAACTTCATGATGTTCGTGGCCGAGGAACTGCGCGAAATCATGGCGCGCCTCGGCTACCGCACGATCAACGAAATGGTCGGCCGCACCAACCGTTTGGAAATGCGCAAGGCCGTCGACCACTACAAGGCGCGCGGTCTCGATTACTCGAAGATTCTCTACCGGCCGAAGCTCGGTCCAGAGGTGGGCACCTACTGCAGCATGAAGCAGGACCACGGCATCGGGGAGTCGCTCGACATGACGGAGATCCTGCCCGCCTGCCAACCCGCCATCGAGCGCGGCGAAAGAGTGCGCATCGACCTGCCCATCGTCAACGTCAACCGCGTTGTGGGCACGATCACCGGCTCGGAGATCAGCCGCAGGCACGGCCCCGACGCGCTCCCCGACGGCACGATCCACCTCAAGTTCACCGGTTGCGCGGGCCAGAGCCTCGGCGCGTTTTGCCCCAAGGGCATGACCCTCGAAGTCGAGGGCGACACCAACGACTACTGCGGCAAGGGGCTCTCCGGAGCGCGCATCGTCGTCTACCCGCCGCGCAATGCCCACCGCGAACTCGTTGCCGACGAGAGCATCATCGTGGGCAACACCTGCTTCTACGGCGCGACCAACGGCGAGGCCTTCATCGCGGGCGTTGCCGGGGAGCGGTTCTGCGTGCGCAACAGCGGTGTCCACGCCGTCATCGAGGGGGTGGGTGACCACGGATGCGAATACATGACCGGCGGCTCCGTCGTCGTCCTCGGGCGCACAGGGCGCAACTTCGCCGCCGGCATGAGCGGGGGCGTGGCCTATGTCTACGACGAACGCGGCGACTTCGGCACAAGGCTCAACACCCAGATGGTCAACCTCTACCAGCTCGTCGAGTGCGAGGACGGTGAGATCGAGGCTGTGCGCGAACGTATTGAGCAGCACGTCAAGTGGACCGGCAGCGTCAAGGGCCGCCTCGTCCTCGCCGACTGGGAAAATGCCCGCGCGCGTTTCCTCAAGATCCTTCCCGCCGACTACGAACGCGTTCTCAAGGCGCAGAAAAAAGCCGTCGAAAACGGTCTTTCCGGCGAAGACGCCGTCCGCGCCGCCTTCGAGGAAAACGCCAAGGTGGGGCACTGACCCCGAGTATTCAAATCATCTACCACATCATGGGCAAACCCACAGGATTCCTCGAAGTCGAACGCAAGACGATCGCCGACCGCGATCCCATTGAGCGCCTGAAGGACTGGCGCGAGATCCACGACCACCACGACGATGACGCACTGCGCGCACAGGGCTCGCGGTGCATGGACTGCGGCACACCGTACTGCCATACGGGCATCACGCTCTCCGGCATGGCGAGCGGCTGCCCGATCAACAATCTAATCCCCGAGTTCAATGACCTCGTCTACCGTGGCCGCTGGAAAGACGCCCTGCACCGCCTGTGGAAGACGAACAATTTCCCCGAGTTCACGGGCCGCGTGTGCCCCGCGCCCTGCGAGGGCTCGTGCGTGCTCGGCGTCATCGAGCCGCCCGTCACGATCAAAAACATCGAGTGTTCCATCATCGACCATGCCTGGGAGAACGGATGGGTCGTGCCGCAACCGCCCGAAAAGCGCACGGGCAAGCGGGTTGCCGTCGTTGGCTCCGGTCCGGCCGGGCTCTCCGCCGCCGATCAGCTCAACAAGGCGGGGCACCATGTCACCGTCTTCGAGCGCGAGGACCGGCCCGGCGGGCTCCTCATGTACGGCATCCCCAACATGAAGCTCGACAAGGAGGAAGTCGTCGCCCGCCGCATCGGCGTCATGGAGGCGGAGGGCGTCGAATTCTGCTGCGGTGTATTTATCGGAAAGGACGGGGAGTGGACGGTCGAGCGCCTGCGCGATGAGTTCGACGCCGTCGCCCTCTGCTGCGGTGCGACCAAGCCGAACGACTTTTTCGTGCGCACGCCGGGCCGTGACGCTGCCGGCATCCATTTTGCCATGGAGTTTCTCACCGCCAACACGCGGGCGCTTCTCGACAACGCCTCCGCCGACGGCGAAGGCGTGCCCCCGGGCATGGGCATCACGGCGAAGGACAAGGACGTCATCGTCATCGGTGGGGGCGACACCGGTACCGACTGCGTGGGTACGTCCCTGCGGCATGGCTGCCGCTCCGTCACCCAGCTTGAAATCATGCCCAGGCCGCCGGACGCCCGCGCGCCGAACAACCCGTGGCCGGAGTGGCCCAAGGTCTATAAGCTCGACTACGGGCAGACCGAAGCGAAGGAGAAGTTCGGTGCCGATCCGCGCCAATACCTCGTCAACACGAAGGAATTCATGAAGGACGCGGACGGACGCCTCACGGGACTGAAAATCGCTGATATCAAGTGGGAGCGGTCGCCCGAGGGCCGCATCGCACCGGTCGAAGTGCCCGGCACAGAGCGCGTCCTTCCCTGCCAACTGGCGCTCCTTGCCCTCGGTTTCAGTGGCCCCGAGCAGGAAGTCGTGCAGAAGTTCGGTCTTGAGACCGACGCACGTTCCAACGTCAAAGCCGAGCACGAGGACTACCGCACCGGCGTCGAGGGCGTCTACGCCGCCGGCGACATGCGCCGCGGCCAGAGCCTCGTCGTCTGGGCCATCAACGAAGGCCGCGGCTGCGCCCGCGAGATCGACCGGTTTCTCATGGGTGTCACCAACCTGCCCTGACCGGCGGAGAATCCACCAGTTGCCGAAGCCATCCGGTGGATGGCGGCTGTCCGTCCCTCCCCCCTTCAGCCCAATCCGCCGTAAAATCCGCCG
>SLLG01000064.1 GCA_007134215.1 Opitutales bacterium | reverse complement strand
GTTGTTGCTGGGGATCGGTGAGGGGAGGGTTTTTTGTTTCCTGGTCTCCTGCGTGCCGTGCTGTGGGCGGGCGGGGCTCAGCGCTGGAAATAGACGATGCGTCCGCAGTTGTCGCAGCGCACGACATCGTGCCCTTTGCGGGCGCCGCTCTCGATTTCACCGGAGACTTTGAGGTGGCAGCCCCCGCAGCGTCCGTCATTCAGCGCCACGACGTAGGGCGGGCGTTTTACCTGTGTTTTGACAAAGCGGTAGGATTCAAGGAGTGCCGGGTCGACGTCCGTTTCGGCCGCCTTCACCGCGTCGCGGCCGGTCTCGATGGCCGCCTCGACCTCGCGCTCCGCTTCGTCGAGGCGCTTCAACTCGGTCTCGAAGACGCGGATACGCTCGGCGATTTCTTCTTCGTCGCGCCGGTTGGCCACCGCCTTGTGGTCGATGGCTTCGAGGACATTGAGTTCCTCGTCCTCGGTCTCGCTGATTTTGGCGCGCGCGGTCGCGATTTCGTGTTCGAGAGCGCCGTATTCCTCGTTTTTCTTCACCTGGAGCTGCTGTGTCTGGTATTTCCGGATGGCTTCCTCGAGGTCCTCGACGCGGCCCTCGAGTTCCTCCCGCTCCACTTCGAGGCGTGTGAGCGCGTCGGCGTTTTCCTTGCGCCGGGCCTCCTCCGCCGCGATGGAGGCTCGGGCTTTCTCGCGCTCGGCGGGGATCGACTCGCGCTGCCGGAGCAATTGTCCGTGCCGTGCGTCACGGTCTTGCAGAATGAGAAGTTTGGCCAGCTTGTCGGACACCATAGCCGCTGAGCTTCGGGTGTCGGCGCGGAAGCGGCAACCCCAAAGAGGCCGAATTCCAATAGCCGTTGAAATCCGCGCCGGAACCGCTTTCCCTTTCGCGATGATCGGATTGCGCGAGGACTTCGGGAGTGACACGGCGGACGCGCCGGAGCTTCCGGCCATGGAAAGGATTTTCGGGGAGTCCGGATGGCTCGCGGATACCCTGCGTCTCGAACACCGCCCCGAGCAGGCGGCTATGGCCGACGCCGTGGCGGAGGCCCTTGAGGAGGGCGACGCGCTCTTCGCCGAGGCGGGCACGGGTGTGGGCAAGAGCCTCGCCTACCTCGTCCCCGGCATCCTCCGCGCGGTTGCCGACAAGCGCCCGTTCATCGTGTCGACACACACGATCGCGCTACAGGAACAGATCCTCAAGAAGGATCTCGAACTCTGCCGCCGCCTCTTTACTTCCGTGCCGGGGCTCGCTCCTTATGCTGAGTTCCGGACGGCGCTCATGGTCGGGCGCGGCAACTACCTCTGCGGGACCCGCCTCGCCCAAGCGATCGAGACACGGTCCGAGTTGTTCAAGACGGCGCAGCAGGCCGATCTCGAACGCATCGCCGAGTGGTCGGTGACGACGGAGACGGGGCTTTTTCATGAGCTATCCCCGGAGCCCGACCGCGAGGTATGGGAGTGGGTCAACGCGGAGGGTTCGGCCTGCAACCCGCGCAATTGTTCGCCCGACACCTGCCCCTACCGCAAGGCACGCAAGAAGATGCAGGAAGCGCATGTCGTCATCGTGAACCACAGCCTGCTCTTTGCCCTCCTCGGTGCGGGCATGCAGCCCAAGGGGAAAACACCGGGTGTCCTCCTGCCCAACGACTTTCTTGTTCTCGACGAGGCCCACACCGTGCCCGCCGTGGCCACGGGGCACTTCGGCCACCGGGTCAGCTCGTATGGGGTCCGCCGCACGCTTCTGCGCCTTTGCAACCCGGAGCGCAAAAAGAATCGGGGACTCCTCGACAAGATCGGGCACCGGGGCGACGCCGTGCTCGTGCAACACGCGCTCGACGGGGCGCGGCAGTTTTTTGACGCCGTTGCCGCCGAGTACCTGCGGAAGCGCTCCGTCGTCCGCGTGAACGAGGAAGACTGGGCCGACCCTGTCTTCGAGGCGCCGTTCACCGCTCTCCTCAAACGGCTCGGCGACCGTGTCGCGCAGCTCGATGAAGGACCCCTGCGCGACGAGGCCACCGGCCTCCGCCAGCTCCTCGCCGGGTACGTCGCGGCGATGCGCGAATGCCTCACGCTTTCCAGTCCCGACGACGTCTATTGGATCGAGAAAAGCGGAAGACGGCAGACGATTGTCACCCTGCGCTCGGCGCCGATTGATGTCGCGCCGGTTTTGCGCGAGGCGCTTTACGGGCGCGGTACCAGTGTTGTCATGACAAGCGCGACCCTCGCCGACAGCCCGGGACTCGAGCGTTTCATGGCGTCGGTCGGGGCCGATGAAGGGACCATGCTGCAAGTCCAGTCGCCCTTCGATTTTGAGCGCAACACACGGGTCTTCGCTGCCTCCGACATGCCGCCACCGACGCGCGAGAACGCCCGCCTCGACGTCGAATACCTCGCCGACATGACGGGATACTGCGCGCTCGCCTGCGCGGGCGGAACCCTCGTCCTCTTTACCAGCTATGCGGACATGACCCGCGTCGCCGATGCCACGGGACCGCGCTTCGCCGCCGCCGGACGTCCCTTCCTCGTGCAGGGGCGCGACGGAAGCCGCACCGACCTCATCCAGCGCATGCGCGCCGCGGGCAACGCCGTGCTCTTCGGCACGGACAGCTTCTGGACGGGAGTCGATGTCGCGGGCGACGCGCTTGCCCAGGTCATCATCACCCGGCTCCCCTTCGAGAATCCCACCGAACCTGTCGCCGAGGCCAGGGCCGAGCGTTGTGTCTTGGAAGGGCGCAATGCTTTTGCCGAGATCATGCTGCCCAACGCCGTCATGAAGTTTCGCCAGGGCATCGGGCGCCTCATCCGCACGAAGACCGACCGCGGCACGATCACCGTCCTTGATTCGCGCGTGCTCCATAAATCGTACGGCAGGCGCTTCCTTGATATGCTGCCCGTGCCGCGCTGGACACCCTTCACCCGGCGCAACCGCGATGCCGTTTTCAAGCCGGTGGTGTGACGCGGTCTGAAGAGCCGCCCGCCTGCGCGCCGGCAGCTTATCCGCGCCATTGGCGTCAGAGGCCGCGGGCGGCGGCGTGTGCTGCGGTGAGGGCGGTGGCGAGGGTGGCGTGGGCGTGGGCGGGGCCGGGGTCGCCGAGGAAGTGGAGGACTTCACCGGCGGCGTAGAGGCCGGGGCGGCGGCGGCTTTCGAGGGTGGCGGGGTCGAATCCGGCCATATTCAGGCCGCCGCGCCATGTGCGCTCGCGTGTATCGAGAAAATGCCCGGCGACGGTGAAGCGCGCGTGTGTGAGCTGGCCGACGAGGGCGTTGAGCTTCCGCGGCGGGCAGGATGTCCACGTGAGGTCTTTGCCAATGCGGGCGGCTTTGGCGAGGCGGACCCAAAGCTTGGGAGGCAGGCCGAAGAGGGTATCGGTGTGGACGCTGCGCTTGCCGAAGGCGAGGGCGCGTTCGCGCAGGGCGCGCGTCACTTCGGTGCCGGCGAGGTCGGCGATCCAGTTTATGAATACGGTGAACCGGTATTCGCGTGCGGCGAGGGCGGCTGACCCGGCGGCTGAGGCGGCGAGGACGGCGGGTCCTTCGAGTCCCCGGCCGGTGATGCGGAGTGCTCCAGTGCTGCTGCCGAGCGGTTTCGGCGGATGACCGGCGGAGGTTTCGACGCGCGCGGCGGGCAGTTCGGTGCCCGTTAGGCCCTTGAGGCGGGGATCGGCGACGCGGAAGCCGAAGCAGCCGGGGGCGAAAAGTTCGTCGGTGTGTCCGTGGTCGCGGGCGATGGAGAGCGCGCGGTTGGGGCCGCCGCCGACGGCGAGAAGGATACGCCGGGCCTCCGCCACGGGGTTGCCGCTGAACCAGAGGCGGGCGCTGCCGTCGGCGGCGAAGACGGCCTCTTCGGCGGTGTGCCCGGCGAGAACGGTGACGCGGGCCGTGCGCAACTGCTCCCGCAAGTCGGCGGCGAGTTCCCGCGCGGGCCGGGCGGAGAAGAGGGCGTGGCCGTCGACGCGGACTGCGATGCCGCGTTCCTCCCACCATGCCTTTGCCGCGCTGCCGGGCAAGCGCATGAAGAGCCCGGCGAAGGCGTCGACCGACTCGCGCATGGCGGCAAGAAAGGAGCGAGGATCGTCATCCGCCCATCCGAGCGCGGCGGGTTCGCCGCCGAGGCGCTCCAGCCAGGCGAGCGGGGCGGATTCGCGTTCGTAGACCGAGATCACCGCGCCCGGCGCGGCGGTGCGTGCCGCGAGTGCCGCCGCGACGCCTGCGAATCCCCCGCCGACAATGGCGAGAGCACCCTTTCCTGTTGTTGCGGCGTTGCCTTCCGAATCCATTTTCCCACGGTTACCGGCATGCCCTGTTATTGGCTAATGAAATCCGAGCCCGACACGTTTTCCTTCGATGCGCTCAAGGCGAAGGGGAGCACGTTGTGGGACGGCGTCCGCAACTACCAGGCGCGCAACCTCATGCGCGATGAAATGCGCAAGGGCGACCGCGTGCTGTTTTACCACTCGAGCTGCGCCGAACCCGGTGTGCAGGGGCTGGCGCGCGTGGCCTCCGCTCAGGCCGTGCCCGATCCAACGCAGTTCGACCCGTCGTCGGATTACTATGACCCGAAGTCGACGGAGGCGGCGCCGCGCTGGGTTTGCGTGGAGGTGGCCTACGACCGGCCCTTCAAGCAGGGCGTGACCCTCGCGCGGATCAAGGAATGCGACGCTCTCGAAGGCATGCTTGTGCGCAAGCGCGGCCAGCGCCTGTCGATTCAGCCCGTCGAAAAAGCCCACTTCGACCGGATCTGCAAAATGGGCGGGTTGTTTTGAAGATCCCGCTTCGGGCCGAAGGCGAGCGGCGACGCCACGACGGGAGCGCGGTGGCGAAGTGTTCCATACCGTAGCCTTGGTGTTGGGGGACGGGCGGTGGAAGATGCGGTGGAGAGGCCTTCCAACGGGATTTGTCTACAGGAGGCCGCGGAGGGTGCAGAGGCTTTCCAGCCGCACTCACAAACAAATCTTCGCGCCCTCGGTCGGCGTGACTTCCGGATTTCGGTTGAAAGGCGCGCGGCAGCGCGTCAGGTTGCGGGGTATGGCAGAAAATCAAAAATCCCCCTTCACGCTGGAAATCGGTGCGGCGGCGCCCGATTTTAACCTTCCCGCGACGGACGGAAAGACGTATTCGCTGCGGGACTTCGCCGACGCGGAGACCCTTGTGGTCTTCTTTACCTGCAACCACTGTCCGTATGTGACTAATTCCGACGAGATCACGCGCAAGACGGCGGACCGCTTTGCCGGAAAGGGTGTCCGCTTTGCCGGCATCAACTCCAACAGCGAGCGTACCTACGCGGAGGACTCGTTCGAGCATATGGTCGAACGGATGAAAGAGCACCGTTTCCCGTGGGTCTACCTGCGCGACAAGAGTCAGGACGCGGCCCGCGCCTACGGAGCGCTGCGCACGCCGCACTTCTTTGTCTTCGACGCGGACCGCAAGTTGATCTACACAGGCCGCGGTGTCGACAGCCCGCGCAACCCCGGCGCCGTCACCGTCAATGATCTCGAAAACGCGCTCGAAGACCACCTCGCCGGGCGGCCGGTGCGCACGCCGAAGACCAATCCCATCGGGTGCAACGTGAAGTGGGACGGCAAGGAGGCCCACTGGATGCCGCCGGAAGCCTGCGACCTCGTGTAGCGCCTGGGGGAATACAAGCGTCCGCCATGCATCCGCACAGGGTAGCCGCGCTCTTGCCGGTATTGGCTTTCTGTCTTGCCGCGCCCCCGCTTGCGGCGCTCGCCGGGGACGCGGAAAAGCCGGATGTCGATGTCCTCATCCGCTGGCTCCTCGACGACGAACGGGAACTCACCGGGATCCGCTTCGCGGACGTGGTCTATGCCACCGCGGGGGTGCGCGTGCTCCCCGTCGATACCGGCGACGCCGCCGATGCCGAGGTCGTCGCCGCCCTCGGGGCCGCCATGGACCGGATCCTCGCCGAGTTCGCCGATCCCGCCCACGCCGTGCACCGTATTCCCCGGATCAACGAAGTGAGCGGAGCGGTCGAAGACCGTATGCAGGAGATACTCGATGCGAAGCCCGCTTTTTCCTGCGCCTTCCCGCCAACAGCGGAGGGACGGGTGCAGCGCGCGGGGTATCCCGATCTCCGCCTCGAACACCTCGCGTCCGGAAAAATTTACTACGTCGATCCCAAACTGCACCGCAAGGGCAGTAAGCGCAGCGGTTTCCGCACCTTCTACTTCGAGCCGCGCACCCGCACGAACAAAATCCTCGAGGACGCCGCCCACATCATCGTCGGCGTATCCCACGCCGGCCGCGAGGGCGACGTTTGGACCTTCGAGAAGTGGAGCTTGATCGACCTCCATGATTTCGAGGTCCGCCTCAAAGCCGAATTCCAGGCGAGCAACCGCGACATCTACCGCGAAGAAGCCGTCCTCGCCGGTTCTGGTCCTTCCGCCGGCGATTGACCGGAACCGCCGTAACCCGCAGCCGCCCGCTGCCACGCACCGAAGCCGCTCGTGCCCGCCGCTCCGGAGCGCCCGCGCCGCCGCCGACCGGGGGGATTGCGTTTTTCCGGCGTTTTCGTTGTCCACCTTTCGGCTGGATGCGGGGCGGAATTCATGCACAGTGGGGCGCGTGAAGGATTCTCTTGCAGTTACCTATCATGAGCACGGACCACCCGCCGAAGCGTTGCGGGTCGAGCGCGTGCCGGTCCCGGCGCCGGGTCCCGGCCAAGTGTTGATCAAGATGCTTGCCGCCGTCATCCATCCCTCGGATTTCGGCATGATCTCGGGCAGCTACGGCCGGCTCGCAGAGTTGCCGGCGGTGGCCGGGCGCGAAGGTGTGGGCGAGGTCGTGGAAGCAGGGGACGGCGTCGAGGGCGTCGGGCCGGGCGACTGGGTGCGCATGCCGGAGGACGGCGCATGGCGGACGCATGCGGTGGCCGATGCCGACAAGCTGATGAAGGTGCCCAACTCGATCCCTGTGGAACTGGCGGCGATGGCGTTTATCAATCCGCCGACGGCGTGGCGTATCCTGCGCGACGCCCATCTCTCGCCGGGCGACTGGCTCATCCAAAACGCGGCGAATTCCGCCGTGGGGCATTTTGTCATCCAAATGGCGCGTGCGCTCGAAATCCGCACGGTCAATGTCGTACGCCGCGAAGAATTGGTGCAGCCGCTCAAGGATCTCGGCGCGGACGTGGTCTTGACGGAGGACTCCGGCTATGAGAAGCGTGTCAAAGAGCTGACGGACGGGCACCCGCTGGTCCTCGGGCTCAACTCGGTGGGCGGCGAAAGCGCGCTGCGCATCATCAAATCGCTCGGCGACGGCGGAACGATGGTCACTTTCGGGGCGATGGATTTCACGCCGGTCCGCTTTCCCACGCGGCAGTTGATTTTCAACAACGTTTCGCTCACCGGCTTCTGGCTCGACCGCTGGTACCGCGAAAATTCGCGGGAGCGCATCAAGGTGATGCAAGACCGGCTCTACAACCTCATGACCGAGGGCAAGGTGAGCGCGCCCGTGGCGGAGACCTTTCCGCTGGAGCAGGTGCATGAGGCTGTGGAGGCGGTCGGCCGGCCGCGCCTCGGCAAAGTGTTGCTCACGCCCGCCTGACGCGCGATGGCCGCCCGTGGTCTTGCCGATCTTCCCGATCTGTCGCGGGATGCCCTCGTCGAATTGGGGGGATGGACGGTTCTGCGTGAGGCGCGGGCATTGCTCAACGCAGGTGCCGTTAAGCGGGCGGCGTGGTCCGCACCCGAGGTCCGCGGCGAGGTTGTCGACGGGGGGCGGACCCATGCTGTCACCGTGAATCTGCGTTCGGTGACCTTCGCGACGAACCGGTGCGGGTGCGCCGACGGCCGCCGGGGGCGTTTCTGCCGCCATGCCATCGCGCTGTGCCTTGCCCTCGAAGCCCGCCGCAAAGCGGAAGTCGCTGCCGCTGCTGCTGCCGCGGCGCGTGAGCCGGAGCGGGCGGTGCCGCGTCGGAAAGCGGGCAAAGTACAGTCCGCGGCACCCGCCGCCGTCGGATGGCTGCGCGAGGCGGACGACGGCGCGGACCTCCTGCCGCGCTTCATCTTGCCGCCCAACCTGTCCGCCGCCGCCACGCGCAACGCCATCCCCGTGCGCCTCGAACTGGCTCCCGCGGGCGAGCGGCCCGTACCGCCCGAGCGCCTTTTCCGGGGGCGCGCCTACCGTCTGTCGCCGGGGGTGCGGCACGCCCTCGCGCGGCTTACGGAGTGGAGCGGGGGAGAGCGCCCGCACGGTTTCATGCAGCTCAAAGCCGGGCAACTCGGCAGCCTCGTGGCCGACCTTGAGGGCACCGACGCCTTCTTTTGGGCCAACGCCGCCGACAAGCCCGTCGCATGGGAAGGGAAGTCGCTCACCGGCGTATCGGAGCACCTGCCCGCGGCGGCCGCGCCCATGCCCGCCGCGGCCGTCACGGTGAAGCGCGGGCGGCCCGGCGCTGCGCCGCGCCCTTCGGCAGTGGACGCCTTCCGCCGGACCTCCTGCAGCGCGGTGCGCAGTCAGCGCGGCGGCGGTCTCGAGATCGACGGCTCGCCGCACTTCCTCTCCGTCCACCTGCCTTCCAAGGACGATCCGCTCTATGAGCGGCTCGCCGCGATCCTCAAAGAACACGACTTCCGCCTCGAGCACTCCAACGGCCGGTGGTGGCTGCGCGACCGCCACAAGGTTCTTTCCTTCCTCGCCCGGCACGAGCACAGCCTCGCCCAGACCTACCAAGCGGAGTTCACGGACAATTTCCAAACCCGCTTCGCCGCCCGCGAGTGGGTGCGCTGGAAAGTGCGCGGCGAGTCCTCCGGCGACCATTTCGCCGTCTCCGTCGAGGCCGGGGCGGGGGCACCGAATCCGGAGACGATCCGCCGCGCCATTGCCTCGGGGCAGCCCTACATCCTCGAGCCGGACAAGGTGTACCTCGTCGATCTCGCCAGCTTGGAGCGCGCGGAGAAGGTGCAGCGCGCGCTCTCCGGCAACCCGTCGCGTCCATTTTCACCGGAGTTCCGCCAGACGCTCAAGGCACCGGCCCTCGCCCCCGCCGAAACCGCTTTGGAGGACGCCTTCGAGGAGGAGGAAATCGTGCTGCCGGAGGCATGGAAGGCCCGCACCGCCGCTCTCCGTTCCATCCAGCACCTCGCCACCCCTCCGCTGCCCGAGACTCTCGCCAAATGCCTGCGCGGCTACCAGATGATCGGTGTGGCGTGGCTGTGGCACCTCGCCCGCAACGGCCTCGGCGGCATCCTCGCCGATGAGATGGGCCTCGGCAAGACCCCGCAGGCCCTCGCCCTTCTCGCCGCCGCGAGAGCGGACGCCGGGCGGCGGGAGCCGTCGCTTGTCGTCTGCCCGGCCAGCCTCCTTGAAAACTGGCGGCGCGAGGCGGCGCGCTTCACCCCGGCGTTCTCCGTCTTTATCCACCACGGCAACAACCGCCTCGAATCGCCGGAGGACGCCGCGCGCCACGACATTGTCCTCACCTCCTACGGCACCCTCACGCGCGACGAAGCACTCTTCGGGGCCACGCCGTTCCGCCTCGCCGTCGCCGATGAAGCGCAGCACATCAAAAACCGCCGCACGCAGGCCGCCAAAGTGCTGCGCCGCGTGCGCGCCGGTGCCCGCTTCGTCCTCACCGGCACACCTGTGGAAAACAGCGTGGAGGACCTTCGCTCGCTCTTCGCCTTCGTCCTGCCCGGGCACCTGCGGCCGCTTCCGCCGGGTCTGCGCGGCGACGACAAACGCTGGCACGACAACGAAGACATGCGCCGTGCCGCGCCCTACATCCTCCGCCGCAGCAAACAACTCGTCGCCCCGGAACTACCCGAGAAGCTCGAGCAGACCGTTTTCTGCGAAATGCCCGCCGCGCAGGCACGGCTCTACGCCAGCGTACGCACCCGCACGGAGCAGACCATCGCCGAGCTGGAGTCGGCCGGTGCCTCCGAGGGGCGCATCCGCATCGCCGCGCTCGCCCAGCTCCTGCGCCTGCGCCAGGTCTGCGCCGAGCCCCGGCTTCTCGAAGACTCCCTGCGCCCGCGCGATTCCGGCAAGCTCCTCGCCTTCCGCGAACTGCTCGAAGAAGCCGTCGACGGCGGGCACCGCATGCTCGTTTTTTCCCAGTTCGTCTCCGTCCTCTCGCACCTGCGCACCTTTCTCGAGGAAAACGGATACAGCTACCGTTACCTCGACGGTTCCACCCGCGACCGCCAGGGCGAGGTCGACCGCTTCAACAACGATCCTTCCGTTCCCGTCTTCCTCATCTCTCTCAAGGCGGGCGGGGCCGGGCTCAACCTCACCGGGGCCGACACCGTCGTCCATTTCGACCCGTGGTGGAATCCCGCCGTCGAAGCCCAGGCCACCGACCGCGCCCACCGCATCGGCCAGACACGCACCGTCACGAGCTACAAACTCATCATGGCCTCGACCGTCGAAGAGCGTGTCCTCGAACTCCAGCAAACCAAGGCCGCCATCCTCCGCGACCTCCTCGACGAATCCGCCGCCCGCTCCGCCACCATCTCCCTCAAAGACATCAAAGCCCTCGTCGCGGCGGGGTGAGGGGCCCGCGCCTCGGAACTGCGGGCAAAGCGTTAGTCTCACGGCGAATTCGCTGGAGGTTGACATTTAAGGTACGCTCTCGCTTGCTTTGGTTGTTCTGTCTATGAAGCGTCTTAAATGGTACCCTCTAGTCGCTCTCGTCGCCCTGACGGGACTCGTGTTCATTGCATCCGAACGCCCGCGCACGGCACCTGCCGAACCGGCGCGGACGGCAGAAGCGGTTTTGCCGGTGCCCGGCGACATCCCACCCGAAACCGCGCGGGCGAATATCCGGTCTCCGGACACGGCGCCGTCCGGCGCGGGCGGGTCGGCCCCGACGGTAACTCCGGCCACTGTTCTCGAGAACGTCGCGGCGTGGCGGGAGACCGTTTGGGAGGACTTCAAGTATCCGGTCATCCTCGAAGGCGAGACAGACGCGGGAACGATCCACGTCGTAGCCAACCATCTGCTCGTTACACTGCGGGAGGGCGGTGATCCCTGGGAAATCCTTGGTTGGGCGGCCGAGACCGACGGCCGGGACGCGGCGGACCTCGGGCGGGGCACCTACCTGCTCTCCTGGGAGGAGAGTACCGTCGACGTTTTTCAGAAGCACGCGGCGGAGTTGGCGCGGCGTTTCGCCGACACCGCCTATGTCGAGGCCGACGCGGTGATCCACGCGACGGCGGAGCCCAATGACCCGCTGTACGGATCACAGGAACATTTCGCGGCGATCTCGGCGCCGGGCGGGTGGTCGGTGCGGACCGAGGCCGCCGGGATCGTGGTGGCGGTGTTGGACTCCGGTGTTCGGAGAGATCATCCCGACCTCGCCGGACGGTTGCGGGGCCGCGATGGAGAGAATCCGGCGTCCGGTCAGGACGAGACAGGCAACGGGTTCGTCGACGACGCTCACGGCTGGGATTTTGTCGATGACAACAACGACCCGCAGGACCTCAACGGACACGGCACCCACGTGGCGGGATTGATCGGTGCCCACGGCAACAACGCGGTTGGCGTCACTGGCGTCAGCTGGGATGTGGCCCTGCTGCCGGTGCGTTTTCTCGACGACAGGGGCCGGGGCACGACCAGCGACGAAATCCGCGCCCTCGATTACGTGCTCGAGGCCGGGGTCAACATCGTCAATGCGAGCTTCGGCGGCACCGGATTCATCCATGCCAGCCACGCACGTTACACGGCCCTGCGGGACGCCGGAATCTGGGTGGTGGCGGCGGCGGGCAACGACTCGCTGGATATCGACCGTTATCATGTCTACCCGGCCTCGCACAATCTTTCGAACATCATCAGCGTGGGCGCGGTCGACCGGAACCGTGATCCGGCGGAATTCTCCAATGACGGCCAGAACTCCGTCGATCTCTTTGCCCCCGGCAGTCATCTTCTCTCCACCGACTTGCACAGCGACTACCACCGGAGGTCCGGTACCTCGCAGGCGGCCGCCGTTGTCTCGGGCGCGCTGGCGCTTGTTCTCGCTGAATACCCGGAGGCTCCGGCGGAGACGGTCCGCTCGCGGCTCATCGACAGGACCCGGTTTTCGGACGCGCTCCTGCGGCGCTCGCGCTCCGGCGGGATCCTCAACCTTGAGCACGCCCTCGCGCCCGGACCCGGGCGCGCTCCGGTGATTACCGCGCAACCGGAGTCGACAGAGGCGGAATTGTCCGCGCGCGTCGTGTTGTCGGTGGACTTTGATTCGTCCGCCGGGACTGCGGTGCAATGGTATTTCAACGGCGATCCCGTTGCCGGGGCGACGAGCCGCACCTTTGCAATCAACCGAATGACGGTCGAACGCGAGGGCGTCTACCATGCGGTTGTGCGCGACCGCTTGGGCGAGACGCGGAGCGCAGACGCCGTGGTCACGGTCCGGCGGATCGAGCCCGTGTTGCTGCGCGCGAGCGGCTCCGGTTTCCTCACCAAGGGCGAATCGACGGAGTTGTATGTCGCGGCTGCCGGGGCGCAGCCGCTCCAGTACCAATGGTTTCGCGACGGCGCGGCCATTCCGGGGGCGACGTCCGCGCGCTTTGTCATTGCCGACGGAGACGCCTCCGCGGCCGGCACCTACCATGTGCGGATCTCCAATCCGTTCGGCACGGTGGAATCCGCGCCGATCCCGGTGGTCATGGACCCGGCGGGCGAACTCGACTGGTCGACGCTGCTCGATTACCCGCCGCAGAATATCCGGCGCGTGGGCGAATTCTATCTCGCGCACCAGAGCGGTGTTTCGCTTTACAGCGAGGACCTTGTTTCGTGGAGCCCATTGAAAGCCGGAGCGCCCTTCGCGCACGTGCATTGCGTCCATGCGTTCGACGCCTATTGGGTAGTCAACGGCGGCAACACGCTCATGCGCAGCACGGATTTACGGGAGTGGGAACCGTGGGTCGAACTTCCCGTGCCGGACGGACCCCGGCAGAATATCCGCATCGTTCCCGGGGGCAACCGCATGATCGTCTATGGATTCTTTGACGATTATTTTGTCGTCGATCCCGAAGAGCCGTCGTTCACCACCGCCCGCGCCCCGGAGAATTGGCGGCGGCAGGACATTGTTTTCGCCGACGGCGCCTTCTACATCGGCCGGAATCACTTCGGGGTGCAGCGGTCGACCGACGGGATCAACTGGACTTTTGCCGGCGAGCAGGCTTTCATGCCGATCCACCACGACCGGGCCGCCGGAAAGACGGTGGGCCGCCGTTTGCCGGGCAACTCCCTCTACCTGCGCGGCGGGTCGGGCGAGGGGGAGTTGTTTGCTCCGTTCGGCAATCATGTTTCCTTTTCCGGAACGGCTGTCTTTCAAACATTTCCACGGGGCTTCCGCGTGCAGAACATTGTGCATGATTTTGCCTCGGGCGATTCATGGACGCTGCAGAGCATGGACTGGGACGGGCAGTTGCTTTCCGTGCCGAGCTTCGACTTCGACCGGATTCTCGCCGAAGAGCGTGTCGGCGGCAAAGACATCCTGCAGTTGCGGCTCGAAAGGGAGGGCGTCCGCTATCAGATTGTGCCGCCGCGGGAGTCGTCGGTCACCGTGCGCTCAGGGACGGAGTTCTTCGCCGTGGAAGGCAAGTTGTTCGAGGGGTGGGCCGGACGCATTTACGAGATCCGGCCGGACGGAGAACGGATTGAGCGCGACCAAAGGCACCACATGACGTTTATCGGAACCTCGGGCGGCACCGCGTTGTACCAGGATAGTCATTCGAACGAGATCTACGGTATCGGCGCGGACGGAACTTACCACCGGCTTGCCGCCAACGATCAGTTCGCGCGATTTCCGTCCGTGTATGCGGTGGGCACGGGATTCCGGCTATACGACGAAAGTCACCTTTGGTTGTCGGAGGACGGTTTGTCGTGGTGGGTCGAGGATGGTTTCCCGGACGGTGCTCGGCCGCAAACGGCGGTTGCCGACGGCGTGTGGGTCACCTACGGACTGGAGCGCGATTCCGACCGCGGCGACTACGATATCCTCTTTTTCCGGCGCGATCCCGCTTCGGGCGCTTGGGAGTCCGTGCAGCGGTTGCAGACGGATTTGAACCGGTCCGGAAACCTTGTGGCGGACGCCGCCGGCTTCCTTCTCGTCTACGGAAATCAGCTCTACCATTCGCCCGACGGAAGCCAGTGGACCCGGGTCGAGACCATGTTCGCGAACATCCATCGCGTGCGGATCACGGATGGCGTTTTTCTTATTGAGGGGCGCTCGGTGGATGACGCCCCGACCGTGCGCCGCTGGTTTGCCTCCCGCAACGGCCGCGATTGGCACGGCACGAATCCGGCGGTCTATCCGCGGGCGCGCGGCGCACGACTGGCGGTCAGTGAAGCAGGGGGTCACCTCTCGTTCGCGCGCATCGACGGCGGCAGCTACCGGGCGGCACCGCTGCTGCGCGTGCGCGGCGGTGCGGCGGCACAGGCCACTCCCGCGGAGTGGCGTATTGTCCCCGTACTCGAAGACCATGAGGAGGTGGTCGCCGTCGAACTGTTCCGGGACGGCGTGCTCCATGCGACAACGGATCCCGGCGCGCCCCGGTTTGACATACGCATCGATAATGCCATGCGCCGCACTTACGAAGTCCGGGCTCTATACGACGACGGTTGGACGGTGCGGTCGTTACCGGTAACCCTCACCGCTGTTCTGCCGGTGGATGCCGAGACATCGCGGCTCGCTGAGCTGGAGAGTTTTGATATGAATATCTCTTATCATCTCACGCGGTCGCGGGCCTTTGCCTTCCGCGCACGGCACGGCGCCGGTATTGAAATCCATAAATCTGCCGACGGCATCGACTGGGAGGCGTTCGGCGGCGACATTCCGGGCGCGCTTTACCAGGCGGCCTATGAGGCCGCCGACGAAACTGCCGCCATTTGGGCCAACAACCCGTCCGGGCACGCCGAACTCGGCATCGTGACGGCACCCGGATGGAACGAATGGCGCCCGCTACCGAAGCCGACGGGAACCGAGGCGCACTTCGGTTCGCTGGTGACGCTTGACGGCGAGATTCATGCGGTCATGCGCAGAGGTGATTTGTATCGGCTTGCGAGTGACAAACAGTCGTGGGTTCGTGTGCGCGGCATCGAGGGCTTTCCGGCGCAGGGACAGGTCGCCGACTTTTTCCGGGTCTTCGGATACGGACCGGTCTATTGGCTGCGGTTCGGCGGTGCGGGATCGACCAGTCGGTATTATACGCGGGATTTCCGTGAACTGAACCGTGTGCCGCTCGTCGACGGATGGCACTTTCTCGGGACGTTCTCCGGGGCGGACAACCTTATCTATCGCCGCGAAGACCGCAGAGCCGTCGGGTTTTTCGACGGAAGCGGGACATTGGTCCATCAAGTCGCGGCACCGTTTATTATCGACTCGGTGAGTGACCTCGGGAACGGAACTTACCTCGCCGCTTCCGACGGCATTCGTTGGATCTTCGGGCGGGACGGTAACTTCTTCC
>SLLG01000004.1 GCA_007134215.1 Opitutales bacterium | reverse complement strand
TGAAGGGAGTGTCCGCTCACCGCAGCGACATCTTGAAGCGGAAGAAGACGGGCCACTGGGCGGGCTCTGGGACAAGGAGGCCGAGTTCGTCCGTGCCTGTGGGGGCGGCGTCGACGCCATGATCGGTGAAGGGCGCGGCTAGGTCGTCGGTTTTCTGGAGGCGGAAGCGCAGGTGCGCGGCGTAGTCGCCGGGGAAGTCCATTCGGAAGACGAGCTGCCCCTGCCCGTTGCGCTCCATGCGCACCGGCGGGGGCGCGAGTGAGACGGGCGGCCCGTCCGGCACACTCTGCGGGTCGAGCGGATCGGAGCCGTCGAGAAACTCCTGGAGCAAGCTGTAGCCGTCGCCGTCGAGATCGGCGAAGGGATTTACCGCGGTGTGCCCCAGCGCCTGCCACATCCATTCCGGCGGAAGGAGCCCGGGGAATTCGCCGGGCTCGTGCGGCGGCAGGCTGACGAGACTGATTTCGATGACCTCCATCGCCTCGGACGCGCAGGCTGATGCCTCGACATCGGTGTAGCCGCGCACATCCACGACCCCGCCCGGGAGCAGGCGCAACGAACCCGGAACGCGCACGGGATCGCCGTCCGCCCCGAGGAGTGCCACGGCACTGTCGTCGGAAACCCGGTACAAGCGCACACAAGCGGTTCCCGTGCTGTCGGCACCGACCCGAAGGGCAACCTCTTCCTGCGGGCGCTCCGCCGCCCCGTCGACCAGAGCCTCGGCGGCGGCACGGGCAGCGGCGAGGTCGGCAGCGGAGAGCGAAGTGGCGGCGGTATACCCCTCCGGTGGGTCGGCGGCGGCGCCGAAGAGCGCTCCGGTCTCAAGGAAGGTGCGCAGCACCCGCACGGGGGAGGGATAGAGCCCCGGTGAATCGTTGCCCGCCAGGGCACTACGGTGATAGGTCTCCCGCGCCACCTCGCGCAGGAGCACGACGCCGGCGTCCGCGCCCGTGCGCAGGGTGTCCTCGAACTCCGCGAAGACGGAGGCGAGGTCGAAGCCGCCGTCCAAGCCGGGTGCCTCGTAGCGCAGGGAGCGCACGAGCGGGCGCGAGAGGCGGATGCGCTCGTCGTCCTCAAGGGGCGTCTCCGTATCGGGCGGACGGGAGCGCTCGTTCTCGCGGAAGGGCGTGAGCGTCACCCGCGGATCGATGATCTCTCCGCGCGCGTGAAGCGCCGCACCGAGAAAACGCTCGAAAATCAGCAGCGCCAATGTATCCAAATAGTCGATTTCGCGGTCCACACGAGGGCGTTGCAACGACGCAAAATGCGCCTGCGCGGCGGCAATCCATGCGTTGGCCTCGTCCATGGGGTCGCCCCCGCCGTAAGTGTAGGGCACGGGCACGGCGGGCATGGGCGGGGGACGCAGCAGCGCAAGCAGCTCGCGCCCCGTGTCCGGATCCTCATGAGCCGTCTGCACCGGAAAGTTCCGCGATGTCACCGCAACGGCAAAGGGTGCCGCCGCAGCGCCGTCGACCGCCGGAAAATACGCCGCCGGTCCGGACGGCGCGCCGGAGGGCAGGCCGTCCGTTGTCGTGCGGGCGGCGCGCAGTTGCGCGCGGTCGAGGTTGTGCAGAGCGACCCGCGCGCCGCGCCCGGTGGTGCTTTCGTCGAGCGCGGGCACGGGCGGGGAGCCGTCGCCCGTCGCCGGATCGAGCGAACGTGGCACGGCGAGAAAATCGAAGAACCCCGGCGTGACAAACTCGGCCATGCGCCCGTAGTCGGGCACGTCCACGTTAGGGTCGAGGTCGGAAGGCCGTGTGGGATGATCGCCATCCTCCAGCGGATCGTAGCCGAGAAGCAGCTCCACTAGGTCGGGAAAGCCGTCGCCGTCGGTGTCCGCCGGCCCCCGCGGATCGAGTCCGAGCGCGGCCCGCACGAAATCGGGCATACCGTCGCGGTTCGAGTCCATGTCCTCCGGCGGAACGGAGAAGGTGTAGGTGCCGTGGCGCAGCGGTCCCGCGACGCCGCCGGGACTGAGCGCATAGTAGCTCAACACCGTGTCCTTGTAGATCGGACCGGCCGGACCTGTCGCCTCCAGCCACGGTCCCTCGTGGTCGAAGCGATAATAGACGATGTCGCCCGGCCGCGGCGGCTGGAAAGTGACCGTGATGCTCGCGTCGTAAACGCCGGGCGCGGGTGAGACCGTCGCTGCGCCCGGTCCCACGCCGCCGGGATCGTCGAGGCTGAAGATGGAGAGCACGGGAAGGACTTCATTGGTCATGACGTGCGCCGCCCCGGCGGGCAGTCCGTCGACCGAAGCCGGTTGCGCGTCGCCCAGGCCGTCCGCCGCCCCGCCGAAGCGCTCTGCCGTAAAATCGACCCGTCCGGCGCCGGCGTCGAGCGAAGGCGCCCGCGTCCAGTCCGGAAAATGGTATTGCGCAAGCAGCTCCGGCTGCGAATCGACGAAAGGCTCTCCGCTGAAGACAAGGATGTTCGTCGTCGCGCCGAGAACGGGTGGTGGTGCGATGCTGTAGCGACCGTGCCCGGCAAAAGACGCGCCGTCGCGTTCATAGTAGGTGCCGCCCGTTGAATACAACGCGCCCGGCGCACTTTCAAAGAGGTGGAAGCCGTCGTGCCCCGGCAGCGGCAGCGCACCCGAAAAACGCACCCCCGCCGGCGCCGTGAGCGTCTGCTCCACCGTAAGACCGCCTGCGCCGTCGTCGGCCAGCACATGGGCGTGCAGTCCGTCCTCCGATACGGCGAGCAAACGCGTGCCGCTGTCGAACCGGACGGGATAGACCCAACCGACGGCGAAGCCCACCGCCGTGCCGACCACGGCCCCGAACTCCGGGTTGCCCGCGTCGCCGGCCAGCGCCACACGTGTCACCACCGTGTCTCCGGGACTGTAGAGCACGAACTCCCCGCGGGCGGGCGGAGCGAACACCGCGAAGACAAAACGTGTTCCGGAGTCGAGCCCGCCCAGCGTATCCAGAACCGGGTGCGCGGCGTTGGCGGCGGAAATGAGCGCCAGTTCGGCCCCGCCCGCCGCCGGTTCGACGAGGGCAGCGAGAAGCGCGGGCGATCCGTCGCCCGCCACAACCTCCGTCAGAGCGACAGGCGCGCCCGCCGCCGTATTGGTGCGGTATTGATCCGGAGTGTTGCCGACGCTGTGGAACGACAGCGCGTGGTCCTCCGGGGCGCCGTTGTAGCGGGTGCCCACGGCCAGACCGTCGAGCAGGGTCGACACCGCGCCGGGCAGCTTGAACCCAGTCAGTGCCGACGGTCCCACGCGGTCAAGCGGCACGCGCTCCGGCGGCACCACGCCCGACGCGCCCACGGGCTCCCGCCCGAGAAAATTCACGCGGTTGGAAGACGACGATCCCACGGCAAAGCTGTCACGGTTGGTCGCGACAAAGCGCCCCGCGCCCACGCCGTCGACGCCACGCACGCCGGTTGGACGCGCGGGCGAAAACTCCGGAGTGTCACTGTGCGGCGCGACACGGAAGAGTCCGCGGGCGCGCTCCACCAGCAACAGCTCCTCCACGCCCGCGCCGGAGAACGCGCCATGCGCGAAAAACTCGTATTCACCCTCCCATACGGGCGCGGCGGTCGTAGTAGCGAAGGTGCCGACAAACGCACAAACCGGTACCAAGCCGCGCCAGAGGCACCGGATCGCCCGGAGACGGTCGGACGTTTTCCAATGACGAGCGCAGATGTTTATGGCATCAGGACCTCGGGGATAAAGCGGCAAGATGCCGCTTCCACCGAAACGCGCCAGTTGACTTCCAGTGTACGTCCTTCGCCCGAAGACACGCGCTCCTGCCGTCGGCACGGACATCTGCACAGAATTGCGTTTCATTCGCGCGTTCATGGGATCTCAATCGGTTCGGACGGGAGAACGCGGTCGATCTCGCCGTCGGGGCGGAAACGGACAAGGAAGTATTGGTAGAGCGATCCGGAGATAACGCGCTGCGTATCGACAATATGGAGACCCTGCCGCGCGGGAAACGCGCCGTCGACCGCTTGGAAGAGCACATACGGATCGCGCACGAAGGCACGCTCCTCGCCGTCGGGCGTCGGCTCGATGGTGTGGGCGATGCTCTCGATGAGGGGCGAGACCTGGATGACATCCCGGCTCACATCCGGAAACCGTTCGTTGGGAAGCTGCACACGGTAGAGCACAGCGGGCAGGACCGTCTCGCCCTCCTCGCTCTCGTAGAGGTGCGCCGCGGGATCTACGGGTGCCTCAAGCGTAAACGGCAGTGTGCCCGCCGGTTCGGGCGACAGGCTGGCGAAGGTCACTTCGCCTACGCGCACGCCCACGGCCCCGCGCAGATTGGCGCCGAGGTAAACAGCCGGCAACGGCGCGACAAACTCGGGATCCTCGTCCGGCACGGCGCGCGCCGGCCACGGCAGCGGACTGCACCACGTGATCGTGCCGTCGTCCGGGGGCACCCATGTAAACTCGACGACGTTGCTCGGATCACCCGCGTCGCCGTAAGGATTCACCGCTTCGATGAAAGCGGTGTAGTTGCGTCCCGAGCGCACTGGTATCGCCACTTCAAGTACGGGGTTGTTGCCGAAATTTACGCCCACGACGCCCGTTTCGTAATAGCGGAAAAGCAGATCGGGATCGAGGTCGTGCCGCGTCACAGGGCCGGCCTCGGGGAGCGCGCCGGAGAGTTCGTCGCCGAGGGTATCGGGCAGCGGACGTCGACGTTCCGCCAGCCACACGCGGAAACGGTGCGCGCCGGGACCGGGCGAGACCCAGCGCAGGCGTACCTCCGGATCGATGGCGTCACCCTCGGACTCCACGGGCTGGAGCAACGGTGTCGGCGGCAGGCTCGTGCCCACGATTTCGACACACTCGGCGCGTTCCATCGGGCCGGGGTTGCCGTGTTCGTCGAACTGCTGCACGTAGTAGCAAACGACATCGGCGTGTGGCGGCATGGCGCGGTCCTCCTCGATAACGGTGGTGACCTGCCCGGATTCGTTCAGGCCCTGCGCGATGAGCGTCAGCTTGCCTGTGTAGCCGAGGCGCCGGTACACTTTGTATTCATAGGCGCCTTCGACCATCTCGAAGACGAGGCTCACCGGCCCCACCCGCGGCTCCCAGCGCGTGCGCGTGACATGCACGAAGCAGTGCGGGCCGTAAGGCCGCGGATCGAGGCTGTCGGGATCGAGCCCCAGTCCGAAAGACGGGAATACCTTCTTCCCTCCGCCGAATTCCGTCTCGACCGGAAGCGGGACCCACTCCGTCACGCGTCCACCGGGACCCGCCGCGCGCGCGTGAGCGACGAGGAGAAGCGAGGGCGGCATGTCGGGATCGTCGCCGGGAAGAATGCCGTCGGCCAGCATCTCGAGGGGAAACGATGCTTCCGTTTCGATAAAGGCGTCCAGCACCCGTGGCAGGTAGTGCCGTCCATAGTGGAAATGCGGCTCCGCACCGGGTTCGAGACCCGACGGCCCCACCGAGAGCCCGAACTCCACCCACGTCACACCTTTCATCACCGGAAACGCCTGGAAGCAAACATCCACCATGTCGGGCGCGACACCGGGCGCGTCGTCCCACACGAATGGCGGCAACGGATCGACCTCCGGCCAGATGCAGATGATCTCCACATTGACGTTCTCGCCGCCGGCCGCGCCCGGACCGCGGAACTCGCGCAGCACACCCCACATCGGCGCGCTGTTGCCCGAGGCAAGCAGCTCGCCGCAGGCATTCTCGATAAAGGCACGCACGGAATAGTAGTAGGTCGTGCCGTCGGGGTCGTCCGGCCCGCCTTCGTCGACCCATTCGTAGCGGTCGACGGCGGGGTTGTGCGGGATGAGTCCGCTCACATCGTATTCGGGATCGAGGGGATCTTCCTCGCCCGCCGCGACTTCCTCCGCCGAGGTCCACCGGTAGACACGGTAGCCGGTGACCTCCATACCGCCCGGCGCCGTAACCGGGTCCCAACGCACGCGGAAGCGCACGCGCTCTTCGCCCCCGTTGCCGTTGTCCTCGAAGGTGTAATCCGTATCCACATCGATGTTACGCGGCGCCACGGGCGGCAGACGGAAGCACGCCTCAATGGGATCGGAGGGCACGCTGTGCCCGTCGCGTCCGAGCAGATCGCGCGGTGTGGCGAAATACACAAAGCTGTCGCCGTCGTTGAAGATCTCGCCCTCGCCGAAGCGGTCGTTGTCGTCGGTAAAGAAGAAATTCTCCGGTTCGAAGTCCGGATCGGCGGCCTGCGCGTCGGTGAATACCGCCTCCGGCAGGATGGGTAGACGGTTGGCGCGCGTCACTTCGTCGTCGAGGATCAGGTGCGGCCACAACTCCGGGTCCGGCGCTTCGCTGTCGAAGCCGTGTGTCTGCGCGTATCCCGTCTCCACGCGGTAGAGGTTGAAGCCGTATTGGAGCAGCGATTGCCGCGCGAGGTCATCCGTCATGGCCCAGCGCAGGCGCAGGTTGAGGTGCCCCTCCGGCGTGGCCACGGGCACGAGCCGGGCCGGACCGGGCGCGGCGAGGACAAGCGGTTCGCCGGCAGTGAGCACGATGCGCCCGATCACCGAATCGCATTCGGCGTCCGGATCGACAAAGCCGGGCGGGCACGCCCGCACCTCGTAGGTCGCCGTCTCCGCCGCGTCCAGCCGACCCGCGAAGGCCGTGCCCAGCGTCAGCGCCACGCCGGGATTGAGGCGGGAGAGGAAGATGAGGTTGCTCCACACATCGTCGTCCTCCAGCGCCCCGCGGTAGACATACGACAGTTTTTCGCCAAGGCTCAGTGACGGGCTTGGAATGAGCGTCTCAAAGAGTTCGTCGACCGCGTGTTCGAGGAGATCGAGGTCCTGCCCGAGGTTGCGCGAGCGTTCGAGGATGGAGTGGATCGCACGCGGATCCAGCTGGGTCTGCACGACGCCTTGGAGGGTGAACACGCCCGCGTCCTCCGGTCCGCCCGGCTTGCGGTAGAGGGCGAGCGCACGCCCGCGCAGGAGAACGGGCTCGAAGGACTGCCAGACAAGGAAAGCCCAGTCGCGGTCGTGGGCGTCCTCCCACACCGTCCCCGCCATGAAAACGGCGTCGCCGAATTCCGCCGCCCCGGCACGCGGGGACACAAGGCAAAGAGAAAGGATGAAGGCAAGGATGCAAAGGATGCCGCAATGCAAACGCTCACGCCTTCGGCTACCTGTCCGCGCCACGGTGTAGCCGAAGCTGTCAGTTTTTGGAGGCACGCCGCAATATGGATACCCCTGCGTCATAGCCGTTTCCACTCCCGGTTTTTGTAGAGCAGGCGGATGCTCTCGCGCCATTTGATACAGAAGAAATCACAGATTCCCAGCGTGGCACGGAGGGTTCCCTCGCCGAAGAAATTGAACTCGTCGCCCACCTTGGCGGCGATCATCTCCATGCGGGCGCGGGCAGTGAAGATACAGACGGCCTCACCGCCGACCTGGGCCGTCATTTTCGCGCCGTAAGTGGGGCCTTCGACAAAGTAGAAGACACCGAAGCCCGCCCCCGCGCCGAGGCGGAGGAGGCACCCGTAGTTGATGATGGAAAAATAGCCCTCCGCGAAGACATAGCCGCCGGTGAAGGGCGGATCACCGAGCACAAGGGAGACATTGCGGTCGACCATCCGTATGGGATCCATGCTGCACGTGCGCCCGAGGAAGACGGCGCCGTACAACTCGTACCCGTCGAACTCCACATGGGCGCGCGCGGCGACGTAGTTTTCAAGCAGACCGAAGGAAAGAAGCGCGGCGAAGTCGGTGATGCCGACGTCCTGGAACTCCAGCGCCCCCTCAACCATTTCAAGGCCGCCGCCGAAACCGATGGGCACGGTGTTCCCGCTAAACGTCGCGAACGAGAATTTGGCGAAGACATTGAACCGCAAATCCTCGCCGATCCACGCGACGGGCACGTCGTCCGCCCCGACCGTGACCTCGGCGGCGTAGGTGGAGCCGGATACGCTGCACGCGTCGCTGCCCGTCGACTTCAACTGGCGGATGATGAGGTAGCCGTTGAACTCCATGTCGTCGGGCACCTTCAACTGCAGGAAAAGATCGATACGTAGGAGCCGGAGGGCATCGCCGTTGATATGGGCATAGCCGTCCATGCGCCCGGCGGAGAGAACCGCGTTCATGTCGCCGATCACGCCCTGGAGGGCGTCGTCGATCTCGGCGAGGACTTCGCCGACGAGGTCTTTGATGACCTGGTTGACCTCGCGGAAGAGCGAGTCGGTGGCTTCGAGGAAGGCCGCCTGCACTTCATAGATTCGGTATTTGATCGCCGCCTGGATTTCCGTGATGAGGCTGCTCGCCCCGAAGGCGTCGCGCACCGTCACGCGCAGGAAGGCCTTCATCTCCTCGGCGGCGTATTCGTCAAACTGGGTCGTGGACGCCCCCGCCCCGGCGAAGAATGCGTTGGCCGTTTCAATGGCGTCCTCAATGAATTCATCGACGGTCTCCTCGGCATCCCGCACGATGGCCGTGATGTGCGCGAGGAATTCGCCGCCCGCCTCCAGCTCCGACCGCACCGCCTTGATGAAGCCGTGAATCTCCAGCAGCCCCTCGCGGATGGCATCGAGCGTCGGGGCGGCGTCTTTGAAGAGTCCGTTGAGCCAGTCGGCCAGTTCGCCTTCGGAGAGCACTTTGTCGAAGTTCTGCGCGAGGTCGGGCGCGAGGCTGAAGAGGAGCTGCCGCGCGAGGGTGGTGGCGATGGGGTAGGCCCCGGAACTGTCGGGCTTGAAGATGCCGTCGATGGTCGCCGCCACCTGCCCCTGGAAATTATCAGGATCGATGATGATGTTGCCCTGGTCGTCGATTTTGATCTCGTCGATCAGCGCGCGAATGGCGTTCTCCGCCTGCGCGAGGTAGCGGTCGACCTGCTTCACCATGCCGTCGGCCTGCGCCAGCCCGGCGTCGAGTTCGAGGAATACCTCGCGGAGGCTCCCCTGCCCGTCGCGGAGAAACTCAGTAACGACATCCTCGTAGGCGGCGAGGCTGCTCCACTCGCGCGCGACTGGATCCCACGCGTTCTGCAGCTCAGCGTAGAGGTCGTCGATGATTGGATCGACAAGTGCCTCGAAGATCTCGTCGAAGAAGCGGTCGAGCTGGTCGTTGAGGAGAGCGGCAAAGGAGTCGACCCCGCCCACGAGGCTGTCCGTCACTTCCTGCGTGGCCGCCGCGACGAGGCTGGAGAGCACGCCGGTCTGTTCGTCGATGGCGTTGTAGACGAGGTTGGTGAGGTTTATGTCGGGCATGCCGTCGTAGGACACGCCGAACTTCAGCTCCGCGTTTTCCGCGCTCAGGTGGACAACACGGTGGTCAATCTCGAAGACAAGGAACTCGTCGAGCAGGGTGTCGGGCGAGCGGAAGACGCGCGTCGACGAACCCCACTCCAGCGGGTATTCAAATTTGATGACGCCGAGCCAGTCCTGCCGTGCGCGCACGTAGTGGGCCCCGCCGGGCCCGCCCGCGCGGTAGTCGATGAGGTCCACCTCGCCGGGAAAACCCCGGTGCGCCGCGTCGAAGTCCGCGAGCGTGAAAAAGTCGTCCCCATTGCCGTCTTTCCATTCCCCCATGAGGTGGACCGGAGCGATGGACGCCCCGCTCGCGCTCGTCTGCACGTGCGCCTCGAGATCGACGAAGAAGGGAACGTCGATCCGCGCCGCAAAGTTGAGGAAGCCGACGGGATGCTCGTTCGGATCGACCTCGTCGAAGGCGTTGTAGTAGGCTCCGGTGACGGGAAAGACGGTGTAGACCTCGTCGCCCGGCCCCGCCAAATGAATGGTGTTGGGCAGGCGCAGGCGCGAATCATAGTCGGGCAGGAGACCGTCCGCCGCCGTGAGGATGCGCCCCGTCGGGAGGAGCCCGACATTGCCGACGAGCCGCTCCGCCACGTGCGAGGCGGTCGTCTCCACTTCAATGGAGAGGTAGCCGGGCGCTGACGGGTCGCAAAGCGTCATCGGATTCCGCTCGAAGGCGATCCCGAAAATCTCCACCGGACTGTTCCAGTATTCGAGGGTGCGGTGCTCCGCGCCGGTTTCCGGATACGCGGTCGTGGGATTGCCGATACAATCGAAGAAAAGCGCGTGGAACGCGATATCGATATTCGCCGGGGCGGGCACGCGCACGGTGCCGTTCACGCGCGAACCGACCACCCGTCCGTCGAGAAAGGCGAGGCCGAAGCTCGCGAAGTCCGTCCCGTAGCCATAGATATCGAGCGCCGGGGGAAAGGTGGCGTCGTCGGGATCATGCACGCCTGTCACCGTGCCCTTGCGCACGACGTATTGCGCGCAGTCATCGGAGAGCGTATACGGTCCGGTGGGGGCGTCGCCGATGCGTGACTGCGCCGTGAGGGAGCCGGGGCCGTGGTCGGCGGAGCGTAGGTTGACCCCCGCGAGGTCGCCCTCGCCCGCGCGGTAGGCCGTTTCGATGGGCCGGAAGAGGACATCGCCCTCACGCGACCACGCGCTGAGGAGGAGCACGGCCGCGGCGCGTTCTTCGCCGAAACCGTGCGCCTCGCCCCGCAGCCAGAGGCCCGGCATGTGGAAACCGCCCCGCTCCCAGCCGTCCGTACGGTGGGCGTAGTCGCCCGTCGCCGGGGAGTAGCCCCACCCGACCGCATGCGCGGCAGCGAGTTCCCCGAAGAAAGCCAGCCCGCCGTCCGGCGTCACCGTGAACGTGTCCGGCACGTCAAACTCGATGCTCTCCGGCGGTTTGGCCACCGGGCAGTCACCCTCAAGGCAACCCGTGAGGTGCGGCACCGCGACCGTGCCCGCGGGATCCAGCCAACTGGCGTCCGGATCGGCCTCGCCCGCCGCGAGAACGACTTGCCCGCCCGTCCAGTCCAGCTCCGCGCCCCGCGGAAAGTGGGCCGTCAGCGCGCCGCCGGTGAAATCAAAGGTCGCGTCCAGCCGCGCGGAGCCCCCGGCGTCCGCCATCACCCCGGCTGTCGCGGAAATGCCGCTGACCGACGCCCAATAGCGCGCATTGTCCGGCTTGTTTTGTTCCTCCGCAGGCAGCGCAGGGTCCGTCGCGAGAAGGTTGACGAACACTTCCGCCGCATGCACCGCCGCGCCCGTCGTCTGCAGGGTGAAAGCACCCGTGTCAGAATCCCACAAAAGCTCCGTCGCCCCGAAGACGACCGGATGCGTCTCCACAAAGGCGGCAAAGGCCGTTCCCCCGCCGTCGTAGACAAAGCCGCCCTCGGGCAGAAGGTCCTGCCGCAGAGTCTCCGCCGTACTGCCGATATGGTTGTCGAAAACAGTGTCGTCCATGCCCGCCGCCACGCCGAAGCCCGGCGGCAGGAGCAGGCGCGAGTCCGCGCGCATCCCTCGGTCGGACAGCTCGATGGGGCCGAGGCGCTCGAAGGCGGCACCGCCCACCACCGACACATCGGGCGTCTGCGGCGGCGCCAGCGTGACGGCTCCCTGCGCGCCCGTGTAGTGCGCTGTCCCGTCGCCGTCGACGCGGACCTCCAGCCCGGCGGGGGCGGAAAACGTGTAGGCCTCCGAACCGACAAGCTCTCCCTCGTCGATCGCCATCATGGCGAGCAGGTCCGCCGGCGGGTTCGAATGCGGAGCGCCCGGCGGGGCGGCCAGCGCGGTGACACGCGTTTCAATGGTGTCGAAGCGCAGCAGTCCGGTGAAATGCAGGTACCACTCCGCCGCGGAGTCCACCGTATTTCCGTCGCGAATGACGAGGGGCGAGGCCCGCTCCTCGTGCGAGATCGTCACCTCCAGCCGGAAGCGTCCCTGCGTCGAATCGAGCGGCGGAGCGGGCCGGAACTCGAGGAGGTGAGAAAACGGCGCCTCCGACGGCTCGTTCGCGTCGTGGCTCCACACGTTGAAATTCGCGCTCAACACCCCGGTGGCCGCCGTCGTGTCGTCCAATTCGCGCACCAGCGCCCATTCAAAGTAGACCGTCACCGGATTGAGTTCGGCATTGTCCACGAACCCGTCGTAGCGCCGCAGCGTAAACTCCGCCTCCGCCGAAAACGTCTCCAGTCCTGCGACCGATTCGACGAGCGTCACACGCTGCGGCGTGACCGACTCCAGGACTGCAATGACGTTGAGCGCGGGGTCGGTGCTCTGCGTATTCGTAAAGTGGAAGAGCCGTTCCGCCGGGGTGGTCTCCGGCCCCTCCGCGACCGTCCATCCTCCGCCGCTCTCCTCTTCCACTTGGAAGACCACTCGGTGATCCTCGTAGGGCGAAAGCGCCGACACCGGCACGAGCGGCGAATCCGGCAAAAAGCCCTGATTCTGCGCCCCCGGCGACGCCGCGAAGTCGACGTCAAACGGCACCGAATAGACCCACTGCTGCGGCCCCGCCCCGCCGTCGACAGCCACCGGCAGCCACACCCCGCCGTCTTCCCGCTCCAGCCGCCACGCAAAGCGGTAAGTGGCGGACGCCCCCGCCCCGGCGGGCACGGAGAACCGCACGGACGCCTCCGCGCCGACGGTCCCGCGGTGGTCCGCCGCGATCACGTAATCACGCGTCCATCCGAGCGACTGCACCTCCACGTCCATCGCCCCGTGCAGCGCGCAGGCAACCAACAGCGTGCCGGCCGGGGCCAACGGAAACCGCAGAGAGAAACTCATAACAATAAACTGAAGGAGAGGCGTTGCGCCGCCGGAACCAGCCGGCAGCGGCGAATACGCGGGGTAAAAACGAAATCGAGAATACCAGAGAGCGAAAACAGCGGAGGGAGGAGCCGAACGGTGACCGGCCCTCCGCGCAAAGTTTCCGGCCACCAAAGAAGCATCAAACGAACTACTCTCCCGTATAAGTGTTGCATGCGTGCGGCGTCAAGAACTTCCGCCCCGCCGCCCGAACCGGGACGCGCGCTTCTCAACCTGCGCCTCGCCGGCCGACGCCTCCCGACCCGCCCAATCGCCATAATCGATTACGCGGTGGACAGGCTCGCTCTTCCTCTTGACTTTCGATCTCTTTCCATTGGTTTTCAAGTGTAGCCTCTGCCGAACTCCTTCCCCTTTCCTGAACCCGATCTCCCGCATCTGCTTGCGGTGAACCTGTAAACCCAACACCCAACGATGAAATTCCATTCAAGCATTCTTCTCTTCACCTTCATCGCGGCGTGTATTTTGCCGGCGACCGAGGGTCCTCCTCCGGCACCCGACGAGGACACGCTTCTCCTCACTTGGCAGCGGGACCCCAGCACGACCATGACCGTGCAGTGGCTCGAACCCGGGCATGAGCCTGCACTTGCCGCGGACCAGAAAATCAAACCGAAACTGCCGGTGAGCATTCCCCGTATCGGCATACTGCCTCTCAGCGAATGGCCCGAGGACGGCGTCCTGGAAGTGGAAACCTTTGCCACGATGGACTATCTTCGCCATGATGCAGAGGTTTTTTCAGCGCAAATGCGTATGGGCTGGAACGAGGAAGGCCTGATGGTTTGGGTGCGGGTGCAGGACCCTAGCCCGGTGGAAAGCGCGAACGATGAACGATTGTGGGAAGGGGACTCGGTAATGAGTTTTGTTTCCACCGGAGTTGGTTCGGAGGAGCGTATCCAAACCCTCCTCGCGCCGGGCCGTGATCCGCAAAAAAATGAACCCCGGTTCGGCACCCGGGACCACCGCTCGGGAGAGGATCTTGCCGAAATCTCCGTGGATTTTGCCGTAACTCCTTCGGAAGACGGCTACCTCGTAGGTTTTCGTTACCCATGGGAAATTCTTGGCCTCGATGCCCGTCCCGGGACGACCCTCGCCTATCAAATCCATCTCTATTCGTTTTCTGAGCACGGTGGCGACCGTCGATTTCTAGGTTGGTTGCCGACAAATATGACCCACGCCGATCCGGCTCTGGTTATGCCTCTGGAACTGGTCGAGGAGGTGCCTCCGCCACGGCACCTCGAAGTGGGCCTGGAGGATTCACAAGCGCGCATACAAATCATTGTTTACGGTGGTCCTGAACTCGCCGGACAGGAGGTCTCCTTCCGTGCCGGGCAAAAACAACTTGGAGAGACGACCCTTGACAGGGAGGGCCACGCCGCCATCGCCACCTTCGAAGTTCCCCGCGAAATTTCCGGTAAACGTTTGGGAAGCATTACCGTGAATGCCGGTGACCGGTTGCTCGACTATGTGACGGTGGATCCCGTCTACTTGAAAACGCCGCGGAACCATACCCACGAATTGGAATACTGGGTGAATGGCAGCGAAGAACGGGTTCGTGTCACGGCGGACCGACACGCCATGGTGGCATGGCGGGCGACGACAAGACATCGTGTCGAGCTGGAAGACCTTCAGCCGGACACTCTCTATCGTTTCCGCATCAATGAAAGCGGGCGAACCTTCGCTTTCCGGACCATGCCGCAAACCCTGAGCCGCCCCCTGGTTGTCGCGGTCGGGGGCGATACCCGTCACCGCAAGGACTGGATGCTCGCCACCAACCGCCAAGCCATGGCCTATGATCCGGACTTTGTCATTTGGGGCGGAGATTTTGCCTACGCCGACGGACGCGAAGACCGCCTCTATCGCTGGGACGAGTGGTTTGAGGCCAATGCCGAGGGTCTGGTCGGCGAAGACGGCCGCATCGTCCCCATTGTCGCCGCTATCGGCAATCATGAAGTGCCCCGCGGCTATGCCGACAACCATCCTGACTTCGACGATAGTGATGCGTGGCGTTTGGCGACCGGACCTTATTTTTACCAACTCTTTGCCTTCCCAGGGCTACCCGGGTATGCATCCCTCGATTTCGGTGAATACCTATCCCTGGTTATCCTCGATACAGGCCACGCCAATCTGATTCCGGGCCGACAGACCGACTGGCTCGAAAAAGTGCTTGGGGAGCGCACCGGGCAGCGACATGTGATGCCCGTTTATCATGTCCCGGCCTTTCCCTCGCATCGCTCTTACGAGGGTCGCATCTCGCGTTTGGTGCGTGAGCATTGGATCCCCTTGTTCGATGCCCGGGACAATATCAAGGTCGCTTTTGAGAATCACGACCACACCTATAAGCGCACCCCGCCCATTCGCGGTCTGGAGGTGTCGCCGGATGACGGAATCGTTTATGTCGGCGACGGAGCCTGGGGCGTGCACACCCGGACCGTGCACGATCCGGAGACAACCTGGTATCTGGAACACGCCGAAGGCACGCGTCATGCCATTATTATGACGATTCACCCGGATACTCTTGATTTCGAAGTGGTCAGCGAAGACGGCGAGATAATCGACCGCTTTTCATTGGGAGGGGACCGCGAATAGGGGACATGCAACTCACCGAACTGCGCATACGCGGTGTCAAAGCCGTCCAGGCCGGGCAGAACCCCGCGGATGTGGCTGCGGCGCTCGGCGTGAACAGGACGACGGTCTACGACAGGCTCGCGATGTATTCAAAGGGCGGGTGGCATGCCCTGCGCGCGCAGCTGCGCTTCATGGTTGTTGAAGGGAGGGTCAACGCCGCGACCTTCATCGAGTTTCTCAAGAGACTCATGCACGGCTCGCAGTCGCCGGTGATGCTCATCGTCGACGGACATCCCAGTCACAAAGCCAAAATGGTGAAAGAATTTGTCGCCTCGCAGGAAGGGA
>SLLG01000357.1 GCA_007134215.1 Opitutales bacterium | reverse complement strand
GCTCCGGAAGCCGTGCCTGCGGAAGCGCGCGGGGGGTGGCGTATTCCCGGCATGGCCCGGTGCTGGATGACGCTGGCGGTCGTCAGCCTCGTTCTCGCGGGGCTCCTCTCGTTGGGTGTCGTCCTCGGGCGGATACCGTGGATCTCTCCGTTTATCGCCGATCCGCTGTTCTTCCAGCGCTGCCTTGTGGTGCACGTGAACCTCGCCCTCGCCGTGTGGTTCCACGCGTTTATCGCCGCCATAACGTGGCGGGCGTTCGGCACAGCGGCGGCGGCTGTAAACAGGCGGGTGTTCGGAGCGGCGGTCGCCGGTGTGGTCCTGATGCTCGGCGGCGCACTCGTGCCCGGCGCGCAACCGGTCCTCGCCAACTACATTCCCGTTATCGACCACTGGTTGTTTCTCGGCGGCCTCGGGCTGTTCTTTTTCGCGGTATTCGCTCATGCGTCCAGTCTCGTGGTGCGCGCACAGACAACCGCGGGCGGGGTCTCCGCCGAGGCCGCCGCGGCGCTGCGCGCCGCCCTCGCCGCGTTGCTTCTCGCGGGCGCGGCGTGGCTGGGAGGGCAGTTGTGGATACCGGACGGCACGGGCCGCCTCGCGTATTTCGAGTTCTCCGCGTGGGGGGCGGGCCATGTTCTCCAAGTGGCGAATGTATGTGCCATGCTCGCCGTCTGGCTCTGGATTGTCCGGCGGTTGACGGGGCGAAACGTGCTGCCCGCGCGGACCGCTGCCGTGCTCTTCACCCTGCTTGTCCTTCCCCATGCCTTGGTTCCGCTTTTCGCCGTCGTCCCCGCGTGGCAGCATCACTACATCCACGGGTCGACACAGCTCATGCGCTGGGCGATCTTTCCCGTTGTGCTCATTGTCCTCGGCTGGACATTCGTCCGCCTGCGCGCGCGCACTGAGCCGTCCACGACCGAACAGTCCGCGCTTCTCGCGGCTTTCTACGCCAGCGCCGGTCTCACCCTCCTCGGCTTCCTTCTCGGCGCGATGATCCGGGGATCGTCGACCCTCATTCCCGCCCATTACCATGCCGCTCTCGGCGGTGTGACCGTGGCGTTTATGGCAGGCGCTTTTCTATTTGCCGCCGACGCCGCCCGGCGGGACGGGCGCGGCGGCTTGTGCGCGGCGTTCTGGCGGCGGGCTCGCCTCCAGATGTTTCTTTTCGGCGGCGGCCAGGCGCTCTTTGCCGTCGGCTTTGGCATCGGCGGGCTCTACGGTCTCGGGCGCAAGGAATACGGCGCCGACCAAGTGGTGCGGGGCGCGGGCGAACTGGCCGGTCTCGGCCTCATGGGGACCGGCGGTCTCCTCGCGGCGGCGGGGGGCGTGCTCTTCCTCGTTCTCATTCTGCGCGAAGTCTTTCGATGGTGGCGGGTGCACCTGCCGCTGCCGTCGTCCGGAATCAACCAAAAACCAATACAACAATGAAAACTGAAGAACGTGATCCTTGGCTCAAGCGGTTCATGGACAACACATGGCTGCTCCTCGTCCTCGGAGTGGTGATCCCGCTCCTTTCCTACACCCTCTGGGGGTGGATCGAACTGCTCATGATCCCGCCCGCCCCGCTTCCGTAACCGTCCGCCGAAAGGAATCCTCCCATGAGCCTTCATGTACCTGAGAAGAACTGGTTCCGCGCCCCCGAAGGCGCGGAAAAACTCTGGATCGGCGTCGCCCTTGTGTGGTGCTTCGTCATGAGCCTGATGATGCCCTACTGGCACTTCCGCGGAAAGCAGAACGCCAAGGGCGAGACCTACGCCGTGAGCGCCGAGGCCTTTATGGAACGCACGCAGCAGTTTGTCGCCGACAACCGTGTGGGCGAGATCGACGGTGTGCCCGTGGTCGAACCCGCCCCGGGAAGCGACGCCTACCTCGTCGCCCGCATGTGGGACTGGTACCCGATCCTCAAACTGCGCGAGGGTGAAACCTACCGCATCCACATGTCGTCCACCGATCTGAACCACGGCTTTTCCCTTCAACCGATGAACATGAATTTCCAGGTCCTCCCCGGCTATGACCACGTCATCACGATGACCCCGACGACAACCGGGGAGTTTCCCATCATCTGCAACGAGTTCTGCGGCATCGGGCACGACCGGATGATCGGCAAGATCATCGTGGAATGAGCCGCCCAACCAGAAGCAAAGGAATCCCGACCATGTCCACAGTATCGACAAACTCCGCTGCCCTCGATTCGCCCGGCGCCGACAGCCGCACCTGCGGCACGACAGGCCTCAAGGTGTGCCTCGCCGCGCAGCGCTTTATCAAGCTCAACGCCGTCGCGGCGCTCGTCTTTCTCCTTCTCGGGGGTATCGCGGCGATCCTCCTTGCGCTCACCCGCTGGCAGGCCGTGCACCTGCTGCCCGTCGATTGGTTCTACCGCATCATCACGTTCCACGGGCTGAACATGCTCATTTTCTGGATCCTCTTCTTCGAGGTGGCGGTGCTCTATTTCGCCGCGACGATTCCCTTGAAGTCGAGGCTCTTCTCCAGACCGGTGGCGTGGGTCTCCTTCGGCATGATGCTCGTCGGCGCGGTCATGACCAATGTCGTCATTCTCCAGGGAAAAGCAGACGTCATGATGACGAGCTATCTGCCGCTCCTCGCGCACCCGCTGTTCTATCTCGGCATCATTCTTGTCGCGGTGGGCACGCTCATTGCCGTATTCAATTTCTTCGCCACGCTGTTTATCGCGAAACGTGACAAGACCTATGAAGGATCGCTGCCGCTGGTGACCTACGGGGCGATGGCGGCGGCTGTGATTGCGGTGATCACGCTCCTGCACGGTGCCATTGTCATGGTGCCGACCTTCACGTATTCGCTGGGCTGGACGCCCGAACCCGATCCCATGTGGTACCGCATGATCTGGTGGGGGCTCGGCCACATGTCGCAGCAAGTGAACGTCGCCGCCATGGTCGCCATCTGGTATTTGATCGGCTACCTCGCGGTGGGAGCCAAGCCGGTCAATGAAACGGTGTGCCGGGGCGCGTTCATCCTCTACATTCTCTTCATCAACCTCGCCGCCGCCCACCACCTCCTCGTCGATCCCGGCGTGAGCCCGGCATGGAAGATGTGGAACACGTCCTACGCCATGTACCTGGCCGTTCTCGCCTCCATGATCCACGCCTTCACGGTCCCCGCCTCGGTGGAGATCGCCATGCGCGAGAAGGGTCATTCGCGCGGCATCTTCGGATGGATCACGGCCTTGCCGTGGCGCAACCCCGGCTTCTCGGCGGCGGCCCTTTCGCTCGTGATCTTCGGTTTTGTCGGCGGGATCACCGGGGTCACGCTCGGTACCCAGCAGATCAACATCATCGCGCATAACACGATGCGCATCCCCGGGCACTTCCACGCCACGGTTGTCGGCGGCACGACCCTCGCCTTCATGGGGCTGACATACTACGTCATTCCGCTCATTTTCCAGCGCGACTTCATCTGGCGCGGCATGGCGCGGGTGCAGCCCTGGCTCTTCGGCGGCGGTATCCTTCTCGTTTCCTTCGGGATGTCCTTCGCGGGCTCGCTCGGGGTGTCCCGCCGCGTGCACGACATCGAATACGCGGGCGCCTACGGCCCCGCCGCCCATCTCTTCCTCGGGCTCATGGGCATCGGCGCGATCATCGCCGTCTTTTCGCTCGTCGCCTTCGTCCTCATGTGCGTGGGCACCGTGCTCTTCGGCAGGAAGATCGAAGGCCGCGCCATGGCCGACTGGGGTGTGGCGGAGTCGACGGTGGAAGCAAAGCCCGGCAGCCTCGCGCACGCGCACTGGGCGATGAAGGGCACTATGGCGCTTACCTCGGTGTTCCTCCTCTGCTTCGCCGTGTATTACTTCGCCAACTGGAAGGCGCTGGCCGACGTCTGGCCGGTGCAGTGACGAACAACCGCAGCTCTCAGGCACCGAATACCATGAACCGAACCGACTCCAATCCCGACCGCGACACCGCCTTGGGCCGTTTCTTCACCGGCGCCGGACTGCCGGCCTTTCTCATAACCGTAACCGTGCTCTATGAGGCCTTTCTCCTCGCCGTGCTCTTCGCACCCGAGGGGTCGGGCCCGTGGAGCCGGTTCGCGGTGGAGTTCAAGGTGTGGTGTTTCAGCTACGATACGCGCACCGGCGGAATGGAGTGGTCGTATGTCTGGGTGATGCTGCTCGAACCGGTCTTTATCACCGGAATCGTGCTGGCCCTCTGGCGCAAGAGTGTGCGCGAGTTGTTCAGCATTACGGGCTGGCGTGCGCAGAGGATGTCCGCCTCGGCGGGGGTGGCGGCGGCCGTCGCGGCGCTCGGGGCGCTCTACCTATACGGGGTTCCCGGCGAGGCGGCGGAGGCGGAGGCATTGCCGTTTCCGGGCGAGCGTATCCGCACACAGATTACGCCGCCGCCTTTCGCCTTGCATGATCAACGCGGCGCGGAGACGCGGCTGGAGGATTTCCGCGGACGGACGGTCCTCATCACGGGCGTCTACGGGCATTGCACGGACTCTTGCCCGATGCTCCTCATCGAGTTGCGCACGCTGCTCGACGAATTGCCCGATGAAATCCGTGAGGATCTTCAAATTCTTGCCATCTCCCTCGATCCGGAACGCGACACGAAGGAAGTGATGGCGGCGGTGAGCGATGCCTATAATTTCACGTACCCGCAATTCCGCTTCCTCAATGGCGAGCCGGAAGTGATGGCGGAGCTGATCAAGCGCTACCATTTTTCGGCCTTCTTCAACGAGCGTACGGGCGTGATCGACCACGCCAATCTCTTCATCCTCATCGATGCCGACGGCTATATCGCCTACCGCTTCAACCTCGATCCGCGGCACGCGCCGTGGGTGCGGGAAGCGACGGTGTCTCTCGTGCGCGAGGCCCGGCAACGGAGCGCGCCGCCCGCAGTGGCCAAGCGCCCCTGAGCCGGGCAGGATCAAAGTGGAAGCGGCGGGATGCCGCGTACTGAGCCGTCGGCAATGCAGCGGGACGGCGCTTCCACTTTCGTCTGCAGTTCCCCCCAATGATACCAGAAGCAAAAGACGCGAACGCGCAGAGCGCGCCACCGTTGCCCGAAGTGCGGGGCGAACGCGCATTCGTGTGCGCGGAGCGCGTCGTGCGGCGCTTCGACGGGTGTGTGCGCCGGTGGATTCCCGACGACCTCAATCCGCTCGCGCAATCGGGACAGGCGGCCAATCTCGCGATCCTCGTGGCGGTGGTCACGGGGGTGTTGATGCTCTTCTGGTATTCGCCGAGCACGCAATATGCGTATACCTCTCTTGAGGCGATCCACGGAAGGACCTTTGGCGGATGGATGCGGGCGATGCACCGGTATTCGTCGGACCTCATCATGCTCCTGCTCTTCGTGCACGCGGGACGGACCTTTCTCGCGCGCAAGTTCACGGGCGCGCGGTGGCTTCCATGGGTCTCGGGCGTGTTTCTCATCAGCCTCATGTGGTTCATCGGCTGGACGGGTTACTGGCTGGTCTGGGACCAACCGGCGCAGCAGGTGGCGGTGACGTCGATGCGCTTCTTCGATGCCGTGCCGCTCGTCGGTGAGCCGATGAGCCGCCTGTATGTCGCGGACCGCCTTGTGCCGAGCCTGCTCTTTTTTGTCGTCTTCTTTCTGCACATGCTCCTGCCCCTCATGATCGCGGTGGGGCTGGTCTTCCATTTGGCGAGGGTCACGCGCGTGCGGTTGTTGCCGCGCAAGGAGCTGGCGTGGGCGCTTGTCGCCGCGCTCGGCGTCGTATCGATTCTCTTTCCCGCGCCGCTCGACGTGCCCGCCGAAATGGCGGTGAAGGCGGAGCGACTGACGGTCGATGCATGGTACCTCACGCCGCTGGCGCTTGCCCTGCGCCTGACGGACGCCGGTCTGTGGCTGGCGGCGGCGCTTACGTTGGGTTTGGCGGCCGGGATCCCGTGGATTCTCGGACGCTGCGGGAAGCCCCGGCCAATATCGGCGGAAGGGGAGGTCGCCACGCCTCTCTCGCCGATACAAACGGTGGTGACGCAGACACGCTGCCACGCCTGTACCCAATGCGTGCAGGATTGCCCGTACGGCGCCGTGACCATGTTGCCGCGCACAGACGGCAAACCCTTTGCGGCGCGGGCGTATGTGGACCCGGTCCGCTGTGTCGGCTGCGCGGTGTGTGTGGGATCCTGTGACTCGGAGGCGATGGACCTCCCGTGGTTCTCCGTGAAGGCGGAAGAAGAGGCGATTCTCGCGGCTGCGGATGAACGAACCGAGAAGGGTGAGGCACCGTGGATCGCCTTGGTCGCGGGCGATATCGACGGCGGGCTGCCGTATTTCCGGCGCCGTGTGTGGGAGGACAGGCTTCCCGGATACGCGGTCTACTTTGTGCCCACGGCGAGCTGGGTGCGTCCGCGCTTTGTCGAGAAATTGTTCCGGCGCGGCGCGGCGGGTGTATTGATTGTTCACGATACGGCGGCGGAGTCACCCGCCCGCGACGGCAACGCATGGCCGCTTGCCCGCATGGAGGGAACGCGGGAGCCGCACTTCCGTCCGGCGCGCGCCGGCATTGCCTCGGAGAGCTGGCGGGTTTTGCCGTATGATCCGGGAAGTGCCGGGGCATTCCGGCGGGCGGCGGCGGAATTCCGCAAAGGCGGTACGCCTGAGGTCCGGGGAAAGACCGCAGCCGGGCCGGGACAGTGGCGCGCGTCCGCAGCCGTTGGCCTCTTTCTCGCGATTCTGACGGGCGCGGTCGTCACCCCGAGTCATCTGGAGGTGTCCAATCCGACCCCGGCGCATCCGGAATTTGTTTTCTCCTTCAAGGTCTTTGGCGATCCCGAAGCCGTCGCGGAACTCGATCCCGAAGCCGACTCCGCCCGCCCCGTGCACATGCGCGGGCGCGTCACGGAAAAACCCGCGCGCCATCCCGTGACCGTGCGTCTCGTTCTCGACGGAGAAGCGCACGAGCCATCCTTCCGCGCCAAAGGCGTTTCGCGCGACGGTCCCGCCATCGACCAAATACGCCTCCCGCTGGAACCGGGCCGCTGGGTGGACGCCAGAGTGGAGCTGCGCCGCGGCCCGGAGAGCGAGCCGGAGGTCTGGACGGGGTCCTTTCCCGCCCGCGAGCGCCGTCTCCACGTCCTCACCTACGAGCCCGGCGAGGGATTCCGCTTCGAACCGTAGGGGCGCGAGGATTGCGGCAAACGTCGACCCGGCGGACGCGGACGACGGTGCCGCGTTCGGGCACCCGGAGGCGGAGAATCCTCAAGAGTCTCATTGACAAAACCGTGCCCGGTCCCTCGAATTTCACCGCAGGATGACGCCCGCCGCTTCAAAGCGGTTTGGTCGTGCACAAATAAAATCTGTCCGATGCCAGCAGTATGAGTCTTTTCCTGAAGGAGCGTCTTTTCATGAGTATGCGGGGATCACCTGCCTCGCGGCTGATCTGTGCATACAGAAAAGCTGAGGCGAACGAGTTGAATGTATGCCTGGACAGTATCGAAGTGCACTATCTGGCCGGTGGAAACCCTTCCGAAGTCGTTGACCTGTTGATCCACGCAAACAAGAACGGCATTGCAATAGACTGGGACACGGGGTGCGCTATTGATCTAGCGACAAAGGGCACGGATGATCGTCTCGCCCTCGTGATCGATAGAGCCATTTCTAGTCGCAGCGACGGGTTCGAGGTGTCGCTGTCTTGAAGAATTGCCGTTGGAAGGTTCCGCTGCCTCCTGTTCGATTCCGGTTGGGTAGCGCGGAATCTCAAAGCCACGGCTCAGTCCAGAGTCTGCCGCGCAAAGAAGGGCAACGAGCCTCAATATTCGAAAATGGCAGCATATTTGCTAAGAACCATGTTTGCGCCTTGGCGGGACTTCGACTCCGATGCGGGCTTGACGTATAGCAGGATTTGTCGGTGAATCGCGCTTCCCGAGTGCTGTAGGATGGTTGAAGAGAAGCCAGAAAAGAAGAGCGGTGGAGACAGCTCCATTGACTTGAGCGGTTTGCAGGGTTTGTCCCTCGGACCTTCGTGGGGCAGTGGCAACACGCCAAAACCGCGTATGCCCAAATCCGTCCGCGAGGACCGCGGGCGCGATCCGCGTGGCCGCGAAGGAGGCGACCGGCGCGACCGGCGCGGAGCGCGTCCGGCGCGTTCGCGTGAAGGAGGCGGCGGCCCGCGCCGCGGCGATGCGCGCGAGCGCGGTCCCCGGCGTCAACACGGCGACTTTGCCCCCCAGGTGCCTTTCGAACCTGTCATCGAGGCGGATTTTTATCCGGACGATGTCCCGTTCAAGGCACTCGCGCAGGCCATGCGCCATTCCTGCCGGACCTACGAGCTTTTCGAAATCGCGCGTGTCATTCTGGAGAAGCCGGAGCGTTTTGTCTGCGTCGCGAAACACCCGGACCAGAAGGAGGGCGAATCCGCCATTCTCTGGGCGTCGGTGCCGGACGGTCTGCCCTTCCTCTCGGAGCGGGAGGCCTCGGAGCATGTCCTGAACCACTATCTGGAGCAGTTTTTCGATGTCGAGGAGCGCGAGGTCGATCCTCCGGCGGGAACTTTTCAGATGGTCCACCGGTGCGGCATCACGGGCGAGCTTCTCGGCCCGCCCAACTACCACCGTTTTCAGGCGATCTGCCAGGAACACCACGCCTCCAAGCTTCCGCACATGAGCTTCGAGCGCTTCCGCGAGCGCATGGAGACGGTGCGCGAGCAGGAAGTCATCGACGCATGGCTGGAGAAAATGAAGAAGCGTATGCATTATACGCTCAAAGAGGAGTTTTCCGGTGGCGAGAAACGGGAGTTCGACTCGCTCGAGACGGCCCGCTACTACCTACTCTCGCACGCGAAGGACAAGGTGGTGCGGCCCGCCTATTCGGCGCGCTTTACGGGCAAGGCGATCCCCCTGCTCCCCGAACAGGACCCGATCCGCAAGTCGCTGGAGGTGCTCCACGAGCGCCAGTTGCGCTTTCCGCTGGATACCGCCAACCACCTGCGCGGCCGCCTGCGCCGACTCAATTTCGCCGTCTACAAAAAGGGTTCGAAGGGCGTGAGCTACGTTTGCGCCGTGAAGCGCCGCTTCCGCAAGCCGGACGAGGTGATGGCGGACAACCTCGCCGACCTCATTTCTTTCATCGAGGCGCACCCGGAACTCCCGGAAAAGGAATTGCCCCGCCAGTACCTCGGCATCGAGATTCCGGAGAAGCCGGAGGGCGGCGGTCTTGAAGCGTTGAGCGAGACCGACAAAGAGAAGCTCCTCAACCTCAAGCGCGAGCTGAAGTATCTGGTAAGCTCCGGATACGTGATTGAGTACAGCGACGGTCGCCTTTTTGTGCCCGCAATGCGCGACGAGGAAGGCGGCGATGGCCCCGCGCCGAAGGCAAAGGCCGCGAAGAAAAGAAAACCCGCGAAGGAGGCGCCGTCCGTGAAGGCGAAGCCCGCCGCGGCACCCGCGCCGCCGGAGGCACCCGAAGCGTCCGCGCCGCCTGTCGAGGCACCTGCGGAAAAGCCGGCGGAAGAACCTGCGAAAAAGCCGGCGGACACTTCCGTCGCGCCGGATTCCACCGAGCCCGCTGAGCCCGCTGAGCCCGCTGAGCCCGCTGAGCCCGCCGAGCCCGCCGAGCCCGCTGAGCCGGTGCCCGCTCCCGATCCGGAACCGCCGCCCGCGGAAACCGCGCCCGTGCCGGATCCCGTCGCGCCGCCGCCGGAGTCCGGTCCGCAACCTGTTGCCGAACCGACGCCGGAGCCTGCGGAACCCGCGCCGCCGCCCGAACCCAAACCGCCGCCGCCGGCATCGTCCGCACCCGAAGAAGGCGCGGATGAGGGGCCCGCCGGACCGGCGGCGGAAACCGCGCCGGAGGGACAGCCCGCACCGAAGCGTGACGGCGGAGCGGACTGACGCGGCCGCGCCGAACTTGTGCGGTTGGCGCGCGGCGCTATCTTCTCGCGGTAAGCGGTGAATTTTCCGGGGAATGAGACACCTGCCCAACATCATCACTTTCTCGCGCATCGCGGTTTTGGTCGCGCTGGTGTGGCTCGTGCATGAGCCGTGGACAGGGGCGGCGACGCTCGCGTTTCTCGCCATTCTCTACGGTGCGGTGTCGGACTTTGTCGACGGATGGATGGCCCGGAAATACGGTTATGTGACCAATTTCGGGAAGATCATGGACGCCACGGTGGACAAGGTGATGGTGCTCGGAGCGCTCGTCCTGCTCGTCTACCTCGGCATCCTCACGCCGGTCTGGCTCACCGTGCCGCTCGTTGCTCTCATCACTGTCCGCGAGCTAGGCATCACATGGATGCGGGTCGTGGCGGCGCGCAAGGGCATCGTGCTCGCCGCTGAGAAAGCGGGCAAGCGCAAGACCATCTGGCAGACGACGGCGATTTGCGTGTTGTTCGCCGTGCCCATGTTCGAGCGCGATTTCACGGTCTGGCTTGGGCGCGACCTGAGCCTCTGGATCGAATTTGTCTTTCTCAACGGGTATCTGTATTTCCTCCTCGCAGCCGTGCTGACGATCCAGTCGGGCGCGCTCTACCTTGCGCGCCACGGGGGGGTGTTCTTCGCCAACTCGCGGAAATGACGGACCCGCGCAATCATCCGTTGTTCGCATGGGCACGTCTGCTGCCCGACCGGTGGGTTGTCGAAGCGGCGCGCTGCGGCCCCCTCGGGCGCGTGCGCAAGGGTCCGGGCACGGTGGGTTCGGTCGGCGGGCTGGCGCTCTACGCGGTGGCCTTCTACCACCTGCCGCTCCCCGCGCAGATTCTCCTCGGTGCCCTCCTCGTCTACCTTGCCGTCGTTCTCTGCGGTGAGGCCGAGGCACGCCTCGCCAAGCGCGATCCCGGCGAAATCGTCCTCGACGAACTGGTGGCCGTGCCCCTGTGCTTCCTCGGCCTGCGCCCGTGGATGGAGGCGAGCGGCTATGTCTGGGCGTGGGTCCTCGCGGGGTTTGTGCTCTTCCGGTTTTTTGATATCGCCAAGCCGCTCGGGATCGGGCGGCTGCAGAAATGGCCGGGTGGAGCGGGGGTGGTCGCCGATGATGTGGCGGCGGCGCTGGCGACGGCGCTGGTGCTCCACATCGCGGCGCGGTATATAGTCACGCTCCCGGCGTGACGCGCGCGCGCCGGAAGGCGGACCGGTTTCCGCCTACTGGATTTGGGTCCGACCGGGGCCGGCGGCGCCGACCGCCACCTCGCGGCCGTTGCGCTCAATGACGAGTGCCTCGCCGTCGGTGAATCGGATGGAGACCGGACCTTCGCGCTCCAGCGATACGGCGTCGCCCGCGTTGAGCGATCCCTGGAAGAGGCGACGGCGGTCCGAAATCTGCTCGACAATAACGGTGACATCGCCGGTCGCCCGCAGGACGATGTCGCGGCCCGGAGCGTCCGCCGGCTCTTCGGCGGCGGTGGCGGGGCGGTCGTCCGGCGGCACGTCGGGCGAGCGGATGAGGCTGATGAGGAGAACGAGCAGGAGGGCGACGACGCCGACACTCACGCCGATGACGGCGATTTTGATGTAAAGCGCGTTGTCGCTCTCGGCCGGGGGCGGGCGCTCCGTTGCCAACTCGTCCGTGGCGGAAACCGGAGGTGGGGTGTGGAGGCGCGCGGGGGCGTTCCGGCTCTCCGCGGCGGAATCCCCGTCATCGGCATCGTCGTCCTGCGGAAGCTCCATGCGCCCGAGGGACTCGCGGTGAGCGGCGTGCGAATCGCCTCCACTGGAGCGGCGCGCCATGCGGGCATCGTAATCGATGACCAGCTTTTCCGGATCGGCCTTGAGAAAACGGCCGTAGATTTTGAGGAAGCCGCGCACATAGATGTCCGGGAGTTGGATCTCCTCGAATTTGTTCGCCTCAAAAGCAAGGAGATAGTCTCCGCGGATTTTGGTGGCTTCCGCCGCCTCCCGCACCGAGACACCCTTGCGTTTTCGTGCTTCCTCCAGTCGCTCGCCGATCGTCATTTGCAGCCCTATGAACAGGTTTCCGCGATTAAGGGAGTAACCATTCGACAAATCAATCCCTATCCTCGACTTTCCCGGACGCGCTCATGCCGGACGGCCCCGCGCGCTCGATCATGCCTCCGCCGTGTCGAGGATGCGCCGGAAGGCGCGGGCGGCGGCGGCGGGATCGTCCGCAAGGAGAAGACCGGAGACGACGACGAGGCGGCGCGCCCCGGCGGCACAGACCTGTGCAGCGTTGTTCTCTTTGATGCCGCCGATGCAGAAAAAGGGAAGGGGAGGTGACAGCGAGGCGGCGTGGGCGACGAGTTCGAGGCCGACGGGTTCGTAGGTCGGCTTGGTCGGCGTGGCGAAAACGGGCCCGACAGCAAAGTAGTCGAGGTAGCGGGCGTTTTCGAGGGCACCGGCGATCTGTGCGGGCGAGTGCGTGGAGAGACCGAGAATCCGGCCCGGCCCGAGGACGGCGCGCGCCTCGACGGGTGCGATGTCGTCCTGCCCCACGTGCGCGCCCGCGCCCGGCAGGCGGGCCGCGACATCGACGTGGTCATTGATGATGAGCGGCACGCCCGCGTGCGCGCAGAGCGGCAACACTTCGCGCGCGAGGGCTTCGACCTCCGCCGCCGGAGCCCCTTTGGCGCGGACTTGCAGAATGCCGACGCCGCCTTCGAGGAGCGCGCGCGCCGTTTGTTGCCAGCGCCCGCGCGGCGTGTAGCCGGTATCGAGAATCCCGTAGAGTTTTGCGTGCCGCAGATCGGCCATCACCCGAGAGCACGCGCGAGCGGACGGTCCGTCAAGAGCCAAGAGCCGGGGCACGCGAACGTGCGGGCACATGGGAGGCGGTTTTCGCGCCGGCGGACGATGGTCGCAGACCGCGGGGAACGCGCGCGCCTGCGCAACACCTTCGGTGTAGAAGCGGGGGTATCGCCGGGTTTCCAGGGTAGGCCTCATGCTTCGGCCAACCCTTCGCTGTGATCCGCAGCCCCCTTGGGGCAGTCGCCTCCGGCGGCGAGGCAGCTGAACTTCGTTGGCAAGGCTTCGTTGGCAAGGCGCGGTCCGCATGCAAACTTGTGTGGGTAAAGATCAGCGCCCGGTGCGCTCTACGGAAAGAGGTAGTGCCACTGATCTTCCGCGGGCGCGCGTGACGACCCATGTCCCGTTGACCCGCGCAATATCGCGGAAAGCCATGCCGGCGTCTTCTCTGGTCAGCATTGTCTCCCAGTTGCGGAAATCAGGGGAGCGCTTCACCCGCGCGAACGGTGTGCCGTCCCGGAACTCGCTGCCGACGAAAAAGAAATCGCCGTTGATTTGGCGGACGCGTATGAGTGACATCGGTTCGGGGAAGGCGTGGCTTTCCCATGTAATACCGATGCCGGGGGTCCATTCCGTCCATTCGATAACCGTCTCACCGTCGCGCACGCCAGCCATGACAAGGTGCCCGCCCACGCGACCGAAGAATCGGGAGGCCTCCGGCGGGACTTCCCGAGCGACGAACCATTCTTCGATTTCTGGGCGGCCCGGCTCGTGGTTCCAAATCGCCGCTTTTCCATTGCCGTTGTCGCGGGTGGCCGCCCAGATGCTGTCACCCATCTCTGCCAAGCTGAAAAATCCGTAAACTTTAGGGAGCCCCGACGAGCTGCTGTCAAATGCCATACCGCCGCTTTCCCTTTTCAATACGGCCTCCCAGGTCCGCCCTCCGTCGCGGCTCACGCGGACGGTCGTGGCCGTGGTCGCAACGGGGTAGACGTCGAGATTGGCGAAACCTGTGAGAAACTGGCGCGACGGACCGGAGCGTTCGAGATCGATCCGTTCCGTCGTCCCGTCCGCCGTCCGCTTCAAGGCCAACCCGAGGGGAAGACCGTTGCCATTGTCTTCGGGGAGAAGTTCAAGGCGGATGGATTGGCCGAATACATTGCCTTCGGCGGTGTGCGGATACGGCTCCGTGAAACGCTCCGCTCGGGGGTCCTGGGTTCCCGTGAAGGTCGCGTTGAAAACCTCGAAATCTTTCGTGTGCAGCAGGTAGTTCACCCGCCAGTCGGCGCCCGGCGGCGAATGAAACGCGTGTTCGGCGGCAAGGTGAAAGACGTCGCCCCACTGCCGGATGCGCGGATCTGTCAGAAACACGGGAAAAACGTCCGGCGGCACGCTGAACGGCTGGATGACCTTCCATGTTTCCAAGTCGTCGCTGTGCAGGGCGATCTGTTCCTGCGGCCCCGTGTTCGTCCTGTAGGACATGAAGATGAGGGCCTGTCCGGAGCCCGCCGCAGGCTGGACTCTTGTCGCCACGCCGACCGTTCCGGGTACGTCCGGGGCTGGTTCGACCGCTACCCACGCCGAGCCGTCCGCGGAGGCCTTCAATTCCGTGCCTTCCATCGCGACCCACCGGCCGCCGAACGGTAGACTGCGCCATCGGAAAGCAGCCGGAAGGCGCCCTCCACAAGGCGCACGGCGTCAAGCCCGTCGTCCGCGAACGGACCCCGCGGGAGCAACGTGGTGTCGTGGGTAAATGCCGTCTCCGCGACCGCCGGTGAAACCACGGCGCCCGCAAGCAGGGCAGCCGTTGTCATAGCAAGCATGGGCATTCGCATTGTGAAAGAAGGATACGATGCTTTCGTGGAACCGGATGCAAGAAAGGAACGGTATTTCGCGACTGCGAACGTAGCCGCACCCGTCAGACCGCGGAGTCGGCGGGACCGCCCAAAGGGCTTGCGCACGGAGCGGCGGGCGGGTTTCGTCGGGGGTGTATTTTTGCCGATGACATCCGTGAAACCACCACCGTTTGACGCGCGCGCGCACCGCGGGAACGACAACTACTCCGGCGGGGTGTTCGCGCGCCGGGTGCTGTGGGCCGCCGGGGCGCTGCTCTTCCGCTGGAGCCCGCGGCCGCTCTACGGCTGGCGCAACGCCATCCTCCGACTGTTCGGGGCCAAGCTGGGCCGCGCCGTGCGCTTCTACCCGTCGGCGGAGGTCTTCTACCCGTGGAACCTCGAGGTGGGCGATTACACGACGGTGGGTCCGCGTGTGCAGTTGTATTCGCTCGGCAGGATCACGCTCGGGCCGGAGTGCCTCATCTCGCAGAATGTCCACATTTGCGCAGGCAGCCACGACTACACCAAGCCGAATCTTCCCCTCGTGACGCCGCCGGTGACCGTCGGGCGCGGGGTATGGATGTGCGCGGACGCATTTGTCGGCCCCGGCGTGGCGGTGGGCGATTACGCCATTCTCGCGGCGCGCGCTGTCGTCGTGCGCAATGTCGCGCCGGGCGCGGTCGTGGCAGGCAACCCGGCGCGGGCCGTGCGCCACCGGGACGGGTTCGGGCCGGGGGAGGGCGCGGATGCCCGCGCCTGACGACGCCGCTCTGGCGGAGGCGCTGGCCGCCTGCCGGCCCGACGGCGCGGTGATGCCCGCCGCCGCCTGCGTGGACACCACGCCGCTGCTCACCGAAGGGGCGTTGCGGAGCGCGAACCCCTTCGAGGCGGGTGTGCGCGAGGCGGGGCGACGCATGGGTGCCGGACGCCGTATCGTCTTCGATCTCGACGACACGCTCCTCAACACCGACTTCACGGCGAAGGACGGCTGGTATCCCGATCCGCTCGACGACGCGCCGGGGACAGACGCGTGGCGCTACGCCGCCATGCGGCGCAGCCCGTGGCTCACGCTGCGCAACGG
>SLLG01000230.1 GCA_007134215.1 Opitutales bacterium | reverse complement strand
CTCGATCCCGTGCGGCGCGAGCGTTTCTGGGGCGCGCTGCCGCAGGATGCCCAGATCATCGCCACGGGCACAGCCCTGCCGGAGGGTGGTCCGTGGGGCGAGTGGGCCGTCTATTCCGTCGAGGACGGTGTTTTTAAACGGGAAGACGATGTCATTTTCGAGTGATGGAAATTGAGCTTTGGCAATGGACGGCCGCCGCGCTGGGCGCGCTCTTTGTCGGTCTCGGCAAAGGCGGTCTGCCGGGCGTGGGCAACCTCACGGTCGTGATCTTCGCGCTTACTTTCGACGCGAAGGCCTCCGTCGGTCTCCTCCTGCCCGTGCTCATCAGCGCGGATATCGTGGCGGTCTATATCTACCGGCGCGAAGTGGCGTGGCGCTACCTGTGGAAGCTCCTGCCGTGGATGTGTCTCGGCGTGCTCGCGGGCTATGCCGTCTTCGCCCGCATGACGAGTGAGCAAGTGCGGGTCTTCATCGGGGTCATCGTCCTCGTCATGACGGCCCTGCACTTTGTGCGCCTGTGGTGGCGCAAGCGCAACGGCGAGGCGGAGGATTGGCTCCCGGAAAGCAGTTTCTTCGCGGTATCGATGGGCGTCACGGGCGGCTTCGCAACGATGATCGCCAACGCCGCCGGTCCCGTCGCGCAGCTTTACCTGCTCGCCGTCGGCCTGCCCAAGATGGCCTTCATCGCCACGGGGGCGTGGTGCTTCTTTCTCGTCAACCTCTTCAAGGTGCCGTTCCAGGTCGACCTCGGGATCATCCACATGGAGTCGCTCGCCGTCAGCCTGAGCCTCGCGCCCGTGGCGATGTTCGGGGCGCTCATCGCGCGGCCGGTTGTGGCGCGCATCCGGCAGACGTGGTTCGAGGCGCTCGTGTGGGGCTTTATCATCCTTGCGGGCGTGCGCATGCTCGTGGGATAGTCACTGCCGATGCCGAGACGCAGTGCACGAACCCTTTGGGCCGCCAAGCTCGCGGGCCGCGACGTCGAGCCGAGCGCGGAGACGCTGCGGGCCATGGGCGCGCGTGAGCCTTTTCACGGAATCGTCCTCGGGATCGACCCGAGCCTGCGCGGAACCGGCCTCGGGGTCGTCGAGTTCGCCGGGGCGGGGAACGGGCGCCTCCTTTTCAGCCGCACCGTGCGCGCCCCCGCAAAGGCCTCGGCCGTCGACTGTCTCGGCCACATCGCCCGCGCCGTCGCGGAACTCCTCGACCGCTACACGGTGCGGCACGTTGCCGTCGAGGAGACCATTTACGTGCAGAATTTCCGCACCGCGCAGATCCTCGGCACGGCCCGCGGCGCGGCCATCGCCCCCGCCGCCATGCGCGGCACGCCCGTCTTCGAATACCCGCCCCTGCGCGTCAAACAGGCCGTCGCCGGCTTCGGGCGCGCGAGCAAGGAACAAGTCGCCGGCCAACTGCGCGGGATCCTCAAACTCGACGCCGCCCTCGGCCTTGACGAAACCGACGCCGCCGCCGTCGCCCTCTGCCACGCGCTGACGTTCCGGCAGTAGCGTTTGAATGAGCCGAGAAAAGATGCGTCGTCGCTTCGCGGCGTCTTTTCCGACGGCAGCGTCCTACATCCCGTCGCGGTGGGGACGGATTTTCAAGGCGTGGCACGGCAAGACCCGAACCGGTTGCGGCAAAGAAGTGCCGTGCTGCGGGCAAACAGGATGGATGCTGTGGACATTCGCTTTAATCTTCCGGAGGAGCGCCGGGCGGTGTTGGAGCGAATTCTTGTCCGCTGAGGCTGGGTTGGGCGTGCGGGAGATTCAGCCGCGGTTGAATTGGTCGCGGAGTTCTCGGGCGGTGAGGCCCCATTCTTTGCGGATGTGCAGGGCCATCTGCTTGTAGTCGCCGAATCCGCAGGCATAGGCGACAGAGGCGATGGACTCATCCGACGCGGTGAGCCGCTTCCGGGCCTCGCGCAGGCGGCGTCGGAGGAGCGCCCGCTGCGGGCTCTCCTCGAGGACACTCTTAAAGCGCATCTCAAGATAGCGGCGGCTGACGCCCACCCGTTCGGCGAGGGCTTCGATTTTGAGCGGTTCGCGGAACTCGGCGTCGATTATGGCCCGCGCGCGGGCGACGATGCGGTCGCTCCCGTCGGGTGTCCGGGTGGAGGCGCGTTCAACGACATCTTCGGGGGGGCACGAGGACGCGGGGCGGGCACAGGGGCGGGAAGGTTTCCCCCTCGATGAACGCGGTGAGGCGTTCCGCCGCCCGCCTGCCGATTTCGCGTGAGCCGAGGGCGACGCTGGAGAGCGGGACCGGCGCGTTCTCGCAGATAAAACGGTTGTCGTCGACGCCGAGGAGGGCGAAGTCGGCGGGCACCCGGTATCCGGCTTCGAGGGCGAGGCGGCAGAGCAGGGCGCTGCGAAGGTCGTCCACCGCGAAGATGGCACACGGACGGGGCATTTGTGCGAGGCGGGCGACGAGAATACCGATGTTTTCCTCCACCTTGCCGTTGTGCATCGAGTTGAGCAATCCGGGTTCGCCGACGGTAAAGGGCTCATGCCCGCGGCGGGCGAGTTCCGTGCGGAACCCCTCCGCGCGCAAGCGCGTGTATTCGTTGTCCGACGGGGCAAAGAGGGCGAAGGCGGAGTGCTCCTGGGCGATAAGGTAGCGCGCCGCAATACGCCCGGCCTCCCGGTCTCCTTGGTGCCGCATTCGCGCACGGCTCCGTTGTTATTAACTTCACCTCGGGCGAAGGCTTCGACGAGGCGTCTCTCGACGGCCAGAACGGCTGGAGTCTTTCCGATCCCACCCAGGCAAGCGTGGTCGCGGGAGGGCTATCCTATGCCGCCGGAGCCGTCGTCCACAACGGGGGCGACCAGAAATTATCGATCCTCGGCGGCGAAGAGGCGCGTGCCTCGGTCGCCCTGCCCGCCGCCTACAACCCCGGCGACACCTTCTACTTCAGCTTCCTTTTCAACCACGACAGCGGTGATAATTTCACGTGGTTTGCCTTCGCCGGCGGTGCGGCGGACGACAACAACATCGTCTCCGCTCTTGGGCAGAACTCCGGCGGCCAGCCTCAGCTTCGCACCCGTGTGCGGGATACCAGCAACACGCAGGTGAATGGTGTTTCGGGCATCCACGACATGGGCAACAACGTCACCCGTCTGGTCTTTCAATAATGGATTTGCATCGGAAGCCCCGCGTGGTCGCGCGGGGCAGGTGCGGGCACGGCTGTGCGCAGGGCCGCGGGTTCGTGGAGGGCAACGGCGATGGCGGCGGCGTCGAGAATGTCGTCGCGCGCTACATTCCGACGGGGAAAGCCGAGGAAGGCGGCTTCGCAGGCGGACTCGACTTCGCGGGAGCGACCGGCAATGAGGGCCAGCCGCATGTCCCGTCCCGCCCGCCGCTTCTTTGACATGCGCACGGGCACTCCGCCGTTGAGGCGCATGAAAACGAGTTCGGGATGGAACTCGAGGATCCGCGCCGCGGCAGCGGGGTGCTGCCGGAGGAAGGTGTCGACCTCGCGGATTTTCGCCATGATGTGGAAGCTTTGCAGCGACAGGGCCTTTCCGACCTCCGCGCGGTTCGCGGCGCAGGCTTCGCGGTAACAGGCGGCCGCGAGCGCGTGCCGCGACGGCGGGCTGAAGACGCGTGATGTCAATCCCCGTCCGAGGAGCCGCCGCGCGGCGCGGTCGCACTCGCGGAACGGCAGGTCGTGCGAAGGAAGCCCGACGGGAATGTCGACGCCGATCCGCGCGCCGTGGCCGGATTCCGCGACGAGGTCGGCGAAGCACGCGAACCGGCGGCAACGCACCGTGCCCGCCACGTCCACCGCCACCGCGAACCATCCTCCCCGGCACCCGTCGACACCGATGCGCTGCCCTGTTTCCATGGAGAACAGAAATACGCACGGGCGGTCGACGGACAAGCCGGGACCGACCAACATAGCGAAACTTCCGCGAAGCGTGGACTGACGGAGGCGCGGGTTCGTCGCTTCCGGGCTTCGGCGCTTGCCATGGGGCGGGCTTTGGGCTGAATGCCGTTTACGCTAACTGCGCCAAGAGATGGAAACGCTCGTTATTCTGCTCCGCGCCGTCCTCGGCATCGCTGCGATCCTCGGCTTCTGCTTGCTGCTGTGTCCGCGGCGCGGAGCGGTCGACTGGCGTCTGGTGGGCGGAGGTGTGGCGCTACAGGTGTTGCTCGCCGGGGTGGTGCTGCGGGTTCCCGGGGCGGACGTCCCTATTGGCTGGGTGGCGGACTTTTTTGTCGCGTTGCTGGGGTTCACGGATGCGGGGGGCCGCTTTGTCCTCGGTTTTCTGGCCGAGGGGCCGGGGTTCTGGGAGGCGG
>SLLG01000047.1 GCA_007134215.1 Opitutales bacterium | reverse complement strand
GTCGTTCGTGTCCTTTTTGAAGGCGAACCCGAGCACGGCGATACGCTTGTCGGAGACAGTGTTGAAGAGCGTGCGCACGATCTTCGTGCTGAAGCGGCGCTTCTGGTAATCGTTCATATGCACGACCGACGCCCAGTAATCGGCCACTTCCGGCAGGCCGAAGTGCTCGCACAGATAAACGAGGTTGAGAATGTCTTTCTGAAAACAGCTGCCGCCGAAGCCCACGCTCGAACGCAGAAATTTCGCCCCGATGCGGCTGTCCCGCCCGATCGCGTAGGCCACCTCGTCGACATCCGCACCCGTCGCCTCGCACAGTGCGGAAATAGCGTTGATCGAGGAAATGCGCTGCGCGAGAAAGGCGTTCGCGGTGAGCTTCGAAAGTTCGGAACTCCAGAGATTGGTCGTGATGATGCTCTCGCGCGGCACCCAGCGGGCGTAAACATCGACCAGCGCGGCAACAGCCTTGTCGCCCTCCGGCGTCGATTCGCCGCCGATGAGTACGCGGTCGGGCTGCTCCAAATCCTCCATCGCGGTCCCCTCGGCGAGAAACTCCGGATTGGAGAGCACCTGGAAGCGCGCCTCCGTGTCGGACATATCGAGAATCTTCTTGATCGACTCCGCCGTGCGCACCGGCAGCGTCGATTTCTCGACGATGATCTTGTCGCTCTTCGCCACCCGCGCGATCTGGCGCGCGCACTTCTCCACAAAGCGCAGGTCGGCGGCGCGGCCCGCGCCCACACCATACGTCTTCGTCGGCGTGTTCACCGAAATGAAAATCATATCCGCCGCCTCAATAGCGTCGTCCACCGCCGTCGAGAAGAAGAGGTTGCGCCCCCGCGCCTCCTTCACGACCTCGAGGAGTCCCGGCTCGAAGACCGGCAGCTCCGCGGATTGCCATGCGGCGATGCGTGCCGCGTTCATGTCGACCACGGTGACCTCGATATCAGGGCACTTCTGGGCGATCTTCGCCATCGTCGGACCCCCGACATACCCGGCGCCAATGCAGCAAATCTTCATAGCAAATTCCGTTTTTTGTTTTTCCCCGGCAGACGCGAAAGCCCGACACAAAGGCAGAGCCCCCCGCCGATTTCAACACTTAAGCGCAGCGGCGGCGGCAGCAGAGTCCTCAGCGTTCACGCCCTCCGGACCAGCTGACCTCTCATCTCTGTTCGTTGGTCCCGTCGGCGGGTTTACACCGCAAATTCCGGAATGGCTCTGCGGAAAAATCGTCAAAGAGCGGGACTGTAGAATCAAGGCCTCCGTGGGCCGAACTGTAGATGCCTTTCAATAACCCTGACTTTCTCCGGAGTGGTTGCGCTTCTACACGGCGATGCGGATGCCTTTGCGGATGAAGGTGGGGACGTCGAGGTCCTGCCCTTCGTAGATATTTTCGTCAGTCTTTTCGAAATAGCCGCGGTCTTCGCCAGCGAGGAACTCAAACTCGGCCTGGCCTTCGGGTGGGTTGATTCCGCGGCGGGCGGACGGTGCGTTGCCGGTCTGCGGCGGAGCGGGGCGCCCGGGCGCGGCGAAGGACGTGTCGCCATGGGATTCGGCGGACGCGGACGACGGCGCGGCGGCGTTCGGGGCTTGAGCGGGTGCCGGTGCCGCCGCGGGGCGCGGGGGCGGCGGGACGGCGGGCAGCGGACGCGGCCGGGCGGCGGCAGGCACGCGGTAGGGATGCCTGCGCGCTCCCGTGACATCGACGGTTCCGATGACGGTCACCTGCACCCGGCCTTGCAGACTACCGTCGACGACGGCGCCGAGAACGGTGTTCTCCTTGCACCCGAAGCGATCGCCGATGAAATCCATGATCCGGTAGACGTCGGAGAGCGGCATGTCCGGCCCGCCGCGGATATTGAGAATCAAACCGTCTGTCTTGCGGAGAAAACGGTTGTCGGGCAGGTGCAGGAGCGGACAGCGCTCAAGGTCGCGCAGGGCGGCTTCGACAAAACCGTCGCCCGCTCCCTCGCCGAAGCCGAAGACGGCTTTGCCGCCCCGGTAATGGAGGGCACCGCGGAGGGTGGCGAAATCGACGTTGATGAGTCCGTTTTCGAGAATCATCGAGTAAATGGCCTGTACGCCGCGGCGGATCCAGTCGTCGGCGATGGCGAGGGCTTCGAGCAGCGTGGGATCGCCCTCCGCCTGCTGGACGATGAGATCGTTCGGCAGTGAGATGACGCAGGCGCACGAATCGCGCATGGCGGCGAGGGCGTCCTCCGCCTGGCGCATGCGGCGCTGCCCCTCGCGTGAAAAGGGCAGGTTGACAAAGGCGACGACGAGGGCGCCCGCTTCCGCCGCCACCTCGGCGAGGACCGGCGCCGCCCCGCTGCCCGTGCCGCGCCCGAGACCGGCGAGGATGAAGACGAGGTCGACGCCCTCGACGAGCCGGGAAAGCTCCTCGCGGTCGGCCTCCGCCGCCTGCCGGCCCAGCTCCGCCTCCCCTCCCGTGCTGAGGCCGCCGGTGACGGTCTTGCCGATCATCACTTTCTCGGTTAGCGGCGAGGCGTCGAGCGTCTTGAAGTCGGTGTTGACGACGGCCAGTTCCATCGGACCGGCGTCGCTCATGCGCAAGCGGTCGACGGCGTTGCCGCCGGCGCCGCCGACACCAATGATCTTCACCCGCAGCGGGTGCTCCTGCCAGTCCCTTGTCGCCTCGCTCATGTTTCTTTCCTCCGGTACTTTTTTGGGTCGTGGATCGTTTGTCTTTCCCTCGCTTACTTGAACAACCGGCGCAGCAGGCCGGCCTTGGGTGCCTCCGTCTTGCGCTCGCCGAGCGATTGTCCCTGGAGGCCGAAGAAAAGCAGCCCGAGCGTGGTGGAGTAGCCGGGGTCGCGGAGATCTTCGCGCGTCACCCACGCCGGGTGCGTGCCCGCCCGGGTATCGACGCCGAGCACATCGCGCCCGACCTCGGAGATGCCCGGCAGCTCCGAGGTGCCGCCGGTAAGGATAACGCCACCGGGAACCGCCTGCGGGCTGACTGCGCTTCCCAGTCTGTTTTTGATAATCGAGAATATCTCCGCCACACGGGCGTTGAGGATTCTGGCAATGGCGAGCCGCGGGATCGGCCGGTCGCCGATCTGAAGGTCGCCCTCCAACATGACGTGCCCTTCTTTGTCGCCCTTTTCAAGGACGGCCTTGCCGTCGCGCAGCTTGAGGCGCTCGGCCTGCTTGAAGTTGATCCGCAGCCCGATGCTCAGGTCATTGGTGAGGTGCCCGCCGCCCACCGGGATGACCCCGGTGTGGACGATATGGCCCTTGCGGTAGAGCACGAAATCGGTGGTCCCCGCCCCGATATCGACGACCAAGGCTCCCGCCCGCCGCTCGTCGTCGGACGCGGCGATGCGGCCCGCGGCAACGCTCGCGGGGATGATCTCCTCCACGGAGAGACCGTCGTCATATCCGCTGATAATGTGGATCATGTCGGTGATCCGGCCCTCGTCCGCATGGACATTCCAATACTTCATCTCGAGCTTCGCGGCCTGCATGCCGACCGGGTTCTCCACCTCGCGCCCGTCGGCGTAGGCCGCGCCCCGGATATGAACAAGGTAGCAGCGCCCGGCCGGAAGCGCCTTCTGGCGTGCACTCTGTCCGGCGCTGCGCACATCCTCCTCGGACACCCAGTTGTCGGCGTCGCGGACATTGACGGTGCCGGTGCTTGTAAAGCCTTCGAGGTGCGCGCCGGAGGCGGAGAGGAAGACCTCATCGACCTGGGCACCGGCCTTGCGCTCGGCGGCGAGAAGGGCGGCGTGGGTGCACCGGCCGACCGAGGACAGATCGACGATCTCCCCTTTCTTTACCCCCATAGAGGTGGCTTCAGCGGAACCAATAATATTGAGTTCCCGGCCCCCTTCGATCTCTCCGATGAGGGCGGTGATCTTGGAGGACCCGATTTCGACGGCGCCTATGATTTTATTGCGGGGCATGGTGTATCAGCTATGTCTTTGCGGTCGGTTGTCGTCGCGGAAGCGCACGATGGCGCGGTCCGCGTAGGAGAGATCGATGTGAGCGATACCGGTCTCCGCACGGTCCCGCGCGTTGCGCACAACGCCGTCGAGCCGCTCCAGTTGCAGGAGAAAGTGCGTCGGGTGAAGAACCGTGCGTCCGATGTGGCGCCCATGGATGACAATGGCGTTGCCCGGCGCACCCGGATCTTCCCGGTAGCGGCTCAGGTCGATCCACCGCCAGTCGGCGGCAATGTGCGGCGTGACGTCCCTTGCCAGCTCGATCAAGTCGGCGATCACCTCGATCCCTTCGAGCGGTCGATATCCGCCGCCGTCGCGCACAAGGCGCACCCCGGTGAGACCGGGCAGACGGCGCAGGGTCTCGGAGGGATAGAGCGCACCCTCGTAGACGGAACCGTCGCGCGCCACAAGCAGCGTTTGGCGTCCGCCGTCGGCCCCGCGCACGAAGGCCCGCAGCACGGGCACATGCTCGCGCACGCGCACATGGACGGTCCCCGGCAACTCGACGGAAACGGAGGCCTCGCGCACCTGCCCGAGCGCTTCGACCTCGCGCTTCATGGCGTGAATATCGAGTTTGAAGATGTCGGTGCCGACAGGCACCGGCGAATGACGCGCGAACCATTGGCCGTTGAGGACGCCGTCCGAGTCGAAAACAATACGGGTGACGGGCTGCGCACGCTCGAACGGGCTCACCTGGCCGGACTGCGTCCAGATGAAGTACGCTCCGTATCCCACACCCCCAAGGCCGACGGTGAGTCCTGCAGCGACCATGCCCGCACGGGCGAGGATCACGAAGGCGCGCCGACGCGAGACCGGCGTGCGGGCGCGGCGGTTCTTTTGCTGGATTTCGCGCCAACTGCTGGGGCGCGCGCCGGAGTCTTTGCGCTTTTTTGTCATGGCTGCACGGAATGGAGGGTTCGGGAGGACGAAAAACGGGCGAATGCGCCGACGCACATGCGCGCGGCAAGTTCTTCGAAGCCGATGCCGAGGCACGACGCGCTCTTGGGGAGGAGGCTTGTTGCCGTCATTCCCGGAATCGTGTTGATCTCGAGGAAAACGTGCGATCCGTCGGGCTGGAGGATAAAATCGATACGCGCGAAATCGCGGCACCCGCAGGCGGCGAAAAGCTTCGCGGCGTCCGCGCGGACAGCCGCCGCCACGGGAGCGGGAATCTCCGCCGGAAAACGATATTCCGTGCTGCCCGGCGTGTATTTCCGGGTGTAATCATAGACGCCGCCGGAGGGCAGGATCTCCACGACGCCGAGGGCCTCGCCGTCGAGCACGCCGACGGTGATGTCGTGCCCCGGCACGCGTGTTTCCACCATCCATTCGCCGGGGCCGAGAGCGCGCAGGACGGCCGCGAGTTCATCGCCGCCGGTCACAAGGTGCAGCCCTACGCTACTGCCTTCCGCAACCGGTTTGACGACAAGGTTTCCGCCGAGCCGCTCCACGATAGCGGCGGCGTCTGTCGCGTCACCCGCCGCGACCACGGTCTCCGGCGCGACCCGCAGTCCCGCGCCCCGCGCCGCCTCTTTCGCGGCGCGTTTGTCGATACAAAGCCGGCTGCACGCTGCGTCGCATCCTGCGTAGGCAAAACCCGCCGCTTCCAACTCCGTCTGCAGGACACCGTCCTCGCCATAGGTTCCGTGAATGACCGGAAAGACAACGTCGCCGCGCGGATCGAGGCTACCGGGTAAGCGCGCTTCATCGAGAATGACGAGGTCCGCGGTGTGTCGCGCGCGCAGCGCCGCGGCAACGGCTTGCGCCGATGCCAGCGAAACCTCGCGCTCCGTCCCGGGACCGCCGCCGAGGACAACGATTCGTTTCGGCTCCGTCGTCATGGCGTGGATACGGTTTCGCCCTCCGCCTCGGCGAGGAGAGACGTGCGGGGTGAATTGTCGGCGAGCCGCCGCTCGACGTCATCGGCGATGGCGGCGGCTTCGTTACCGCGGTTGAGGGCGCGGAGGTTCTCGCGGAGGCGCGCGAGCATCCAGTCGTTGAAAATCAGGTCGAGGACTTCGGCACGCAGGTCGCCGAGGCGCGACTGCTCGACGACGACACACGCGCCGCGTTTTTCCATATAGGCGGCGTTTTCCTGCTGGTGCTTGTCGGCTGAATACGGAAACGGAACGAGAATCGCGGGCGCGAGGCATTCCACGAGTTCCGCGATGCTTCCGGCACCGGCCCGCGAGACGACCAAGTCAGCGGCGGAGAGGACCTCGCCCATGTTGTCGGCGAAGGACACAAACCACACCCGCACTTCATTACCCTCCCCGTCGCGGCGTATCTCAAACGAGTCCTCCCCTTTGCCAATCCCCGTGATGCAATAGACATTGACGCCTTCCGCGACCATGTCGTCGAGGTTGGACTCCAGCCACTTGTTGAGGGCGAGCGCACCCTGGCTCCCGCCGAAGACAACGAGGAGTTTCGCATGGGGGGACAGCCCGAAGCGCGGGCGGACCTCGTCTTTGGCAATGTGATAGACATCCCTGCGCACGGGAAAGCCGAGGTGCCGCGCGCCGAGGCGCCCGATCGAGCGTAGCTTGATCCCGTGCGGGAGGTAGACACGGTCCGCGAAGCGCGAGAGAAAGCGAATGGCTTTGCCGGGGCGGCGGTTCGCCTCGTGCAGGAAAATGGGGATATCGCGCAAAAAGGCGGCGAGGACAAAGGAGGTGGCGAGAAAGCCGCCGAACGCCAGAACCGCGTCGGGCCGGCGCTCGCGGTAGATCGCGTAGGCCTGGACGAAACTGCGCACAACGCCCGAAATAAACCGGACGAAACCAACCGGCCGGAAAGAGAACGGCATGCCCGCCGCGCGGATGACGGGAAAGTCGGCGTACTGGCGGCAGAGGCGGCTGTCGACCTCCTTGCGGCTGAGGACGAGGCGGCACTCGTGCCCGCGGCCGACAAGTTCCTGCGCCATCGCAATGCCAGGGGCGAGGTGTCCGCCCGTTCCGCCGCATATAATGAGGATACGTGCCATGGCTTCAGTGACTCCCCCGCTCGCGCGCGAGCGCTCCCGGTTTGCGGTCCCACTCGTCGAAACAATTCACGAGCAGGCCGGCGAAAAAAAACATCGTGACGAGGTTCGACCCGCCGTAGCTGATAAACGGAAGTGAGATGCCTTTCGTGGGCAGGATCCCCGTGGCCACGCCCATATTGATGAGCGCCTGCAAAACAATGAAGAGCATCGCGCCGACCGCGATGAGGAAGAGGTAGAGACTCTGCGCCGAACGCATCCGCCACACGGCGATGAGAAAAATGCAGAGAAACGCCCCCGCGATCGACATCGTGGCGATTAGCCCGAGTTCCTCGCCGATAATCGGAAAGATGAAGTCGGTGTGGGCCTCCGGCAGAAAGGCCATTTGCTGGCGGCCCTGCCCAAGCCCGCGTCCGCTCGTTCCACCGCTTCCGAAGGCGAGGAGCGCCTGCCAAAGTTGATAGGCACCGTCCTGCCGGTTGGCGTCGATGTCGAGAAAGGCGGTGATGCGCCGGAAGCGCACGGGATCGTAGACGACGGCCGCCGCGAACAATGCCGCGCCGCCGAGGCCCGTGGGTATCAAAAAGCGCATACGCCCGCCCGCCAAAAACAGCATCGTCGCCCCCACGACGGCGCAAAGCGCGGCGGTACCGTAGTCGGGCTGGAGAATGATGAGGGCGAAGCAGACGCCGACAACCGCCACCGGGAGCACGAATCCACGGAAGAACTCGCCCATACGGCGCTGCTCCGCCGCAAGGTAGTGCGCGAGGACGAAGACCAGCGCCACCTTCGCGATCTCCGAAACCTGCAGGTTGACATACCCGAGATTGATCCAGCGGCGGGCACCGTTGACCATCTGCCCGATGCCCGGAATGAGCACGAGAATCAGCGCGGCGACAGCGGCAAGCCCGATCACCCACACGAGCTTGCGCATCGCGTGGAGGTTGATCCGGGCACCGACGAAAAACGCCGTCAGCCCGAGGACGAACCACTGCGCCTGCCGGATGACATAGGCCGTCTCGTTTGTATGGGCACGGCCGATACTGTAGAGGACGAGAAACCCGAGCGCACTCAAGCCGAGAACCAGAAACCCGATGGATAGCGTGGAGAACCGGGCCCGGAACGTCGTCTGTGTGGTGGAGTTAAGCGCTTGGGTGGCTGCTGTCATTCTCTACGGCATCATGGCGGGAAGATCAGTTTCCGTTGTCTCCGTCGGCGTCCTCGACCTCGACATAGCGCAGGTCGTCGTCGTCGAGCGATTCGAGGTCGTCGAGGGTCATTGCACGGCGCTCCGCGGGCTGCTGGTCGATGATGGCCGGCTGGCTCGGGCGCTCGCGCAGCGGGATGGCGGCGGGTGTATCACGCGGGCGTTCGGCGCGCGGGGCGGGCGCGGGTGCCGGAGAGCGTTCCTGCTCCTCCGCGCGGGCGGACGTACCGCCGCCGGGGATGACCAACTCGCGGCCGACGAAGAGTCGGCGCGGATCGGAGATATTGTTCGCACGCATAAGTGCGTCCGGTTCGATACCGAAGCGGCGGGCGATGGTGATGGGCGTGTCCCCCGAGCGGACGGTGTAGGTCTGCCCGTTGGACGGCGCGGGCGCGGAAGGCGCGGCAGTCGTGCGGGTCGCCTGCCGCGGCGCTTCCCCGCCGGAGACGCGCGGGATGCGGAGCGTCTGCCCCACACGGATGGAGTCGGAGGTGAGTTTGTTGAGGCGGCGGATCTCCGCGACCGTGACGCCGTGGCGGTTGGCGATACGCGTGAGGTTGTCGCCCGCCACGACGGTGTAATTCTGCGTGTCGTCTGTGCGGGAAGCCGCCGGAGCCGGAGAAGTGTCCGCGCGGGCACCGGACGCGGGCACCCGGAGTTCCTGACCGGCGTAGATGGTGGAATTGCGCGAGAGGTTGTTTGCCGAGAGCAGGTCGTCGAGAGAGACACCTTCGCGGCGGGCAATGGCGGTGAGCGTGTCGCCGCGCTGCACGGTATAGGTCGTCGTCCGGGCCGGTGCGGTGTCGCGGTCGCCCGCATCGTCATCGTCAAAGGACTCCACTACCGGCCGCAGGCGGCCCGACCCGGCGGTGTCCGCCGAGGTCTCGGTGCGGCGGTCCGCCGTGCGGGACGTCGGGCGCGAGGGTGCGGTGCCGCGCCCGTCGGGCTCAAGACCGGCGTTGAAGGCACTGTCGAGATCGCGGCGCTCCGTGCGCGTCGAGGCCGTCGGACGGCTGGGCTCCGAACCGCGCGGCGCGGCGGCGCTCGTCGTCTGCGGCGCGGTCTCCGTCATGGAGGGATCGGGCGCGCTGCGCGGCTGCGACTGGCAGCCCGGCTGGATGAGGAGCACACCCACGATACCGAGGTGGATGAGGACCACGATTCCGAAAATTTGTGTGAGTTTCATGATACTTGTGACGTTGAAGGATGAATAATGACGAAAGAAGCGGACCGCCGCACGATACCGGCCCGGAAGGCCGCGCGCACGGGACGAACGCCCCCATTGATTCCGACACACCGGAGGGCCGAATCGCTCAATCCGCGCGGGCGGAAAGCAGGAATTCTCCGGCTGTGCCACGCGCGGGCATCCACCGTCCCGGAGGCAATGACTGTGGCAACGGCATTCATCGGAGTTTCAGCGTGGCGAGCCCCGCGATGGCGAATATGAGTGAAAGTATCCAAAAACGGATAACGACCTGAGTCTCCGCCCAGCCGCGCAGCTCGAAGTGGTGGTGGATCGGCGCCATGCGGAAGACCCGCTTGCCGCGGAGTTTGAAGGACCCGACTTGGAGAATCACCGACGCCGCCTCGACGACAAAGACGCCGCCGATGATGACCAGCGTGAAGGGCTGGAGCGTCATGAGCGCGATGATGCCGACCAGACCGCCGAGGGCGAGTGAGCCCGTGTCGCCCATGAAAACTTCGGCGGGGTGCGCGTTGTGCCAGAGAAAGGCCAGGCAGGCGGCGCAGAGGATGGCGCAGAGGACGGACAATTCGCCGACTCCCGGCATGTGCGGTAGGAACAGGTAGTTGGCCCACACCGCGTGGCTCGAGGCATACGCAATGATCCCGTAGGCCATCGCGACGGTGAGCGTACAGCCGATGGCGAGCCCGTCGACGCCGTCCGTCAGGTTGATGGCGTTGCTCGATCCGGCAAGGACAAGGAAGAAGAAGACAAACAGCGGAATGAGCGGCAGGCTCGCGATGACCGGCTCTTTGAGGAACGGCAGCCAGATCTGGCGGATGAGGTCAGCCGTGGCCGGGCTCTGCGTGAGCCAGAGAAGAGCGACGGCAGCGAGGACAGCCTGCCCCGCCAGCTTGTAGCGGCCGGACAGACCGCCGCTGTGGCGCTTCGTCACCTTGAGGTAGTCGTCGAGAAATCCGATGACGGTAAGGCCGGTGTAAACGAAGAGCGCGACGAGGACAAAAGTGTTCCAGCGCGCCCAAAGGAGCACACTCACGGTAGTCGCGAAGTAGATAATGAGGCCGCCCATTGTGGGCGTGCCCACTTTGCCACTGTGCAAATCGGCGAGCCGCCCCACCGTGCCGCTGTCACGGAAGCTCTGCGCCGCTTTGAGGGCGCGTAGGCGTGCGATGATCCAGGGCGCGGCGACCATGCCGATAAATAGCGCCGTGACCGCACCGCCCACAGAGCGGAACGAAAGGAAGCGGAAGAGGCGGAACGGTCCCCACCATTCCTCGAGCTGGGCCAGTTCGGCTAACATGCGGCGCTCCCCCCTTCCTCCGGAACAAGGGTTTCGAGCGCGTAGCGGCGGCTGCCTTTGAGAAAGACCGGCCCTGCGGAAGCAGCGACGGCGGGAGCGGCCTGCGCCGCGTCCGCGAAGGTGCGCACCGCCGTGCCTTGCCGCACGCCCTGCGCGTACCATCCGGCTTCTTCACCCACGAAGAGGGCGACATCCTCGCCCGCGAGGCGGAGGAGCGAGGCGGTGTCGGCATGCAGCCGGGCCGCGTCGGGCCCCAGCTCGCGCATCCCGCCTAGGACAAAGCAGCGGGGCGGCTCCGGAAATAGTTCTTGAAAGTGGTCCAGACTGTCGCGCATGGAAGCGGGATTGGCGTTATAGCAATCGACGTAATAGACCCGCCCTCCCCGGCGCTGGATCTCGCCCCGGCCCTCCGACGGCGCCCAGAGCGCGGCCCGTTCCGCGAGCACCTTCGGCTCGACGCCGAGCGCGCGCGCCACGGTGAGGGCAAGCGCGGCATTCGACACCATGCCCCGGGAGAGCGTCGGCAGGTCGACCGTGAAATCCTCCGCGAAGGGCGGCTGCCGCAAAGTCAGGCGACAGCCGCCCCGGAGGTTCGCTGCGGAACCATCGTCCGTCGCGGTCTGTGTTGCTTGTGTCGTTTGGGTGCACTCAAGGGGAGCGGGACCGCCGGGCGGTGCCTCTCCCCCGAAAGTAACTGCAAAAACCCGCGCGCCCGCCTCGCGCAGCGCGCGGAAGGGAGCAAACCGCTCGCAGTCGGCGGGCCACGCAAAGAAAGCGCCTTCCCCCGCATAGCGCGCCAGCGCCGCTTTCTCGCGGGCGACGGCCTCCACCGAACCGAGGCGCTCAAGGTGGGCGGCCCCCACCGTTGTCACGACGACCACATCGGGAACGATCATCGAACCCAGCTCGTCCATCTCACCCCGCCGGTTGATCCCCGCCTCGACAACCGCCGCGCGGTGCCGGGCCGGATCGAGGCCGAGAAGCGTCAAGGGCACACCGAGGTGGTTGTTGAGGTTACCCGCCGTGCAGTGGGTGTGCTCCGGTCCGAGGAGACGGACGAGAAACTCCTTCGTCGATGTCTTGCCGCAACTGCCGGTCACGCCCACGACCGTGCCTTTGAATGTACGCCGGTGCCCGCGGGCCATGGCCTGGAAGGCGCGCACCGGATCGCGCACAACGAGCTGCGGCAAGGCCAGCTCCGGGTGCGCACGGTCGACCACGGCCCCGGCCGCACCGGCCGCCTCCGCCGCGGCGAGGAAAGCGTGGCCGTCCCGCCGCTCCGTGCGCACGGCAATGAACAGCTCATCCGGGCGCAGCGACCGTGTATCGATGGAAAACCCGCGTACAGGAGAAGACGGGAGGTGGTTCCACCGCCCCCCGCACCATTGCGCGAGTGTTTCCGGGTCAAACATCGGCATCTTACAGCTCCGTACCCATTTTCTTGGAAATCAGTTCACGCGCCACCGCCCGGTCGTCGAAGGGCACGACGGAATCGGCGTATTCCTGAAACGTCTCGTGCCCTTTGCCTGCGATGAGGACGATATCGCCGGGGGCGGCGGCGTCGAGGGCGAGGCTGATGGCGTGGCGGCGGTCGTCGACGAAACGCACGTTATCGCTTTCTCCGAGCCCGCCGCGCATGTCCGCGAAAATGCCTTCGACGGTTTCGCCCCGCGGATTGTCGGTCGTCGCAAATGCGAGATCCGAGCGGTCGGCGATAATCCGCGCGATGCGCGGGCGGCGGCCCCGGTCGCGGTCGCCCCCGCAACCGAAGACAGTGATTACACGGCCCTTCGTGAGGCGGCGGAGCATATCGAGCGTCTTCGTGTAGGAACTCTCCGTATGCGCGTAATCGACGATCACGGAATACGGCTGCCCCATCTCGACGCGCTCTATGCGTCCGCGCACGCCGTCAAAATCGATGAGTCTGCCCAGCGCGTCGGTGACACTCCCGCCCCGCGCATGGACCACGGCGAGGGCACAGAGAAGGTTGATGACGTTAAAATCGCCGAGGAGCGGCGAAAAGACGCGGATGTCATGGCCGAGCCCGAGGAGGCGGAAACGCGTCCCGTCGGTCGCACAGTCGATCCCGTCGGCGCGGAGGTCGGCCCCCTCGCCCGTGCCTACGCTGATGACTTCACACCGCCCGGCCAGTTCGCCGCGCAGGCGGCGCCCCCATTCGTCGTCGGTGTTGATCACGGCGACGCGCGGCGCGGGCCCGTTCTTTCCGTCAAAGATCCGGCGCAGCGCGGTGTAGTAGCTCTCCATCGAGCCATGGTAGTCGAGATGCTCGGGGAAGAGCCCGGTAAAGACGGCGACATCAAAGCCCAGTCCCTTCACGCGCGCCTGGTCGATTCCGTGTGAGGAAACCTCCATGACCGCTTCGCGGCAGCCCGCCTCGACCATCTGGGAGAAAAGGGCATAGAGGTCGACCGGCTCCGGAGTTGTGCGATAGGCCGGGAGCGTCCGTTGACCGATGCCGTAGTGGATGGTCCCGAGCAAGCCGACCAGCTTCTCGCTTGTATTGAGAAACTCGCGCACAAGGGTGGCCACGACTGTCTTTCCGCCGGCCCCCGCCACGCCGGTGAGGGCGAGTTTTTCCTGCGGCATGCCGTAGTAGCGCCGCGCCACCTCGACAAGGGTGGCGCGGATATCGGGCACCTCGACAAGGTTTGTTTTGCGCGGCACCCACACACGCTCTTCCGATACCACGGCGGCGGCCCCGCGCTGCACGGCCTCTTCGATGTAAAATCGCCCGTCCGTGCGGCGGCCGGGTATGGCGAAAAAGACCGCACCCGGTGTCACCCGGCGGCTGTCGGTGCAAAGGCCGCGGACGACCGCGCGTGGATCGCCGTCGATTCGCGCGCCCGGAACGCCGCCGAAGAGTTCGTCGAGGGTATGGGCCATGGTGGTGGTTCCCCGCGCGGCGCGCTGCAAGAGCTGCGACGCGGCGCCCGCGAGCGCGAGCCGCGAGGGGCTTGGGGTTTGGACGGATATCGGTGCGAGAGTATTCAAGGGATTCAAAAAGTCAGGGATTGGACGCCACGGGGGGCGCGGAAACCGGTTCGAGATTGAGGTAGCGGACCATGCGTTCGCCGATGCGCTGGAAAGCCGGAGCGGCGACAACGCCCCCGTAGCTCGTGCCGGGAGTCTTTGCGTCGTCGACGACGACAGTCACCACCACCCGCGGGTCGACCGCCGGGAAGAAACCGGAAAAGGAGGCGATGTGGTGCCGCTCGGAGTAGCGCCCGTCGAGAATCTTGCGCGAGGTGCCGGTCTTGCCCGCCACCTCGAAGCCGCTGATCTGCGCCCGCCGCGCCGTTCCTTCCGGCCCGACGACGCCCGCGAGGAGGTCGGCCATCTCTGCCGCGGTCTCCGCCGTGAGGACGCGCCGCCCTTCGGAGGGCCGGTAAACCATCACCTTTTCTCCGCCGCGGTCCACCACCTCTTTCACAACATAGGGCGCGCGCAGGTACCCGCCGCCCGCGATCACCGACATACCCTTGTGCATCTGAAGCGGCGTCACACTCACCGCGTAACCGGCCGGAAGGCGGCTGATCGTCAGCCCGTCCCACGCGCGCACGGGGTGGAGCCGGCCGGACACCTCGCCGCCGAGCACCCAGCCCGTCGGTGTGCCGAAGCCGAAACGCTCGCACCATGCGTGCAGCCGGTTCGACCCGAGCATCATGCCGACAATGGCCGAGCCCCGGTTGCTGGAGCGGGCGACGACACCGCTGAGCGGCAGTTTACCGAGCGGGCGAACGTCCGAAGGCAGCCGCACTGCGCGCCCCGCGTATTCCACGACGGGGAGGGAGCAGTCGATCACCGTGCCGCGGTGGACGAGGCGCTCCTCGAGGGCCGCCGCCACCGGCACGATCTTGAAAACCGACCCCGGCTCATAAACATCGGTGACGGCGCGGTTGCGCTGATTTTCGATAGGAAAATCCCAAAACCGGTTCGGATCGAAGGTCGGGTGGTTTGCCATCGCGAGGATGGAGCCGTCGCGCGGATCGCTCACGATGATCGACACCCCTTCCGGGCTGTACTCCCCGACAAGGTTTGCGATCTCCTCTTCGACAAAACTCTGGATCACGGAATCGATCGTGAGAACAACCGAATACCCGTTGCCCGGTGGGGCCTCACGGTTGCGGAAGGCCGCGATCTCGCGGCGGCGGCCGTCGTTTTCGGACACCTTCCAGCCCGGCTGCCCGCGCAGGTAAAAATCGAAATGGCGCTCCACGCCGAGCACCGCCGTCTCCTCGCGGTTGAGAAAGCCCGTGAGGTGAGCGGCGAGGGATCCCGCCGGGTAATGGCGCAGAAAGCGACGGTTGCCGTACACCCCGCGGATGCGCAGGGCCATGGCCGCCTCGTAAGTGGCGTCGTCCACTTCGGCCAGCTTTACCCAGCGCACGGGGCGCACTGCCGGGGTGCCTTCCACGCCGCGCGTGCGCGTCGTCGCGAGGCGCGACAACTCGCCCGTTTCCATCTCTAGCAGCCGGGCCAGCGCCTCGAGCCGGGGCAGCGCCTCATCGGGAAAAACGTGCGGATCGATGCCGAGATCGACAACCGACCGCGTGCCCGCGAGCAATTCGCCGCGGCTGTCACGGATATCGCCGCGGCGCGGCTCCAGCCGCACGAGCGTGCGCCGGTGGCTCTCCGCCTGCGCCGCATACTCCGGCGCAAGCACCACGTGCAGCTCATACAGCCGGTGAAAGACCCAGCCGAAGGCCGTGAGCACGCACAGGCACACCAGCCCGAACCGCCAGAACTGGACGAAGGTGCCCGACATCAATCAAGCCGCCGCAAGGGTTCCATGACCGCGAGGTCGAATGTCTGCATGAAGGGCTCCGAGCGTTCACGCCGGCCGCTCCGCTCTTCGCGCGCGGCGATGGCACCTTCGTCCATGCGGCGCTCGCGCAGGCGCACGACC
>SLLG01000105.1 GCA_007134215.1 Opitutales bacterium | reverse complement strand
TTTCATATTGTCTTCTTTTAATCAACGTTATGAACTTACCAACCTCAGAACCATCACAAACTAATCTTGCCCGAGATCGCATTGCCCAGGTTTACCTTGGTCAGGCAGGCGGCCCAGAATTTCAGGAAAGAACCAAAAACCGGATTCACTGGATGGCCTCACATGCCATAAGGGAACACATCCTGGATATCGGCTGCAGCGAAGGAATCCTTGCCTTGCTTTTGGCCAGAGAAGGATTTCAGGTCATCGGCGTGGACGTCAATGATGAAGCCCTTGATTATGCCAGGCAACTACTTGAAAGGGAGAACGAATTCGTTCAAAGCAGAGTGAAGCTTATACATTCTGATCTAGTTGCAGCAGACATTGACCTCGATTTTTTTGACACAGTTTATCTTGGTGAAGTCATAGAACATCTGGCCAAACCAGATATCATGCTGGATAAGGCGTTTGCCAGTTTAAAACCAGGCGGCAGAATAATTATTACCACACCCTTTGGATATCACCCTGATCCTGATCACCGCCAGACATTCACCCTGTCTCGTTTTGTAAAACTGCTAACACCCCATTGCAATCCTGAGCAGCTTTTTATTGAAGACAACTACATCAGGTTCGTCGGCCTCAAGGAAAAATCTGCACTTGAAAAATGGGAACAATACAATGAAGCAGTCCTTCTAAATATTTCAGAAAAAGCAATCTTAGCCCAGCAGCACTTGCTCAGAGGGCAGCTAAGTGAAAAATCTGAAAAACTGAACAATGCCAACCTCAAATACAGAGAATCCAGTCAGAAAGTTATTGATTTAAATAACAAACTCAAAGATGCCAACCAAAAATTCTCTGACGCTGAGAAACAGAAAAGAGAAATCAGTTCCAAGCTGGACGAGGAAAAAAAAGCCCGTTCCATGCAAGTCCAGGAGCTTGACAAAAAATTCCTGACTGCTTCCCAGGCGTTGCAAGCAAGTGGTGGGAAGCTATTGGATAATATCCAACTATTGAAAGATATTCAGCTAGAAAAACAACAAGCCGATGTCGCAAGGCAGCGATCTGAAAATGAAAAAAACAAAATCAAACAAGAACTTGAAGGTACCGCAAAGTCCTTACATGCACTAAAAGACGAACATCAACAGCTTAAGACCCTGGCTGAAGAAAAGGAGATGGCAAGGCAAAGGGCTGCGGCTAACTATATTGTAACCAGGAAACGCCTGAATGAACAGCGTGAGTCCGTAACCTACAAGATGTATCAGATAACTGCGCAAGCCTTTGCCAAACCGGGAAAAAACACCTTCCTATTGCCATACGGTTTGGTCACACTTTTTTTAAAGGGAATGGCAAAAACTTTCCGTGGGGTGAAAAATTGTCCTGTGGTCAGTCTCCCCCTTGCTCTGCCAAGCCAAGATAAAACCTCTCTGAACTTTATTACCAGTAAGCCCGGCAATATCGTCGCTGACAAAAGCCTTGTCTGGTTCAAGTTTCCTCCAGGCGAGTCCGGCTACTTAACCAGTAAAGAAAACTGCAATTTTACCATTTTACCTCAAACTGACCATTTCAAACTTGAACCTGAAACCGAGTATACTCTTCATATTCCTTTACGCATTTTTGCTGGCTCGGTTGTCCTGTATTGTATTGAGTTTGACAAAACTGAACGTGTTGCCCAGCATGTCACAAGAAAAGCAGGACCAGGAGGATTCCAGGTCTTCTTTACCACCCACAAACAGCACCAGAGCATGTGTCTGGCTTTGCGACTCAGTGAGTATGGCTCTATTGAGTTCAATCCGAGAGGCATAAGCGTTCAAAGAGGCAGGCTGGAACTAAAGGGTGGTGGTCATAATTTCATCCCTCTGCTTTCGGAATCTAATACGACAACACCTGATTCGCACCCACAAAAAATGCGAGCAATAGCCATACTCGATGAAATATCCGAACTCTGCTGGTCAAAGGAGTTTGAGATACACAGGATAAGCCGCGACAATTTTGAAACGCAGATAGCAGAATCAAAACCCAGTTTTGCTTTTCTGGAGAGCTGCTGGAACGGCAATGACGGTCATTGGCAGTACGCGTTTACGTCTCCAGGCCTGAAGCATGCAAATGCCCAGGATCTGCTCAAGGTTATCGCGCTTTTGAAAGACAGAAAAATTCCGATTCTTTTCTGGAACAAAGAAGACCCCATGCATTTTGAACGTTTCCTGCCCATAGCCAAAAAAGCGAATATAATCGCCACTACGGATTCGCGCATGGTTGACATGTATCGGGAGCATGCACCTGACGCCCAAATCGGGGTTATTCCATTCGCGGCCCAGCAATTGGTATGCAATCCTGCCGAACGCTTTCGCACAGAACCAGAGAATGTCTGTTTTGCCGGTTCATATTATTGCCATGAACATGATCACCGTAAACAACAGATGGACAGCCTCCTGCCCTGCCTTAATGATTTTGACGGCGTCATTTACGACCGAATGTCCCATCTGAATAATGATCGGTATACATATCCTGATATTTACTCCAGGCTGATCCGGCCTGGAGTTCCTTTCAATGAAATGCTCAAGATATACAAGAAATTTAAAGTATTTCTCAATGTCAACACCATTACTGATTCCCCCACAATGATGTCTCGCCGGGTCTATGAGCTTTTGGCCTGTGGAACCCCGGTTGTGTCCACTCCATCCGCGGCAATTGACGCCCAGTTCCCAGGTATTGTGCAAACCGCTTCCGATGCCCGGGAAGCCAGGGAAATTGTCACGCAACTTATGGACGATGAATGGCATTGGTCGCGGATATCTCACCTTGGCTACCGGGAGGTTTTGCAAAAGCACACTTACGCGATCCGGAAAAATCAGCTGTTGACTCTGATGGACCAATCGCAAACATTGCAACCCCCTCTTGTCTCAATGATTGTCCCCACCAAACGTTCACATCTGATGGAGAGTTTCGTGAACAACCTCGTCAAGCAGAACCATCCAAGACTTGAAGCAATCATCATCACTCATGATTACTCCTCACAAGATGTTGAAAAGCTGCGCAACGCTCTAAACTCCCAAAAACAAAATAATCTGGAACGGATAGTAATTTTTGAAATGAACGGATCAGAAACCCTGGGCCAAAGGATGAATGCCGCGGTAAAGATTTCCCATGGCGAATATATAGCCAAAATGGATGACGATGATTTATATTTTGAGAATTACATAGCTGACATGCTGTTGCCTTTCACATTTGGAGACTTTGATGTCGTGGGCAAAAAGGAGATTTTTGTTTATCTTGAAGCCAATGATGCCATTTACCATCGCTTTCCCGGATCAAGGCACATGACTACAGACTTTGTAGCCGGGCCAACCATGGTCATAAAAAGAAGCGTCTTTGAAAAAGTGTCTTTTTCTTCCTTGAATCGAAGTGAAGACTCGAATTTCCTTGAACAGGTCTTACAGACAGGTGGTAAAATATATTCCGCAGATCCGTTCAATTTTATTCAGTTTCGCGGTACTGATGGAAATGACCACACCTGGAATGTGGATGGCGAGTTCTTTACTGCCAAGGGAACTCATATCTGCGATGGGAGGATATCACCCAAGATATGTTTTTGAGCAGATGGGGCAGACTGAAGTGAAGAAATAAGTCAAATTTTCAAGAGTCGCATAATATATTAATTCTTAGCTGCTTAATTTCTATGACATTAAATATAATCAATCAATTTAGGAAACTATCGTCTTCTAATGTTATATCCCTGGAAGAATTTATTGAATCTGATTCAAGGAATTATGTACAATATATTGATGCAAGCCAATCCTATCGCGTAAAGGAGCCTCATCTTCACTTTTGTACATCAGACATAAAGTTGGACAAGCTTATACGTTATAAAGTCAGAAAAATTGATGCAGGTTTTGTCTGTCTACACGATGTTTTTTGTTTTGGTAAAAAGTGCATTATTGTGAACTCTAATGGTGACCTCCTTTCCCTCAGCGTAGACACTTTACCACGTATGTTTGATTTGGAAATCAAGCGCTCTTTAAGAGATTTTGGATTTTATTCTTTTAATGATCCAGTTTTTATTTTTGAAAAGCCAGGCAATTCAACTTACTATCATTTTATGGTAGAAATGCTTCCTCAGGTTGATCTTTATAATCAGTACATATATGAATATACTGATACAATTAATGTATATTCACCAAAGAAATTTGCAATGCAAGGATTGAAAATAGCTTTAAACAAAAATGCTAGTATTAATTGGTTTAAGGGTTATCCAATATGTCATCTTAAAAAATTATTTTATCCTTTGTATAGTAATAAAAATATTCTGAGCCACTTTGGATATAATTTTTAC
>SLLG01000244.1 GCA_007134215.1 Opitutales bacterium | reverse complement strand
GTGTTTTGACCGAACAAACAGGGAGCCGCCGGATGCGTCCGGCGGCTCTTTCTGTGGAAGCGACGGGAGTTCAGCTCGCGGACTCGGGGCCGAAAAGATCGGCGCGGTTCGAAAAGAGCACGAGGCGGGCGACCGCCCGTGTGAAGGCCACGTAAAGGCGGCGGGTGTTGTCGCGCACGAGTTCGCGGCGCTCGTCGGCATCAAGGGCAGGAGCGTTTTCGCGCTCAAGGAGAGCGTCGACACCGAGGACGAAGACCACCGCCGCCTCGATGCCCGTACAGGCGTTGATGGAGCAGACACGCACGGTGCCGGGCCGCGCTTCGCGCTGGGCGTGGGAGGCGGGAACCGGTGCGGTGCCGGTGTTGAGGCGGGCGAGGACGGGTTCGACGTGTGCGCTTTCACAGTGGACGACAAGGATATCTTCGGGCGCGGCGCCCGCCGAGAGAAGCCGCCGGATTTCGTTGGCCGCGCGCAGCATTTCGTCCTGCGGGGAGGTAGAGGGAAGGACCGTTGGCATGGTGCCGGACGGGAGTTCCATGACAGTCTCGCCCGTGGGCAAATTGACCTCCTCGTCGTCATCGGGCAGGCGCGCGGCGTAAAAGCCGGCCGCGAAGTCAAGGATGTCGCGGGTGTTGCGGTAAGCGCGCTCAAGGCGGGTCGTGCGCCCGCGCACTTCGAGGCCGGAGGCGCTCCAACTCTCCCGCCGTTTGAGGAAGCCTTGCGTGGGATCGGCGGCAAGGACGAGTTCCGCCCCGTCGGCGGCGACGAGGCGGCGCACGATCTTGAGCCACACCGGGGCGAAGAACTGCGCCTCGTCGACGAAAACCGCATCGTAGCTCGGCAGGGAAACCATGTCCGATTCAACCGCGTGTAAAAGGCGCAGGGCGAGCCCCGGCCAGTCTTCGGCACCGCGCTTCGCGAGCGCGGTCCCGTAGGCGGTGAAAATGCTCCAGACGGCGCGGCGCTGGTTCTCGGCAAGCGGGCGGCCCCGGCCCGCCCGGCGGGCGCGGAGATAGAGGTCGAGGGAGCGGACGCCGTAGTCCTTGAGCCACTCGATCTCTTCGATGAGGAACGGGAGCGGGAGATCGCGGGCGGCGCGGTTCGCGTCGGCAAGGGAGCGGACGAGGTCCTCCTGCTCGTAGCGTCTGAGGATGTGGTCAGGCTTGCGCGGCAGGAGGTTGTGGCACCACTTCATAAAGTGGATACAGGTCGTATTCGCGTCTTCGATGAGCAGGCTGTGCCTCCGCGCGAGTTCGTGAATGAGCGGAATATTATGCGTGAGGAGGAGGCGGCGACGGTCCGGATGGACGCGGGCGTGGAGGGCAGCGCGGTGAAGCAGGACAAGCGATTTGCCGCTGCCCGCCACGCCGGTGATGAGTCGGAGCGTCGCCCCGGGTGCGGCGGCGGCGCGTAGGCCTTCTTCCGTGAGGGAAAGGTCGCCTTTGACGGCGGCTTCCTGCTTGTAGTCAAGGAGGTACTCCGTGAGGGCGGCGCCTGTCTCGCGCACTTTGCGGCGGGCGGGCGCAACGCCCTGCGGGATAACGATTTCGGGTGAGAATTCCCGGCGAATGGATTCGATGGCGTCGGGACCGAGTGGGGTCCGCGCCATCTCCGCGAGGGCGATGCCGAGGCCCTCGCCCTGCATTCGGTCTGACCCGAGGTAGACACAGTCCGCCCCGCCGCGCGCTTGGCGGATGCGGTCGAGTATCGCCTGGGGGACGTTTGGAAAGGCAATGACGCGGCACGAAGGGGGAACTTCCGCACTCCTTTCGCCCTCGGCGGCGAGGATGTCCGCGAAGGAGATGAGCGTCTTTTCCTCGTCCACGCCGAAGGTTTCCGGGGTGAGAGGATTTTCCGCGTTGAGCAGCAGTCGTGTGAACGAGCCTTGCACGATTTCTTCCGCCGCCGCCGCCGTGATGGTGGAGACGGCGATGACGAACGCGAAGCACTCGCGGTAAATGACGAAAAACTCAGGGCGGCGCGTTTTGTCGACGGGCAGGGCGAAGCGACAGCGGAAATCCTCCCCCGGAATGGCCTTCAGGCGTCGGAAAACCTTGAGGACCTCGGGCGACACTTTGCCCACGGGCGATGGTGGCAGGATTTCGGCCATCAGGTCAGGGGCCGTTGTTCTCGGCGATGTCGATCACGAGCGCGACCCGCGCGAAACTGCGCAGGCGTTCGATGCATTCTGATTCCTCGTCGGTGCGGAGAGTGCGGTCCGTCCCGTCATCGGGCGGAAGAAGGTGGCGGTTGCCGATGACGACGAGCTTGGAGCGCGCGCGGGTGAAGCATACGTTGATCCGGTTAGGCTGGAGGAGGAACGGAATCTGCCACCGGAGGAATTCCGGGTCGTCCGCTGTCAGGCCGACGATAATAACTTCACGTTCCTGTCCTTGCATACGCTCGACCGTGTCGACGACCGGTTCGGCCCCGGCGGCGCGGAGAGCGGCGCGCCCCCGCAGTCGCCGCCGGATGGCGCGCGCCTGCCGACGGTAGGGCACGACAACGCCGATGTTCTCCGGCGGGACGCCCCGGCGGGCGACGAGGTCTTCCACGAGGTCGGCGACGAGTGCGGCTTCGGCGCGCGACTCCTTCCAGGCGCCGTCGGCGTCGCGTAGGACGAGGACGACCGGCGCGGCGGCGTCGAGAATGTTCGCCCACGCCGGTGCGCCGTTTCCGCCCGGGTAGGCCGCGCGCCGGGTCGCGACACTCGCGTGCGGGCGCAGCTCGCCGAAGTAGAATTCCTGCGAGGGCCACGCGGTTATCTCCGTGTTCATGCGGTAAGTAGTGTTGAGGCGGTGGTCGAAGCCGCGGCCCCGGAGGTGCCCGAAGATCGACTGGTCCGCCGCCTCGCCCGGTGCCATGGAGAGGAGGACGGGCGGGAGCTGCCGGTGGTCGCCCATGAATAGGTAGACCTCACCCCGGAGCATCGCGAGCAGTGCGAGCGGTAGGGTGATCTGGCCCGCTTCGTCGAAGACGACGGCGTCGAACTCCGCCCCGCCCATGCGGCGGGAGAAGGCGGTGAACGGCGTTGCCCCCACGATGTAGCCGCCCCCGCTTTCCGCGAGCGGTGATTCCGCGAAACGCTCGAAGGATGCGCAGACGAGGGTGGGGTCGTGGACGCGCGGGCCGATCTTACAGATATCGGGCGTATCCGGGCAGGCGCGGACCACGGCGGCGAGCGCGTTGTGGATGGCTCGGTGGGTAAACGAGGTGACGAGGATGCGTTCGCCGCGCGCGAGACGGTTGCGCACGACCTCGGCGAGGACGCGAGTTTTGCCCGTGCCGGGCGGACCCTGTGTCAACTGGCAGAGGTCCGTGCAGGAAGCGGCGGCGATGGCCTCGGCCTGCGCGTCTTCCATGCCTGCGGCAAGGCTTTGCTCGTAGATGCGTTCGGCTTCGTTGACGTCGATGGAGGGTTCGCGGGATCCGGCGAGCAGAGGGAGAATGCGGTCGCGTCCGCGTTGGGTGGCTTGCACCTCCGCGAGGGCGCGTTGGTAAAAGCCCTCCAAATCCACGAAGGAAGGATCGAGCGTATACGGTCCCGCCCCCAATCCCCGGCTCTCGGCGGGCTTCCGCGCGAGGATTTCAACAAATTCGAGTTCTTCCCGGAAAAAGTCGCCGTCCAGCACGGGATCCGTCGGATCGCCGAGGCTGAGGCGCACGCGGTCGCCCTCGCGAAAGTCGGACTGGTTCTCCGTCACTCGCAGGCGCACGCGCCCATCGCTGAATACCTGCTCGAGGTGCAGGCCCTCGATACAGCGGCCCGAGCGGATGCGCTCGGGCACAGGGCGCGTCCACTGCCGGAGCATCGCCGCACGCTGCTCCCCGCACTCGCGGTGGATGAACTCGCTGATCATCCGCACCAAATGACGCATCTCCCTGTCGTCCAAACGGGAAGCGGCGGGCGGCGAAGATTCAGTCGATCGTGCGTCCATGGAAATTTCGCATCGTCAGCCCCTGTATCCGAATTGTCGAGCACGCGGCGTCTGTCCGAAAATCGCTAAAGCCGTCGACTGCCTATCACCCAATCACCCAAATTCCGCCGCAATCTTCCTCCTTGAAAATTGCTCGAAGCCAATGCTTAATTTAGGTGTTCAAACAAATATATTTATGGGACAAAAAAGAATTATCTCTGATAAAGTATGTGTTTACCATCTCATTGCGCGTGTGGTGCAGCGGCGGCGTTTGCTGGCGGATGTGCAGCGGGAGGTATGGGTGGCGGCGCTGCGGCGCGCGGCGGAGTTCAGCGGGGTGGAGCTGATCACCTACTGCTGTTTACAGAACCACTTCCACATCCTCGTGCGCAT
>SLLG01000226.1 GCA_007134215.1 Opitutales bacterium | reverse complement strand
CGGGCGGGGGCGCGGCGGTGCTGCGGCGGATGAAGCGCCCGCCCGTGCCGGTGCCGGTGGAGTGCGCGGGAGACCTCGGCCTCGCGGTGGCGAACCGGCGCGCGGCCTTCGGGGTGGAGCCGCCGGGCGTATGAGCGGAGCGGCGCAGGCAGCCCGCCCGTTCATCCGCCGGTCCTCACGCGCCCGAAAATCCACCGCACGATGGCGAGGGTTGCAAGGGAGGAGAGCGGCATGAGAATGGCCGCCAGAAGGGGATGCATTTTCCCGGCGAGGGCCACAAACACAACCGCGATATTGTAGGCAATGGCAAAGAGAAAGACCGTGCGAGCAGCCCGGTGCCGAAGCGCACTGACACGGAAGAGCGCGCGCAAAGCCCGCAGGCTCCGCCCGACAAAGTAGAAGTCGGCCTTGTCGCGGAGTAACGCACTGTCGGCGACAGGTGTACCCGTGCAGGCCGCGACATTGAAGGCGAGGCTGTCGTTCGCCCCGTCTCCGACAAAGAGGGTCTCCTCCGGCCGGTTTCGGCGCAGCCATGCCGCCTTGTCATCGGGCGACAGTTCGCCGCAACCCTCGTCTTCGCACATGCCGAGCGCGCGCAACATGGACCTTACCTTCGTAGACCGGTCGCCGCTGAGGATGAAGAGCCTCATTCCCGCACGCCGGAAAAACCCGATGTCGTCCACCGCGCCGGGACGCGGCGCCTCGGTGAATCGCAGGGCGGCCAGAACATCGCCGCCACGCGTGAAGACGGCGTCGCCACCATCCGCCTTCCCGGCGGGAGCGGCCCAATCCGGACGTCCGAGGCGCCATTCGACTTCCTCCGACTCCATCCGCAGTCCGCGGCCCGGCAGTTCCTCGGCTCCGCCCCCGCCGGTTTCGCGGCGGATGTCCGGATCGGCGAGCAGCGCCTCGCGCAAGGACCGGCTGACGGGATGCAGGCTGTTGCGCACCATACGCCAGAGCATGCGCCTTTGCGCGGGCAGCAGGGTTCCCAGCGCCTCCGGATTGCTGAGCACGGGATTTTCAAGGGTGAGGGTACCCGTCTTGTCGAAAACGATTTGCCGCACGCGCTTGATCCGCGCCCACACAGTGTCGTTGCGGACAAAGAGGCCCACCCGGCGCAGCCGGACCGTGGCCATCTCGTTGGTGAGCGGGTAGGCCACGCCAAGCGCACACGGGCACGAGACGACAAGGACCGAGATGAGCACCTGAAGGGCTGCCACCCAGTCGCCCGCGACAAACCCCCACCAAAGGTACCCCGCCGTGCCGACAACAACGACGATAGCGATATACCATTTCAACAATCGCTCAAGGCCGGAGAACCGCGTGGCCTCCGGCGAGCTGTCGACGAGCTTTCCAAGGAGCGAGTCCGCCCATCCTTCCTCCGCCTCGCAGAGGAGCGGCACCGCCCCGAGATTGATGGCGCCGGACGGCACGGCATCCCCGAAGCGGTAGGTCCGCGCGTCGGCCTCACCGCTGATCCACTCGAGGCTGAGCGAGGCCTCGGGCAGGCGCACCCGGCCCCCGACAGGCACGGCTCTCCCCGGCGGAATGGAAAAAAGGTCTCCGTGACGCAGCTCGCGCGCGCTGACTTCGCCCGGCGGTGATCCGTCGGCGCTGCGGCGCCGCTCAACGCGCTCTGTGTGCGGATTGAGACCGAGAAGCTGGTTTCGATTGCGTTCGAGGATAACCTCCTGCACCCAGCGTCCGATCAGCATCAAAAACGTAAATACAGCGACAAAATCGAAGTAAACGAAGCGCTCTTCGCCCCAGAGCCATCCGACGAACGAACCGGCGTAGGCCGCCGACACGCCGAGCGCGATGGGCAGGTCGATGTGGAGGACGCCGCGCCGCGTGCCTTCCCACGCCCGCTTGATGAAATAGCTGCCGCCCACGGCGAACGACAACGTGGCGAAAAGGAGCGTGAGCAACCGGAAGAGCCCGGCGTAGGCGAAGTCCTCCTCCATTCCGAGGTAGCCGGGAAGGGTGAAGAGCATCGTATTGAGGGCGAGCGTCGCGCACACGCCCACGCGCGTGAGCAGCCGGTCGCTCTCCTCACCGGAGCGGCGCGTGCCCGGCGGCCCGAGGATGTACCCGAAATTCCGCAACTCCGCCGCGAACCGGTGAAAGTCGAACGTATCGGCGTGCACGCGCATGCGGATCGAGCCAAGCTGCGCGTGGATGTCGATGTGGAGCGCGCCGGGCTGCTCCTCGAAGAGCTTCTCGATCAGCCAGACGCAGCCGACGCAGGAAATTCCCTGCAAGTCGAAGCGGACTACCGGCTCGGGATCGGGATCTTCCCGCGCCTTCTCCGCCACCTTGTCGAGCCATGAATCATCCCGCTGCTGCAGGAGGTTGGCCTGCACGGGCGCGACGGGACGGTCGCGTAGGTCGTAAAACCTGTCGAGCCCCCGGTCATGAATGAGCCCATGGACGAAGGCGCAGCCGGTGCAGCAAAACGTCTCCGCCTCATTGCGGGGGTGGAAGAGCGTGCCGCAATGGCGGCATTCCCGCCCCGTCTCAACCGTCGTCAACGTCATTGCCTCAACCGCCGGGACAAAGCGGGCAATCCACGGCAAGCCCCGCGCCCCCCGTCGCCGAACCGAGCCGCCACGCCACCATCAGGGCCATACCGAGAGCGACGCCGCGCTGCATGCGACCCATCCAGAGCGGTGAGAGCTTGCGCGACACACGGCCGTACTGGCTTTGCGCGAAGAAGAGCAGGGGCAGTGTTCCCAACCCGAACGCGACGAGAAACTCCGCGCCCTTCGCGGACGAGCCCATGACAAGGGCAAGACCGAATACCATGTAGAGCGGGCCGCAGGGCAGAAACGGCGTGCAGGCCCCGAGGACCCCGCCGCTCATCCATCCGGGCGCCCGCTGGAACCGCGCCCCGACCCGGAAGACCGCGCGCGTAAGCACCTTCGGTTTGGGAAGCCACCGGTCGACACGGAATGCGATCCCGACAAAGAAAACGACGAGGAGCCAGGGCAGGTAGAGAAAGACGGATTCGTTCACGCGGTCGAGGACGATCTGCCCCAGCCCTCCGAGGGCCGCCCCGATCACACCATAAGCGATCACCCGCGAGGCGTGGTAGGCTGTCAGCCGTGTGAACGCGCCTTCACCGCTCCCCGGTTTGGGCTGCAGCACACACGCGAAAGGCCCGCACATGCCGACGCAGTGCAGGCTCGTCACCATGCCCGCGGCAAAGGCCATCGTCACGGTGTTGATGCTGGCGGGATCCATCATCCGACACCGACTCTGGTCGGACCGGACATCCGCGCAAGAGCATTCGGGGCGCCGACGGGGCGGACAGGAAGGTCCGCGCCTTCCCCGTGCGCGTCAATCGGCGGTAGCGGCGGGACGGTTGTCCGCAACACGTCCCTCATGCGCCGCCTGGACGGCACGCAGCAGTTCGACCCGCTCGGCAGTCGGCGGATGGGTGGAAATCCACGAGAGATGTTTGCCGTCGCCGGTGAACCGGGGATTCTCACAGACGGTCTCGCGGACGGGAGCCCGCTCCCCTTCACCGCCGCGGCCGAATTCACGCGCCTCAAATTCTGTCAGATCCATGCAACGAGTGTGCGGTTTCATTTCCGCAAATATCGACACGTTCTTTTGTAAAATAATCCTGCGTGCCGCTCCGGCGCAGGATTTTCTTTGCTTCAACAGTCATCGCCGCGAAAGTGAGCCTGTGAAATCCAGACGCATGATCCGCGTGGCCGCGCTACAGGCGGCCTTTGGCGAGGACATGGCGGACAATATCGCCACCGTCGAGCGCCTCGTGCGCGCCGCCGCTGAGGCGGGCGCCCAGGTCATCCTGCCGCCGGAACTCTTCCAGGGACCCTACTTCTGCCGTGAGGAGCGCGAGGACCGTTTCGCCGAGGCCTATCCGGCCATGGAACACCCGGCCACGGCGCGCATGCGCGGGCTTGCGCGCGAACTCGGCGTCGCCCTGCCCGTCTCGGTCTTCGAACGCGACGGCAACCATTACTACAACAGCCTTGTAATGATCGACGCCGGCGGCGAGGCCCTCGGCGTCTACCGCAAGAGCCACATCCCCGACGGTCCCGGCTACGAGGAAAAGTTCTATTTCCGTCCCGGCAACACGGGCTTCAAGGTGTGGGAGACGCGCTTCGGCCGCATCGGAGCGGGCATCTGCTGGGACCAGTGGTTTCCGGAATGCGCGCGCGCCATGACGCTCATGGGCGCGGAAATTCTCGTCTATCCAACAGCCATCGGCTCGGAGCCGGAAGAGCCGGATCTCGACACCAAAGACATGTGGCAACGCGCCATGGCTGGCCACGCCGTCTCCAACGTCATCCCCGTTGTCGCGGCCAACCGCACGGGCGACGAAGGCGGCCAAGTCTTCTACGGCCACAGCTTCATCGCGGACCACCGGGGCACGGTCGTCGAGGAATTGGACGACAAGGCCGAGGGCTTCATCATCCGCGACTTCGACCTCAACGCCATCCACCTCGCGCGCGCCTCCTTCGGATTCTTCCGCGACCGCCGTCCCGAGCTCTACACCAGCCTCACCGCCAACACCTGAACCGCCGCACATTCCATGCTGCCGCCCACCCTCGCCGAACGCTACAGCAACCGTCTCCAATGGGACCACCTCGACCGCTTCGCCCTGCGCCAGCTCGTCGAATGGGCGCGCGGCGAAGACCTCGACGGCCGTGGTCTCGCCCGCCCCCCCGAGCGCCGCGGCGACGTGACCTCCGCTCTCCTCCGCCCCGGCCTGCGCGGCAAGGCACGGATTGTCGCGCGCGAGCCGCTCGTCCTCTGCGGGCTCGAGCTGGTGCCCGTGATCCTCGACGCCTACGGGGGCGCCGCCGCATTCCATCCCCGCGACACCGACGGCGCGCGCGTTGAAGCGGGTACCACCGTAGCCACGCTCGAAGGCTCCGCCGCCGTCCTCCTCTCCGCCGAGCGCGTGATCCTCAACTTTCTCCAGCACCTCAGCGGCATCGCCACGAACACGCGCCGTCACGCCGACGCTCTCGGCAGCTCCCCCACCCGCCTCCTCGACACGCGCAAGACGACCCCCGGCTACCGCATGCTGGAAAAATACGCTGTCGGGGTGGGCGGCGGCTGGAACCACCGCCTCGGCCTATTCGACCGCGTCATGATCAAGGACAATCACCTTGCCGCCGACAACGCCGACTCCGGCGAAGCCCTCGCCGAAGCGGTGCGGCGCGCGCGCAAGAGCTGTCCGGACCTCGTCGTCGAGACCGAGATCGACCGCCTCGACCAGTTACCCGCCGTGCTCGAAGCCGGTTCGCATATCGTTCTTCTCGACAACTTCACCGACGCGCAGTTGCGTGAGGCCGTCGCTCTTGTCGACGGGCGTGCCGCCACTGAAGCGAGCGGCGGCATCACCCTCGAGCGACTGCCCGCCCTCGGCGGCCTCGGCCTCGACTTCATCTCCACCGGCGCCGTGACCCACCGCAGCCGCTGGGTCGACCTCGGCATCGACTGGATCCCCTGAACCCGCGCGCACCCGTGGCCGACGAAAGAGAAGCGAACGGAAACGGGCAGCCATCCCGCCGCGGACGTTTTAGGAGAGTCTGGATCCTGCCGGTCCTCGCGGCGGCGGGCATCGCCATCGGAGCGTTACAGCCGCTCGGCTTCGACGACCTCCTTGCCCACGGCGAACAGGTCGGCGCCTCGCCCCTCTTTCTCGCGGCGGCTGTCGGCGGCATGATCGTGTTCTTTACCTTCGGCCTGCCCGGCAGCCTCGGGATCTGGTTGATCGCGCCCTTCAACCCACCGCTCACGGCCACACTTTTGCTCCTCGCCGGCAGTGTCGGCGGGGCCGCCGGGGCCTACACTTTTTCCCGGAAGATGCGGAGCGACTGGAAGCCGTCCGGTCCGTCCGCGAGAATCTTCGACCTCCTCCGCCGCCGCGGAGACCTAGCGACACAAACCGCCCTGCGCATGTTCCCGGGCTTTCCGCACTCTGTCGTCAACTTCGCGGGCGGTGTCCTGCGCCTGCCTCCCGGCACCTTTCTCGCCGCCGCCGTGCTCGGCCTCGCCGTCAAGTGGGGTATCTACGCCAGCGCCGTCCACGGCATTACAGACGCCGTCGCCGCCGGCGAAGCCGTAAGCGCCCGAACCCTCTGGCCCCTCTTCGCACTCGCCGCCCTGCTCGTCGCGGGCGCGTGGGTCAAGTCGAAGATCCGGTGACACCCGCCGCACGGTCATCGGCGAAACAGAACCGGCGAATTTGCGTTCGGCGGCTTTATCGGCCGGGAACCGGAGAGGCTGTCGTCCGCGGCCCTGCTAAGCCTCCGAGCACGGTCGGAGCCGTTCAGGCACGCGTCGAAGGAACCGTCCACGGATCACCGTGCTTCCCGGCGCCCATCAAGAGTGTGGCCTCGATTTCCACGAGCAGCTCCCGGCGGCAGATGTCGGCGAGGACAAAGACCGCGCGGTCACTCTTACGGAGAAGCGAACCGCGCAACGCATCCTTCACGGCGGGGAGATCTTCCCGACGGCGATAGTAGACGCGGAAATGGCGGCAGGCCACGCCTTCCGCGGAAGACCCGGCTTCCACCCCCATGAGGCGCAGATTTTCAAAGGTTACACGGAGTTGACCGGCGAGGTCCTCCGGAAACCGGCTCTCACTCGCGATGATCGAAGCCGTGCCGGAGATAAAAAGGCAGCTGCCATCATCCGCAGCCGTCGGCCCCGTGATCGTGGCCCGCGCAAAACTCGGGGGGCGCGGACCGTACAGTGCCGGATAACGGTAGGCCGGCACCTGGCGCGGGTTTTCCCGGTGCCCGACCGGCGCGCGCGTCGCCGCGAAGAGGACGGCGAGCGTGTCCCCGCCCAGCCCCACCGCCGTGCCGGCGGGCATCCAACGCTCCGGTGCATCACCGAAAGACGCGGCGAAGGCCGCCGACCGGCCGAGACAAAACTGCCGGTAATTCTCCTCCTCCGGGTCACCCGAAGCGGAATGATTGATATCCGGAACCCAGTTCCAAATACGGCAGAGATTGTAGCCGCGGGCGGCCGCGAAGAGACGGTCATAAACCTCTTGCGTCGCCCGCGCAAGATCCGCCGCCGCACCCCGGACCAGGGCAATCCCCGCCAGCGATTCACCGCCCGCCCATGAACACACGGCCATCTCGCGCCGTGGCGCCGCATCCGCTACGGCAATGAGGAGCGGATCGCGCTCTTGCGAACTCTCCGCCGGCAGCCACAAGGTCCCGCCGCCGTCGGCGGTTTCCTCAAACTGCGGCGGAGCGTTCGCGCGGTAGGCGAGACGCAGGAAGGGACCGGCACCGCAGATGCCTTCCAAACAAAACGCCCCCGTTTTCACGGGAACGCCCGCCGACGGCTCGGTCGCGGCGGAGATCACAGGCCCAGCACCGCTCGGTTGATGCTCTTCCTGAGGTCGTCGTCGTCGACATTCCATTCGCGGTTGACCGCCGTGCGGAGAAGGTTTTCCCCCATCTCACCCGCGGACTCCAGCGGCTTCGCCGGAGTCACAGTGAGGACAAGATTTTCGTCGGCATAGGTCGGGATTTTTTCGGGGAGCGACTTTGCCGAATACGCCGGAAGGGCCGGAATAATGGACAAAACCAGAGCGAAGAAAAAGTGATTCCTGAATTCCATAGAGACGTTTAACAAGATCATACGGTATCTTGGAAACGTCTGTCAAGAACCGACGACCCGATCCTGCTTGAGCCAAATCGTAATCTCCTGCAGCTTCTCGCCCCGGGATGCGCATCCTCCTCGTCAACCTCAACAGGGTTTCGGACCCCTTTCCGGTCTTTCCGCTCGGCCTGGCCTACGTGAGGGATGCGCTGGAAGCGGAGGGACACACCGTCGGGATCTTCGACGACCTCCTCGAAGACGCCGGTACCTTTCCCGGCCGCACACGCGCCTTCGCTCCCGGCATCATCGGCTTCTCCTTGCGGAACATCGACAATGTGCGCGCGGACGCCGCCGTGTCCTACATTGAGGGGCTGCGCACACGGGTGCAGGCCGCGCGCGCGGCGGCACCCGCGAAGATCGTCTTCGGCGGGGCGGGTTTCTCGATCTTTCCGGAGGAAATTCTCCGCCTCACCGGCGCGGACTACGGGATCAGCGGCGAGGGGGAGACGGCGCTTCCCGCCCTTGCACGCATCCTTGAGGAAGAGGGTGGCGACCCGGCGCGCGTTCCCGGATTGCTCCACCGCGAGAACGACCGCATCCACCGCGTTCCGCCGCAGCCCGCCGACCGGCGCGAGTGCCTTCCCTTCAACCCCGACCCGGAGTGGGCCGGTGCCTACCGGGACCGGGGGGCGATCTTCAACGTGCAGACGCAGCGGGGATGCCCGCTGCATTGCAGCTACTGCACCTACCCGCTCATCGAAGGCGCGCGGCGGCGCCTGCGCGACTACGGGCGCGTCGTCGGGGAATTGCGCCGCTGGCGGGAACTCGGCGTGCGGTATGTCTTTGTCGTCGATTCAGTCCTCAACACCACCGCCGCGCACATGCGCGGTCTCGGCGAGGCCATCCTCGCATCCGGCGTGGAGATCGAGTGGGGCTGTTTTCTGCGCCCGCACAATGTCGGGGCCGACGATCTCCGCCGCCTCCGCGAGGCGGGTCTGCGCCACATCGAGTTCGGGTCGGACAGCTTTTCCGATGCGATGCTCAAGGCTTACGGAAAGTCCTTCACTTTTTCCATGATCGCCGAGGCAAGCGCGGCGGCGGAGGCAGCGGGCGTCCACCATTGCCACTTCCTCATCCCCGGCGGCCCCGGCGAAACCCGCGATACCCTCGACGAAACCTTCACGCGCGCGGAGAGCCTGCCCGGCGGCGTGTTTTTCGCCTTTCCCGGCGTAAGGGTCTATCCGGGCACCCCGCTCTGGCACCGGTTGCGCGCCCGCGGGGCCGACCTTCCCGACAATCTCCTCGCGCCGTGGTTTTATACCGAGGACGGCCTCAGTGTAGAGGAGATCACCGCTCTCCTGCGGCAGCAGGCGCGGCGCGACCCGCGCTGGGTCCCGGCTGAGATGCCCGCCCAGTTCGGCACCCTCGCGGCCCGATTCCGCAAACGCGGTGTCGAAGGGCCGCTCTGGGAATATTTCCCCCTCTTGAACCGCTTCGCCGGAAGTTGACTTGACTCACCGCCAATATCAGTGCCTTGCCTATGCCCATGATTCCGCCTTCCGAAGCCGCTGAAAAGCTTCCCGGATACCCCGATGCGGTTCTCCGCGCATACGCTGGTTACTACCGCGACAAGCGTCCCGAGGATCTCGACAAAGTCGTCTTCGGCCTCATCGCCTTTCTTCTTCCCGAGGCCGCCGAACGGTCGCTCCATGAGCTGCCGGACTCCACCGACCTGCGCGCCGACCTCGGGATTGACTCCATCACGATCGCCGAGGTCGTCTTCATCATCGAAGACCTTTTCGACCTCAAGATCGACAACGACACGCTCATGAGCCTTCAGTCCACGGGCGACCTCAAGAACCACCTGCGCAAAGAGCTAGCGGGTTGATACCGATGCAGAGAGAGGTTGCCGTCACCGGCCTCGGTTGGGTCACAAGCATCGGCTGCGACGGCGACACCGCCTTCGCCAGCCTCCGGCACTCGCGCTCCGGCATTCGCCCGGTCGATTGGTTCCCCGGCGCGGAAGACAGCCCCGTGAAAGTCGCCGGCACCGTTCCGGAATTCGATGTGTCGAGCCACGCATGGCCCCTCTGGCGCTATCCGGAGCGCTACACCCTCCGCCGCGACGCCCTCCGCTCGCTCCCGCCCCACGGCGTCTACGCGCTCTGCGCCACCCTCCAAGCCCTTGAGGACGCCGGGCTCGCGGAAGCCGACGTTTCCTCGCCCCGCACCGGCCTCTTCTGCGCCTCCGCCGGCTCGCCCCTGCTCATGCGGCGGCACCTCTCGCAAATCGACGTCTCCCGCGGCGCGCGCGGCCAGCCGCTCGGCGTCGTCAGCTCCATCTCCGGAACGCTCAACTTCAACCTCGGCGCCTATTTCAAGATCAAAGGGGCCAACATGGGCATCGTCTCCGCCTGCGCCTCCTCTAGCCACGCGATCGCCTACGCCATGGAGGAAATCCGCTCCGGCCGCCAAGAGCGCATGATCGTCGTCGGCGCTGAGGAGGTCAACGCCGAGACCCTCGTGCCCTTCGCCGCCATGCGCGCGCTCAGCCCCTCCGGCGGTCCCGACGCCTCCCGCCCGTTTGACCGCCGCCGCGACGGCTTCGTCGGCACCGGCGGCGCCGTCGCCCTCATCCTCGAAGATACCGCCCTCGCCCGCTCCCGCCGCGCTCGTGTGCGCGCCTTTGCCCGCGGATGGGGGCAGGCCTCCGACGGCCACAGTATCGCCATTTCCCGCGAAGACGGTGACGGCCTCGCCCGCGCCATGGAAAACGCCCTCGCCGACGCCGGTCTCGCCCCGCGCGACATCGCCTGCATCAACGCCCACGCCACCTCCACCGCCGTCGGCGACCTCTCCGAGGCACGCGCTGTCGCCCGCGTTTTCGCCGCCCATCCGGACGTCCCCGTGAGCAGCACCAAAGCCCTCACCGGACACGCCCTCTCCATGGCCGGTGCCCTCGAAGCCGCCCTCACCTGCCTCTGCCTCGAAAGCAACTTCGTCCCGCCCCAGGCCCACCTCACCGCACCCGACCCCGGCTGCGCCTGCCTCCACCTCCCCGCCGCACCACTCCCCCTCAGCGGCGAACACGCCCTCTCCAACAGCAGCGGCTTCGGCGGCAGCAACGTCGCACTCGTCTTCCGCCGCGCCGACGGGTAACCGGTCATCGTGCCGCCGATCAAACGCCGAGGGCGCTACCCCGCTCTGCCCGAACCGCGGCGTACGCGGTGATTCCGCCCAAGTGCGTCACCGGCGACGGTGTCCTCAAGGAAGGCATCGAGGTGCTCCAGCTTCATGCGCAGGTCGTCCACCCATGCATCACCGCAGGCCTTGCGCAGCCGCCGTTCCAGCGCGCGGCTCTGCCGCGAGAGATGCCGCACAGCGGCATCGCCCCGCGCAGTGGCGAAGACGAGCTTGGCCCGCCCGTCCGCCGCGTCCGCCCGCAGTTCGACGTAGCCGCGCCGCGCAAGGGTGTCGACAAGGTACCCCATGCTTTGCTTGGTGATACCCGCCTCCCCCGCGAGGTCGGAAATCCGGCGGCCCTCCGGCGTGAGATTGCGGAAGACCGCGCTATGCGACGGCGTGACGTCCGGATAGCCACCGCGCGCCAACTCAGCGTAGAACCGCTCTTGGATGCGACTGTAGGGCCGACTCAGGAGCGCGCCAAGGCGGGGCCCTGGGACGGGACGTTTCAACTCTTTGGACGGCATCTCTTTTTCTCCTTGCAGATAGACAGAGGATCTGTCAATAATAGACAGATATTATTCCTAATATGACCTTTGCTCACACCAACCAGTCCCGCGTTCTGAACGTATTCGGTGTCGATGTGCGTATCCTCTCGGAGAGCCGCGATCCCGTCGACAGCCATATTGTCACCCGCCTCGACTGCGCCCCCGGTGCCGGTGCGCCCCCGCACCGCCACGCAGAGCGGGAGGCGTTCTATGTGCTCTGCGGCGAGGTTACGCTCACGGTCGACGGCACCGACCACGTCCTGCACGCGGGCGGGTTTTACCAAGTCGAGCCGGACCAACCCCACCGCTTCCACAACTCCGGAGACACCCCCGCCGGCATGATCAACCTCTCGCAACCCGCCGGACACGGGGACTTTTTCCGCGCCGCCCACGCTCTCCTCGAATCCGGCCGCTTTACCCCGGAAAGCGCCGTCGCCATGTCTCGCGAGCACGGCATTGAGATTCTCGGGACACCGTAGTCGAGGAGAACACGAAGTTCTTCGGGCTGAGAGCGTAGTGAGCGGGCTGATTCATGCCCGCTCACAGGGGCCTGCCGGAGGTCTCGCGCGCCGACTTCAATAAAGGGCGCGTCGATAAGCTTTCAGCCCATGGGGTCCGGGGATGATTCACCCGGACTACCGAACTTCGGTGCGAAAACAGGCAAGTCACAGGCTAGCAGGCACTTTCCTGCCCCGACCGCGCTTTCATTGGATCGACGTCTGAAGCCGCCGCGGGCCGGGGCGGTGCCTCTTCACCGCGGGCATCGGCTCAAGCCGAGGGTCCCATGACCTCCACCACCTCCCGTCAGCCCTCCGTCGACACCCGCCTCGTTCCGTCTAGAGCGGCTTCGAAGGCGTGCCACGGCAGGGTCGCGCACTTGATGCGGGCGGGAAACCGGCGGACGCCCTGGAGGGCGGCCAACTCGCCGATTTCGTCCATGCCCGCCTCAGGGGCGTTGCCGGTGAGGGCGTCTTTCACCTGCGCGAAGACCTTGTGCGCCTCCTCGATGCGCTTGCCCGTGAGCACCTCCGTCATGAGCGAGGCGGAGGCCCGCGAAATCGCGCAGCCCTGCCCTTGGAACGTCACCTCGGCGATTCGACCGTCACGCACCGCGAGGTAGACTTCCACCTCGTCGCCGCATAGCGGGTTGTGTCCGGCCGCGCGGTGGGAGCACTGCGGCAACGCGCGGAAGTTACGCGGGCGCTTGTGGTGCTCGAGGATCACCTCCTGATACAGCTCGTGCAGATCGTCCATGGCACCGCTTAGGAAAAAAACCGCGCCACGCGCCGCACGGCCGTCACGAGCCGGTCGGCCTCCTCCATCGTGTTGTAGATCGAAAAACTCGCGCGCGCCGTGCCCGTGATGCCGTAGCGGGTCATGAGAGGCTGGCAGCAATGATGCCCGGCGCGGATGGCGATGCCTTCGGCGTCGAGAAAGGTGCCGATGTCGTGGGGATGGGCGTCCGCGAGCAGAAACGAAACAACGCTGGCTTTTTCCCTCGCCGTGCCGACGATGCGCACACCGTCGATCCCCGCGAGCCCTTCGGTAGCGCGCCGTACGAGCGCGTCCTCGTGCGCCCAGAGCCGTTCGCGCGGCTGCGCCTCGAACCATTCCACTGCCGCACCGAGGCCGACGACTCCGGCGATGTGCGGCGTGCCCGCCTCAAATCGCTCCGGAGGTCCCTTGAAGGTCGTGCCCGCGAAACTCACGTTCGCGATCATGTCGCCTCCGCCTTGGTAAGGCGGCATGGCCTCCAAATGCGCCTGCTTGCCGTAGAGCACGCCGATGCCCGTGGGGCCGAAGAGCTTGTGCCCGCTGAAGGCAAGGAAATCGCAGTCCAATGCCGCCACATCCACCGGCCGCTGCGACACCGCCTGCGCCGCGTCGACGAGCGTCGGAACCCCCGCCGCGCGGGCCGCCGCCAGCATGGTCTCCACGGGGTTGACGGTGCCGAGGCTGTTCGAAATGTAGACAAACGCCGCCAGCGCCACCGGCTCGCGCTCCAGCAGCTTACGGAAAGCGTCCATGTCGACTTCCCCCGCATCCGTCACCGGGGCGGGCACCACACGCGCCCCGGTGGCTTCCGCGACAAGCTGCCACGGCACGATGTTGGCATGGTGCTCCATCTCCGTGAGGAGGATCACGTCGCCTTTTTTCAGCCGCGGGCGGGCGAACGACCACGCCACGAGATTGACCGCCTCGGTCGTTCCTCGGGTGAAGACGATTTGCCGTGTATCAGGCGCGCCGATGAACCGCGCCACCGCCGCGCGGGCGTCCTCGTACGCCGAGGTGGCCCGCTGGCTTAAAGCATGCACACCCCGGTGGATATTGGCGTTGTCCTCGCGGTAATAGCGCGTTACCGCGTCGATCACCGCCAGCGGCTTCTGCGTCGTCGCCGCGTTGTCGAGGTAGACCAACGGATGGTCGCCGATCTTCTGCCCGAGAATCGGAAACGCCCCGCGCACCTCCGCGAGGGTCTCCGGTGCGATCTCTTGCGCGTTGTCCACTAACATCAGGCCTCCAACAAACCACGGTCTCTCCCGTCCGACAAGCTGCCATGTGCGATCCTTCGCGTGATTTCAGATTTCAGGCCCGTCGGAACACACAAAAAAGAAAGCCCCGTGGACCGGTAGGTCCACAGGGCTCGAAAAAACAATTTACCTCAACAATCAGCGGTTACGGCGACGCCACATGACAAAGCCAAGGGCGAACAAACCGAAGAGCGCTGCGTAAACGCGGGGCTCGGGAATAGCGACGAGACCGACACTACCAGCTTCCCCAATAACGATTCGGTCAACTGCCACATTGCCCGTGATGACACGTACAGGCTTCACAATCGCGGCAGGATTGGTGACCAGATTCATACCGGACTGACCCCAGAGAGCCGCGTAGTCATTCGTTGTCAGCTGATCCAACGGGGATGTCGTGGCCAGCCCCCAGACGAGACGACCGGCGTCGTCGTCCGAGTGCGAGACTGTCGCCTCTGCGAAGAAACGGGAGGTGTCCGCACCATCACCAAACGTGAATTCTTGCGAAAGCAACACTCGGAAACCGTCGGAAGTCGCAACCGACGTCAAGAGATCGAATGCCGCTTGGCCGGTCAACGGAGCATCGCCGCGGAGAGCAAAGGCATCATCAAAAGTCGGGCCGAGGACAGCGTGAAAATAGAAGCTGCCGGAGTCCGCTTGTCCAGGACGAATCCATGACTGGGTATCGTCAAGTCGGATTCCCTGTGTGAAAGACTGTGCACCAACAACGGCACACAGCACTGAGGATGCCAAGCATGAAGCAATTAATTTCGTTTTCATAGTTCTATTTGTGTTTTAGGCAGGGTTCGCTTGTAGGATTAATAATCATCAAAGCCAAAAATCAGTAAGCGGCCGGAACGTCCCAGTAGACCGCGTCTCCGGAAAAGACGAAGACTCCGGATCCGGGGGCGATCTCCGCCGAATCGAGGTCCGCACTTGTTATGGCATCAATGAAAGTTCCACTTGCGGAAGAGTAAACAACTTGAGTTTCCGAGCCGTCCACTCCAAGGAAAACAACGATGTCTTGGTCCGCGGTTAACGCAGTGGAAAGATTGGATGAAGCCAAGGTAAGGCCAGAGGCCGGATTGAGTGTTCCAACAATGTTAGGGGAGAAATCGCCGGTCAACTCGACGAGAGAACGCCCGACCTTTACCGACCCGACACTGGTCATCGAAGCGGGCTCGCCGAGAAAGAGTGCGAAACCCATCCCAGGACGAACGACGGGATTCGCGGACACGCCCGTAAAAGCGTCAGCCCAGTCACCGGTCGGAGAGTTGTTCACGAGTTGCGTTTCGTTTCCTTCCTCATCATAAAAAATCGCGACGGCGGATGCCGCAGACCCAAAATCGGCAGAGGCAAAGATATCTTCGAGTGTTTGGTGCTGTCGAATCGCGATAGAGTCTCCCTCGTCAACGTCTCCCAGCAAAGTCGAAAAGCGTGACTCCACGTTAATTGAATCAGCCGTCGAAGATACGACATCCATCATAAGCCCTTCCAAGGACCCAGAAACAACTTCAACGAAATACTCTCCCGTACCGTAGGCAGACAGGTCTCCATTGGAAACGGAAAGTGTCGCGCCGCTAATTCCGGAAAGAGCACCTTGAAACTGCTTTTCTTTGACGAAGAGACCGGACACTACGTGCAAACCGGAATCAAGTTCGGACACCACCGCTCCCACCGGGTCGGTGTAAACGGAGGTTGCGTGGATGGGGAGAACCGCGGAGGCGAGAAGGCTTCCGAGGAGGGCTGGTTTTAGGGATCTCATAT
>SLLG01000324.1 GCA_007134215.1 Opitutales bacterium | reverse complement strand
GAAAGAAACTCCTTGCGAACGGCCTTTTCCGGAAATTCTACTTCAGGCATCATGCAAGGATTCGAGCGTTCGCTTTCGACCGCAAGCGGATTTCCGTGCACGATAACGGCGGATGAAGTATGAATGATGGCGGAGGGCGGAGGGCGCGGAGAGTCGGAGGGCGCGGAGAGTCGGCGGGGACCACAAGGTCAGCACGGCAGACGGAGATCGACCGTCGGAAAATAAGTGCGGTAGCGGCTGGGGTCGGCGGTGGCGAGAGGCATTCCAAGCTGCGCCGCATGGGCGCCAATGAAGAAATCCGGCAGAGGCAGCCGGGAGATTTTGGGTTCCCCGGCCAGTCGACGGTTTTGCAGGTAGTCGGCAAAGGCCCGAGCACAGCCCGTGGCCACGGACGCAGGAAGGTCGAGGAGGTGCAGACCCAGGTGCTGGAGTCGGTCAGGAACGGTTGGTGGATCGGTATCACCGACACAAAGCTCGGCGACGATCACCGGGTTCACCGCCGCACCCGCTCCGCGGATGCCGCCAATCAGCGCGGCCCGCGCCCAACCATGGAACGCCGAGTCCGGGTCAAACGAATAAATCAGCACGTTGGTATCGAACAGAATCACGACAACCGTGTTTCCGCCCGGAGTGCTTCCCAGCTCATCCGCGGTGTCAACGCGTGGGACTTGAAGGATTGCTCCAGTTGTTTTGCCGTTGGTTTCGGGGAGCGCGGGAGCGGGACAACTTTCGACAGCTCATAGTGGCCCGCGTCGACCTGCCGAATGGCAAAACACTCACCTGGTTCCGCACCCGGCAAGCGGAGCCTGCATTTTTGATCGACCGTTCCGACTTTCATAGTGGGAACTTCCCACCCTCTTGCCGCTGTGTCAAACAGCTTTCCAGTGTCGGGGTTGTGCCATCAGCCGCCCGGAGGGCACGCTTTCCCGAGAAACGCTGAAAAGCGGAAATGCTGAGAAGCTGAAATATGCCGGCAGTCCGCAGGATTGACTAAAAACACCCATAATCCCCATTGCAGCGTTTCTAAATTTCAAGAACAATCACCGTCAAACTGTCCCACCGGCGAACTGTCCACTTTCCTACTTTCCCACCTTCCACTTTCCACTTTCCCCCATCCCCCATCTCCCATCCGCCATCAAAATCACCGGAACATCCGGCCCACCGTCTTCAGGATCATCGCGATGTCCGTCCGGAGCGTCTGTCGGCGCGCATACGCCACGTCCGCCGCGAGCTTGCGCGGGAGCACTTCCTCGAAATAGGCCGCCTCAAGGTCCTTTCCGGCGAGGACCGCCTCCTCGTCGCGGAATTCGAGCGAGCCCGCGCCCGTCACACCGGGCTTCAGCTTCAGCGCCGCGGCATACAGCTCCGGACGCTTCGCGATGTAGCGCGGGTCCTCCGGGCGCGGCCCGACGAAGGTCATCTCACCGCGCAGGACGTTGATCAACTGCGGCAGCTCGTCCATTTTCGTCTTGCGCAGAAAGGCCCCCGCCCGCGTCACCCGCGGATCGCCCCCCGCCGTGATGCCGGGCCCGCGGCTGGCTGCGTCGGTCACCATGGAGCGGAACTTCCACAGCTTGAAGGGTCGCCCGCCCTGCCCCGCCCGCGGCGCCCGGTAAAAGACCGGCCCGCGCGAATCGACCTTCACCCACACGGCAAGCACCACAAAGAGCGGGAGGAGCGCCAACAGGCCAAGGGAAGAGGCGAAAATATCGAAAGTTCGGCGAAGCATTGTTCCGGAGGACAGTTGGACGGAGGACGGTAGGCTGAAGCTTTAGCAAGGCCCGGTCAAAGCGGCGGGACGCCGCTTCCACCCCTTCGCCGCGTTAGGGATTAGCGGTTTTGGGGGCCAACAGTCTACGGCCTGAAAACCCGCTTCCACTAAACCAGTCCATCAATGTAGGCGCAGGTTGCCGCAAAAGCATTCTTCAAAGCGGGCAACTGGGAAAGACAATAGGCAAACACATCGGCCAACTGATGGCCCACATAGTCGTGGGCGATGCGGTTGCGCACGTCCTTCAACTCTCTCAACCAATCCACCGAAACCACGAGGCCGCGCGCCTCCGCCCGGTTCGCCACATCCAAGAGCGTACCCGGTTCGTTGAGTTCGTAGCGATCCAAAGCCCGCAGAACGCGATGCACCAGGAGATCGACAAAACGAGCGAAGCGACTGGTGAAAGCCTCGATCTTCTCCAATTCTTCGGGAGTCCAAACACGACGGTCCTCGGCCGTCGGAATTTCGGCAACCGATTGCGCGGAAAACGCCAAATTCTCCCAAGCGGCCTGCAACTCTGCCTTGGTGGCCCGGAGATGCTCGCGGTAAGGGTCGCTCTTCATAGGCGGCATCCCGTTTCCCTCGCCACGCGCCCGAATGCGCTGGGCGCCTCACCCGGCCTCTCCACGAGGAGATCCAACTTCTGCCATCCGATTCGATCCAGAATATCGCGGCGAATCGGCCAAATTTCCCGAAAGCCAATCCGGTCACTCAGAACCAGCAGATCGATATCCCCCCCCTTGCGACGGTCATCGGCCCGCGAACCAAACAGATACACCTCGGCCGCAGGGTCCCGCTGCCGGACCGCCGTCAAAATCGCCGAACGCTCATCCATGGATAACCGCATGAAAAGTTTGGGTTGAAAATAAGTCTGCTTCAGAGATTGTGCGACAACACGGTTTGGGTCAAGGAGGCCCTCTGCCTTCTGTCCTCTGTTCCTCCGCCTAAGGGTCTCCATCCCTCAATCCCTTGGAGCGGCTTCCGCGAGGAGATTCCGGCCGCGCAAGCCGACGAAACCGCTTGCCGCGAGGCGGTGGCGGTCATTCGTAAAGATCTCCTCCAATCCCGCGAGTTTCGCACACATGAGGTGGAGGGCATCCGCCGCCCGCAAATACACCTCCGGGGACAGTTCCCCGAAACAACCTGCCACCTTCCGGCGGGACGAAAACGCAGTGCCCCCCGTGTCTTCGAGGGACAATAGCCGCGCCGTCGGCCGACCCCGGTCGAGCACGATGACCGGCTCGCGCGAAGCGCCCGCCGCCCGCACCCACCTGCCCGTGTGCATGTGCAATTCCCGGATACTGATCGACTTCAAGATGTGCACAACGTGACACGACAGGCGAACAAGGTCAAGCACCTGAGGTGCCCGTGATCCTCGCGCGCGCAGGAAACCCCTTACCGCAGGCGGTCGAGATTTCCCTCCACAAAGCGCAGGACGCGGTCGGGGTCCACCGTGTCCGTCGGCAGGTTGAGAATCCCGGCCGCCGCCTTCCGCGCGACGGGGAACCGGGTGGCGTCGAGGTGCCACGGGTTGAGGTCGCTCTCGACCGGATGCAGCATGGAGCAGAACCAGTCGCCGAGCTGGATTTTTGCCGCTTCCGCCGCGCGCAGAAAGGCCGCGCGGTCGCGCACAAAAATCGGAAACTTGAGGAAGGCGTGGTCGTCGAGGACGGCGTCGGGGTAGTTGAACTGACCGTGCCCACGCATCCAGGCGTTGTAGCGCAGGCCGTTTTCGCGGCGTCGGCGCAGGAGCGCGTCGAGGTCCCCGAGGGCGCGCAGGCCCATCCGCGCCTGCACCCGCGCCGCCCCGCGGAAATACCCCGGTGGCATGGCCGTCGAGGAGACTTCTCCCCCGCTCGACGAGCCCAGCACGAGCCCGCGCCGGCTCAGGGCGCGGTAGGTGCGCAGCGCCGTCCAGTAGGTCGTGTCGTTCACGAGCGCGCCCTTCACGCGCACGAGCAGACCGAGCATGGCCGCCTGACGCCGCGTCGGCTGCGCCAAGTCCGCGTTCACCGCCGCAAGGCGTTCGCGCAGCGTCGCCTCCCGCACAAAGGCAAAGCCCCCGACACCCGTCGAGAACGGCTTATTCCACTGCGTCGAATAAAACGCCGCGTCACACCACGTCCCGTTCGGACGCCCCCGGTAGCTGCCGCCGAATCCGTGTGTGCAGTCCTCAATCGTGCGGATACCCCGTTCCCGCGCCCACGCCGCGATCCGGTCCACCCCCGTCGACAGCCCGAAGGTGTTCTGCACGAGAATGACTTTTGTCCGCTCCGTCACCGCCGCGACGATCGCCTCCGCCGTCGGGTTCAGCGTCGTTGGGTCGATGTCGACATAGCGCGGCGTCGCCCCCGCGTAGAGCACCGCGTTCGGCACGACCACGCAGGTAAAGGCCGGCAGCACGACTTCGTCGCCCTTGCCCACCCCCATTGCCTTGAGCAGAGCATACAACGCCACCCGGCCCTTCCAATATAGGAAAACGTCCTCCGGCGACGCCTCAAGGCGCGCGGCCAGCGCAGAGCGATAGGTTTCTTCGGAAGGCATTAGTTGTTGGGAAAAGTGGG
>SLLG01000187.1 GCA_007134215.1 Opitutales bacterium | reverse complement strand
CGACGCGCACGAGGAGATGGAAGTGGTTGGACAACACGCAGTAGGCGAGCAGCTCCACGCCCGAGAAAGCGGCGGCCCGGCGCATCGCCGCCGCCAGCGCGTCGCGCTCCGGTTCACCGAGAAGTCCTAGTTGCCGGGTGACGCGACCGATGCAATGATACGCCACCCGATACGAACTTTTTACTCGCAGATGATAGGCCATGTCGGACATTGTCTAGAGAGCCTCTGCTCAAACTCAAGGGAAAAAGATAATTCGGAGCTAAAATATAATTAAAATTATCTCACTATTATATATGCTGACCTGTGATTGGTGGGAGGAAGAACATTTCCGGGGATTTAGCGGGAGGCGACGGGGATTTCGTCGTCTTCGCGGGCGAGGGAGGCGGCCATGAGGCGGCGGAAGCGCTGTTCGGCTTCGGCGAAGGTGCGCGGACCGGCGAGAACGACCTGGATGGAGTGGCGGTTTTCGACACGGAGGCGGTTCCATGTGTTGCGCAGGCGGTCTTTCCAGCCGCGGGCGACGGGCACGAGGCGGCCTGGCACCTCGTCCCACACGGCGAAGAACACGAAGACCGGCTCGTAGTCGCTGTCGAAGAGGTAGCCGTCGAAGCGGACCTCCCGCCCATGGAAATCGGCGGAGGGGGCGCCGCGCCGCTCGCGGAGAATGAACCCGGTGGCGGGCAGGCAGGTCTCGGGCCGGTGTACGCCGGCGAAGGAGGAGATGCGTCCGGCGTCCCAGCGGAAGGCGTAGACGAGGGCGTAGTCGTCGCGGTCCCAAGCCCATTGCGCGTGGTAGCCTTCGGAGTAGCGAAGTTGGTCGCGGATGGCGGGCGCGATTTCGGGAAACTCCGGCTCCACGCCGAGGGCCTGCCAATCGAAGGTGATGAGCGGGTGCGGGGGTTCGGCGTCGGCCCGGTAGAACCATGCGACCGTGACAAGGTGCCCGAGGACGAAGAGACCGGCTAGTTGCGCGGCCACTTTGGGGCGTGGCCATATGACGGGATACTCGTCGGGGTCGCCTTTGACGACACGCGGCGGGCGGTGAAACGCGCGGCGCAGGGGCCTGTAGAGCGCGTTCACCGCCGCGCCGAGCAACAACAGCACGACAAATGCGAGGATGCTGAAGCCCGCGCCGAGCCAATCGTGCATCCGGTCCGCCGCCTCCGGTCCGCCCGAAATCATGGCCCCCGTGAGGATGAAGGTCCTCACGAGGTTCAGGCCGAAGGCGAAGACCGCCCCCGCCACGATGAACAGCGCCCGCAGCGGCAGGCCCCAGCGGAAGACCTCGCCGATAAAGTATGCCCCCATGACGGAGCTTTGCAGCGACCGGATGCCGCTGCACGCCTCCTCGACGCCCACCGTGCCGTTGATCAGCTCGATAATCGAACCCTGGCGCACAGCGTAGTGCCCGGCGAAGCCGAGCGCAGAAGTCACCGTTTCGGCCACGGCAAGCGACATCATGTCGGTGAGCGGTCGTTCCACCATCGTCGGCCACGGAACGGCGAAAAGCATGAGCAGAAAAGCCGGAAAGGCCTGGCGCACCCACGGGCGCCCGCCCCATGCCCCGATGAGCGCGCAGCTCATCACCACGACGACGACTGCGTAGGCCCACAGCGCCAGCCGCCACTCCGGGTTTGCCCCGAGGATCACGCGGATCGGGATGAGCGCCGCCATGCACAATGCAAAAGCGCGCATCCAGTGCGGATAGCCCGCCGAGTGGTCTTTCTCGACCGGCTCGGCAAAGCGCAGGTAGAGCGCGTAGGCAGCGAGCAGCGGCACGACAAAACCGAACTGGTATTGCTCGCTGCGGCTCCACTCGCGCGAGAAGATCCAGAGAAAATCCACCCACAGCAGGGCCAGCAGACCGAAGTTCAAAACCTCGCGAAGGCGATGCTGTGATAGACCCATCATTTCTTGGATAAGCGGTTTTTACGCGCGCATGCAGGTCGTTTCAATATCCTGATGCATGGAAATACCCTAGGGCTTTCGCATACTTTGGCAATGCTCTTTTTCGGGGTGATTCACTTATGCGTTCCGGCTCGACGCGGCAGCGGCGCTGGTTAGGCTGTCGTTCTCTCTATTTGTCCTGAACTTGCGGAAAAAAGAGCGATGAAAGTATTGTCGCGTCTCGTGGTTTTCTTCGTGTTGCCGGGTGGCGCTGCGGACGGAATCTATGCCTTCGTCCTTTTCGAGGAGGGCTCCGGTTGGCTCTACACACCGGGTATCGGCTGGGGATATGATTTCGCCGCCGGGGAGTGGTTCTCGTTTGACGACTGAGCTTGTCCGCGGCCGGGGGGGGCGACCGGGTGTTCAAGACATGAACTTATAGCCGACTTCGCGCACCGTCTGGAGGAAGGCTGGCTTTCGCGGGTTGTCCTCGATTTTCGTGCGCAGGGTGGTGACGAATCGGTCGACGGTGCGCTCGGTGACGAAGGCGTCGTGGCCCCAGACGTGGTTGAGGATTTGTTCGCGGGTGAAGGCTCTGCCGGCGTGATCGAGGAAGAACTCGAGGAGTTTGAATTCTTTCGGGGACAGTTCGACGGGGGTTCCGTTGCGGTGGAGTTCGTGCGCGCCGCGGTCGAGGACGAAGTCGCCGAAGGCGAGTGCGTCGGGCCGTGAGCGCTGCGTGCGGCGCAGCATGCACTCGGCGCGGGCGAGGAGTTCGCGGATGCTGAACGGTTTGGTGACGTAGTCGTCGGCACCGAGTTTGAGGCCCATGACGATGTCGGACTCCTGGCTCTTGGCGGTGAGCATGAGGACGGGCATCTCGAGCCCCTCTTCGCGGAGGACCTGGCAGACCTCGTAGCCGTTCATACCCGGCATCATAAGGTCGAGGATGACGAGGTCGGGGCGGGCGGTGAGGGCGAGGGCGAGACCCTTTTCGCCGTCGGCCGCGGTTTTGACGAGGTAGCCGGCGTATTCGAAGTTGTCTTTGAGGCCGCGGAGCATGACGGCGTCGTCTTCGACGATGAGGATGGTGGCGTTTTTGGTCGGCATGGCGAGGAGAGGATGGGAAACGCGAGCTATGTCGCTATTGCGCGGGCGGGTTCGGAGGTGCGGGCGGGCAGGCGGATGCGGAAGGTGGAGCCTTCGCCCGTCCGGCTCTCCACTTCGATGCGGCCGCCGTGGGCGCGCACGATGTGGCGGTTGATGGCGAGGCCGAGGCCGCTGCCCTCGCTGCGGCGGGCGAGCCGGTTGTCGACTTGGTAGAATTCCCGGAAGATCTGGCGCTGTTCGCGGGGGGAGATGCCGATGCCGTTGTCGGTGACCTCGAAGACGATTTCGCCGCCGCCGGCGTAGGCGCGCAGGGTGATGCGTTTGTCGTCGCCGGTGTATTTCCACGCGTTTTCGAGGAGGTTGATGAGGACCGTGGCGAGGGCATCTTCATCGCCGGTGACGTCAGGCAACTCCGGCTCGATTTCGGTGCGGAAGGTGACGCCGGGTGCCTCCATGTGGGGCTTGGTGGCGGCGAGGGCGGCGCGCAGAATTCCGTCGACGGCGGCGGTGTGTTTGCGGAACTGGCTTTTGCCCCGCTGCATGCGCGAGAACGTAAGGAAGTTTTCGACGAGGCGGCTTAGGCGCCGGTTTTCGCCAGCGACAAGGGCAAGGTACTCGCGCAGGGTAGATTCGTCGCGGTAGCGGCCTTCGAGGAGGGTGTCGACGAGCATGCGCATGGAGGCCAGGGGAGTGCGCAGTTCGTGCGAGACGAGCCCGATGAAGTCGTTTTTAAGCCGATTGAGCTGGATCTGGCGATTGACCTGGCGAACCGCGAGAAAACCGATGGCGGCGATGAGGAGCACGAGGGTGGCACCGGCCACGGCGGAGAACGTCGTCGCGCGGCGGGTGGTACGCGTGAGGAATCCTTCGTCGCGGAAGCCGAGGTCGAGCTTCCATCCGTAGAAGGGCGCGGCGAGGTCGACGGTGGTGAAGGGCTCGGTCGTGATCCCGGCGGCGGGCAGGTTTGCACGGGCGATGCCGGAGGGTGCGCGAACGCGTATCCACAGATTACCCGCGGCGGCGGGGCCCTCCCAGAGAGAGGCGAGACGCTCCGTGAACACCGATTCCCGTATTTGCAGGATCACGATGCCTTTGGGGTCGGTCTTGATGTGTGTGAAGACGGGTTCGCCGGCCAGTTCTTCGTCGGGCTTGAGGAAAACAAGCCACCGCTCCATTGGTTCTCCGGTGATCCAGTTTTGCTGATAATAAAAGCGCAGGAGCTGTTCCTGCAGGCGGAAGCGGCGGGTGGCGTCGCGGAGGGCGTCGCGCAGTCCTTCGGCGGCGTCGGCGACGGCGGGGAGGAAGCGGAGGCGGTGGGCGATGAAACCGCGTTCGCGCCAGTCAGCCATCGGGGGATCCGTTGCCGCGGTGTCGTGGAAATCCTGCCACAGGGCGGCGAGCGGGGCGGCCCATGGATCGCCCGGGGTGGTTAGTTCGGAGAGGCGCAGGAGGGAGCGGCGCAGGGAGCGGTCGCCGACGCGGGCGTGCCACTGCGGCTGCAGCGCGGCGAGGCGGTTGACGAGCGCTTCTTCGAGCACGGGGGGCACCGGCCCGTCTTCCGCGCGCGCGGCGGAGAGTCCGGCGAGGAGGGCGGAGAGCGTCTCGTCGGTGTGGACGAGCGGTGCGGTGTCGGTACCAAGGGCCGGGTAGCGTAGCTCGCCCGCCGCGTCGACGACGAGCATGGCCTCGAGTCCGCCTTCACGCATCCACCTGAGGGCGGCGGTGCCCGCGCTGTCCTCCCACGGAAATCCGGCTACGTATTCCTGCCAATCATTCGTCTTTTCCGCGACAAGGGAGGTGAATTGCGCGCGGTAGGCGCCGGTCAGTTCCTGGCGTACGGCCATGCGCTCCGTGTGGACGTTTTTGAGAAGCAACCACACCACCACGCACAGGGGCAGGAGCAGCGCGAGCAACATGAGAACGAGGGCGAGGCGCAGGGGCTCGTCGGGCCGGGAAAAGGGGGTGTTCACGGGGCGGCGGGGCGGATGTGTTCGAGGATTTCGCGCGCGGCCGGAGCGAGTTCGCCGTGGACGGTCCCGGGGGCGCGGAAGACCAGCCAAAAAATGCGGTCGCCCTCCAGCCAATACGTGCGTTCCTCCATGTGCGGCTGGTTGCGGTCGATGAAGCGCGCGCTGTAGGCGCGGCTCGGGCGTCCGTGGTGTTCGCCTGCGCGGAGCGATCCGTCGTCGACGCGGTAGTCCGGGATGATGGAGGCGAGGCGGGTTTGGTCGCTCTCAACGACCTCGTCGAGGGAGATTTCGCCGGAGCGGACATTGGAGATGAGCCACACGGCGTAGCCGAGCCCGCAGGGCGAGATGAAATGGACCTGATGCGTCTGGCCGCCGACCGGCTTGGGGGTGGCGTGGGCGACCCATCCGCGCGGGATGCGGTAGGAGTAGTCAAATGCCGGGAGTGTCTCATCGAGCGGTTCCATGTCCGGGCGCACCGAGACGGACCGGAGATTGAGGACGACGTTGCCCTGTTCGAATCGGAGGACGTACCGCGGCGGGTCGGGGTCGACCCATGTGGTCGTCCGGTGGGTGGAGTAGGCGGGGTCGCGCAACTGGCCCCGCCACACCTCGGCCTCAATTTCGCGGTCGCTGACGGTGATTGTCTCCATACCGTCGAAACGCTGCTCCGCCTCGGCGAGCATTCCGCCGGGGAGGATGGTGTGGAAGGCGAGCATGGGCGAGGTCCGCGGGTCGAGGAGGCGCGTGATGTGGATGAACTGTTCGTTGTCGAGGTAGAGGTTGCCGACGGGGAGGTCGGCGGTGCGGTCGGAACTGCCGAAGCGGAAGCGCAGTTCACGCGCTGCGGGATCGAATTCCGCGCGGTAGTTGTCCGAAAGATGGTTGCGCCCGGTGGCGAGGAGGGGGCGGTAGCCGTCCTCAACGGGCTGGGCGCGCACGCGCACCGCCGTGATGAGGTTGGTCAACTGCACGTAGAGCCACGAGCGGTGGTCGACGACGGGCCGCCCGTCCAGTTCGGTGGTGCCGATCCACTCGACGGCGTAGCCGAATTCCTCGCCGCCGCCCGGTGCGTCCACCGTGTAGACAAGGTATTCGCCTTCGGGCCACGGCGCGGCGGCGGCGTGCAGCCGGGTGTTTTCTTCGAGGAGTGTGTCGACGCGCGCGGCCCACGCCGGATCGCGCAGACCGGGCAGGGCGTCGCGGAGGGCGACGGCTTTGCGGCGTGCGGCGGGAACCTCGCCGCTCTCGCGCAGGAGCCGGGCGAGCCGGTAGGTGGCCTCGGCCCACACGGGGGGCAGCGCCTCGGCGCGGTTTTCGTGGACCTTTTCGAGGAATTTGCGCGCGCGCGCGAAGTCGCGCAGGAATTCCTCCGCGTAGACCGCTTCCTCCAGCCATAGGCTGGCGCGCCCGATGGCGTTGCCATCATCGGCGGCGAGGAGTGCGACGGGAAGAAGAAGCGCGGCGAGCGTCCGTCCTACTGTGTTGATTACGTCCCGAATCACCGGACCGATCCGAACCGAATTGTTGGCGGGGTGCAAGCGGGCAGCGCGAATGGACCGTATGGAGTGACGAAGTTTCTCAATTCTGGAGCAGGTCATTCCGGAGCGACGTGCGGCGTGTTCTTCTGGAGTCGCGTCATCAGGCGGTCCCGGTACAGCGGGTGAACGGGTGCGGCGGGTGGGCGGCGGCGCGCGGGACGGCGCGGCCGGCGGCCGGTGGTGGGTGCGGCGGGCGGACATGGACCTTGCGTGTGCGGGGCGTTGCGCGCAGTTCCATGACAGCGAAGACGGCGAAAAGGGCGAAGACGCCCGCCACGAGCCAGAGCTTGCCGGAAAAAAGGGCATCGAGCCGCAGCCATAGAGGCGCCGCGTTGACGAGCAGAACAGGGGCGGCGGCGAGCAAGGCGACGGCGGCGGCGCGCGGGACGGTGGAAGTGGCGGGAGATGTCGGTGTGGGTGTTTTCATGAGGCGGATGTTAGCGGGCGAATGTTACCGGCATATTACGGCGGGATGAATTTTCGTGGACGGGACTCGCGCGGCGCGGCGGCGGCGGCGGGCGGGTACGCAGCGGGGCGCCTCCGGCGAAGGCCCGGAGGCACGGGCTGACGCGGACGGGGGCTCACTGTTGATGCGCGCCGGGCGGCGCCGGGGTCTCCCGGGCATCGGCTCCGTGCGCGCGGCGGACAGGGTCCAGTCGCTCAGGGCGATTGCGGCGAGGAGAGCGAAGGCGCCCGCGACGATCCAGAGTTTGCCGGAGAAGGCGGCGTTGAGGGCGGCGATGTGCCCGGCGCTGGACGCGGATACGGTCGCAGCAGCGATACTGACGGCAAGGACGGTGGAGAGGATCCGTTTCATGATGCGGCCAGAATACCGCGTCCATGTTACCGGATTTTTACAGCGCTGTGATTACGTCGACAAATCTCCGCTGTTCGCAGCGTGTCTGGCGCGGTATTCGCGCGGGTTCATACCGGTGACGGCGCGGAAAGCCCGGTTGAAGCGGGAGAGCGACTGGAATCCCGCCGCAAAGGCGGTTTCCGTGACGGGCGCGTCGCTCCCGGCAAGGCGGCGGCAGGCTTCCTCTACGCGCACTCGGCTGATGTATTCGGTGAAGCGGATGCCCGTGCTGCGGTGGAAGAGCGTGGAGAGATGCTGCGGGGTGAGCCCGACAGCGGCGGCGACCGAGGGCAGCTTCACCGGCCCGGAGAGTGCCTCCGCGCGGATGATGCGGCGGGCCTTCTCTACCGCTCCGGGAAGACTGCGGGTTTCCTCCCGCAGCCCTTCGCCGACGATGGCGGAAAGGTGCCGCGCGCCCCATTCGGCGGTGCGAAGGATGGCGGTGAAACGTGCGTCGTCGACGACCTGCGCTTCCCGCGCGAGGGCGAGCATCGTCCCGCGGTCGGCTTCGAGGCCGCGCCGTTCGAGCGCGTGGCGCCATGCGTTGAAGCGGGTGGGCCGGTCGGGGGGGGCATCCGCCGCCTGCCCGACGAGGAGATAACCGAAGATCCGCGGCCCGATCCGCAGGGGGACGGCCGCCTCGCGCAGACCCATGGGACAACGCAGGCAGGCCGCCCCGTCCGACGCCATCGCGAGCACGCTGTTGACGGCTTCCGTGCAGAGATGCGCGCGGCCTCGGTCTTTCCGCATCCAGGCGCACACCGGCGGGTCTGCCGCAAAGCCCGGCGGCCGTCGCTCCCGTCCGAGCGGGTCGGCAAAACGCATCGGCACGCCGCACGCCGCGCTCAGGTCGCGCACAAATGCCAGCGCCCGTTCCGAGCGCAGAAGCCGCTCCGCCATCGCATTTCGCAGGGTTTGCGCCATTTGCGCAGGTGGTTTTGGGCCAAAGTTTCGTCGGGGGCAAGAAGTTGCAGTATCTTAACCTTAAAAAACGCACATGAAGGCGAAAGTACGCGTTTTAATCGGACTCCATTGTCCTTTAATATGGCGGTCCTATGAAAAACGAATCGAACGGAAAGGGTGCGGCTGCGACCGCGGAAAACAACGGAGCGGTTGCGGCGCGGACGGTGCCGGGCCTTGGTTTCGCGGTGCCGGCGCAAGTGGCGGACATCCTCGAGGCGTGCCCGCGGTTTACGGTGGCGGGCACGACGGCGGAACTGCTCGCGCTGGCGACGCGCGATGCCGACGAGCGCGGCATCCACGAGGTGGGCTACGAGGTGCCGGGCAAGGGCCGCGTCGTCGAAGCGGAGGTCTGCAGCGTGAAAAACGGTGTGGCGGCGAACTATCCGGAGCCGTACATGCGCCGGCGTGACCCCGACTGCATGTTTATCGGCGACAAGCTGCCGACAAACAAGCCGACGTTCAAGGACACGTTCGGCGACGACTTTGACGGTCTGCGGGAGGATACCTTTGAGTGGATGAAGAAGCAGGAATTGGCGGTCTTCGCATTCACGGCGGGCCTGCAGGACAAGGGGGTGGACGCGCTCGCGATCGCTCCCGCCAACGCCGGATTCTTCGCGCTCGGGCTCGCCATGCTGCAGGGCATCCGCAAGCCGGACGAGCTGCCGGAAGACTTCGCGCCGCGGGCAATTATCTACACAGCACCGGTTTTCCGCCACACGCATTTCAACGGCAAGCAAGTGGTCGTGCACGACCGTTCGGACGGTATGCACCAGCTCTTCAGCTACAACCTCTATCCGGGCCCGAGCGCGAAGAAGGGGATCTACGGCGTGCTCATCAACCTCGGCGAGGAGGAGAACTGGGTGACGATGCACTGTTCGACGGTGCGCGTGGTGACGCCCTATGACATGAAGGTCGTGATCTCGCACGAGGGCGCGAGCGGCGGCGGCAAGAGCGAGATGCTCGAAACGGTCCACCGCGAGCGCGACGGCAGCCTCCTTATCGGCCAGAACACGATCACGGGTGAGCGCCGCAAAATCACCCTGCCGCGGAGCTGCGACCTGCATCCGGTGACGGACGACATGGCGCTGTGCCACCCCTCCTTGCACAAGGGCTTCGGCAAGCTGAGCCTTGTCGACGCGGAAGACGCTTGGTTTGTGCGTGTGAACCACATAAATCGCTACGGTGTCGATCCGGACCTCGAAGGCATGACCGTGCATCCAAAAGCGCCTCTGCTCTTTCTGAGCATCGACGCGAAGCCCGGCAGCACGGCGCTGATCTGGGAGCACATCGAGGACGCCCCCGGCGAGCCCTGCCCGAACCCGCGGGTGGTCGTCCCGCGCGAGGTCGTGCCGAACGTGGTGCGGGGCGCGGTGGATGTCGATGTGCGCAGCTTCGGCGTGCGCACGCCTCCCTGCACACGGGACAACCCGAGCTACGGGATCATCGGCCTATTCCACCTCCTGCCGCCGTCGCTCGCATGGCTCTGGCGCCTTGTCGCCCCGCGCGGTCACGCCAACCCGAGCATCGTGCAGTCGGAGGGTATGAGTTCCGAAGGGGTGGGGTCCTACTGGCCGTTCGCGACGGGCCGTCGTGTCGACCAAGCCAACCTCCTCCTGCGCCAGATTGTCGACACGCCGGCGGTGCGCTATGTTCTTACGCCCAACCAGCACATCGGCGCATGGAAGACGGGCTTCATGCCGCAGTGGATCACCCGCGAGTACCTCGCCCGCCGCGGCGGCTGCCACTTCACCGCCGAGCAGGTGAATCCGGCCCGCTGCCCGCTCCTCGGCTATTCGCTGAAGACGCTTATGATCGAGGGGCGCCAAATCGGCCCGTGGTTCCTCGAAGTTGACAAACAACCTGAGGTCGGCGAAGCGGCCTACGACGCCGGCGCGGAGATCCTCGCCGACTTCTTCCACCGCGAGCTGAATCAGTTCCTCGTCGACGACCTCGATCCCCTCGGGCGCAGAATCATCGACTGCTGCCTCTCCGGCGGTACGCTGCGCGACTACGAGGACCTCATGGAGATCGAAACACTCGAAGAAGCCGACTGAGGCCATCACACGGGCGTTGCGAAGCCCCGGTATTTCAAAGGCCGGACGTCCCGACAAAGGGAGGTCCGGCCTTTCTTCTTTGCATTCGCCGCCACGTTTCGCGGGAAGCCCGCGGTGGTTTCACGGCGGCCGCCCTTCAGGGATGCATAAGCGCCTCTACTGCCGTTGCGGGCGGGGGGATTGCCGTTGTGCTTTGGCATTGGGCACAGTATTCTTCCGTAATTGTAAAATCCCCTGTTGTGGAGGACGACTCATGAAGAAGATCGAAACAGATGTGTTGGTGGCGGGCGCGGGGCCGGTGGGGATGTGTACGGCGCTCTTTCTGAACGCGAAAGGTCTCGGTGTGACGGTCGTTGATTCGGCGCCCGGAGTCGGGACGCACAGCTACGGGCTGGCGTTGCATGCTGATACCCTCACGCGGCTCGACTCGCTCGGGCTTCGCAATGCGGTGGAGGCGCGGGGCGTGCCCGTGCGCGGGATCCGCTTTCACGACCTGTCGGAGGAGGTCAAGTCGCTTTCTTTCGGCGGGGATGACGGGCCCGCGTGCGTGTCGATTGGCCAGGCGGAGCTGGAAGAAATTCTCGCAGAGGCGTTGCAGGCCCGGGGTGTGCCGCTGCTATGGCAGCATGCGCTGACGGATTTCCGGGACGACGGGGAGAGCGTGCAGGGTAAGGTGGACGAGCTGGAACAGCGCCTCATCGGGTATGCTTCAGCGCATATGGACTGGTTTGCGCGGAGGTCGATACCGTTCACGGCTCGCTTTCTCATTGGGGCCGACGGGCACCGGTCGGTCGCGCGTCGGCGGTTGAAGATTCCGTTCGAGGAAGTGGGTTCGCCGGAGACGTTCGCGGTCTTCGAGTTCAAGAGCGACGTCCCGCCGGACGAGTTGCTCCACCTCGTCATGGAGCACGGCCATGTGAGCGCGCACTGGCCTTTGCCGCACAACGTCTGCCGGTGGAGCTTCCAAGTGGATGAATGTTCCGCTCTGCGATCCATGCGGGAAAAGGACCGCGACCTCGCCCAGTGGGCCGGCGGGCTCGCCTATCCGGCGTTGCACGAGGATGTGCTCGAGCACTTTCTCAAAGACCGTGCGCCCTGGTTCACGGGAAAGCGCGAAAACCTTTACTGGCGCTCCCTTGTGCGCTTCGAGAACCGCCTTGTGTCGCGCTTCGGGGCGGGGCGTGTTTGGTTGGCCGGAGACGCCGCGCACCTTACCGGGCCGGTCGGTATCCAGAGTATGAACGAGGGGATTGCCGAGGCGGAGCGCGTTGCCGCCGCCGTCAAGGAAACGCTTGAAGACGGACACACCGAACCCGTCCCGCTCATTGAATACGGGCAGGAATCGTTGCGGCAGTGGAGGTTTCTCCACGGCATCGACGGCCCCGCTTCGGCGGGAGCTGGTGCGGGTGATTTCTTCAAGGCGCACGCCGCGCGCCTGCGCCGCTGCCTGCCCGCCACGGGTGCCGCGCTGCGCGCCCTCGGCGAGCGGGTCGGGATCGACTTTTGAGGCCGGTGCCCCGGCCGGGTGTCAGGATTGCAGCGCCTCGGCAACGGCCGGTTCAAAGAATGCGCCCGTACAGCAATTCTCCGTTGCAAGGCGGGCGGGGATGCGTAGGTTCATAATCTCTTCCTATCCGATTCAACAATATTGTATATACAGACTATGGCACTGCAGAAAGGATCTCCGGCACCGGATTTTAAACTCAAGCGCAAGACGGCGGACGGCCTCGAAGAGGTTTCGCTCCACGAGCGGATCAAGGAGTCGAAAGTCGTTGTGCTCTTCTTTCCCATGGCCTTCACTGGTGGCTGCGAAAAGGAAATGTGCATGGTGAGCGACGGCCTTGCCGGCCTCGAGGCGCTCGATGCCACCGTTCTCGCGGTCAGCGTGGACAGTCCGTTCTCCCAGGAAATCTTCGCGCAGAAAGCGGGCATCAAGGTGCCCCTCCTCTCCGATTTCAACCGCGAGGCGGCAAAGGCGTATGATGTACTCTACGACACCTTCCTGCCCGGGAAGCTCGATTTCAAGAGTGTCGCCAAGCGCAGCGCGTTCGTCGTCGACAAGGCGGGTACGATTGTTTATAGGTGGTCGACGGACGATCCTTCGGTGATGCCGGATCTCGACGAGATCAAGGCGGCGCTGGAGGGTTGATCCGCCGCGCTCCGGTTTTTTGAGTACGGGTATCCGGCTCCGGGGTTATTCCGGAGCGGAGTCCGGTCTCTCTTTTTTTGCTTCATTTTTCCACTGGTTCGAACTGCAATTCCCGCCATGACCTCGCCCAACGATCCATTCAAGACCCGCAAGTCCTTCCGCGGCGGCCATCTCTACAGCCTTCCGGCACTCGCCGAAGGCGGTTTCGAAGGTGTCGCGCGCATGCCCGTGAGCCTGCGGGTCGTGCTTGAATCTGTCCTGCGCAACTGCGACGGCGAACGCGTGACCGAGGCCGACGTCAAAGCCCTCGCGCAATACAAAGCGAAGGATCCGGCGAAGTCGGAGATACCCTTTGTCGTGAGCCGTATCGTCTTGCAGGATTTCACAGGCGTGCCGCTTCTCGTGGACCTTGCGGCCATGCGCGACGCCGTGAAGTCGGTCGAAGGCGATCCCGCCGTCATCGAGCCGCTCGTGCCCGTCGACCTTGTGGTGGACCATTCCGTGCAAGTCGACCGTGCGGGCACGGCCGATGCCTTCAAGCGCAACCTTGAGATCGAGTTCGAGCGCAACCGCGAGCGTTACGAGTTTCTCAAGTGGGGGCAGCAGGCTTTCGAGACCTTCTCGGTCGTGCCGCCTGCCATCGGGATCGTCCACCAGGTCAACCTTGAGTTTCTCGCCAAGGTCGTCTTTGAGCGCGACGGCGTCTACTACCCGGACACGCTTGTCGGGACGGATTCGCACACGACGATGATCAACGGCCTCGGCATCGTCGGCTGGGGCGTCGGCGGGATCGAGGCGGAAGCGGGCATGCTCGGGCAGCCCATCGCCTTCCAGACCCCCGAGGTCATCGGCGTCCACCTCGCCGGCAAACTGCGCGAAGGCGTCACGGCGACCGACCTCACTCTGCGCATCACGCAAATGCTCCGCGCCGAGAAGGTCGTGGGTAAATTTGTTGAATTTTACGGCGAGGGAGCGGCGTCGCTCAGCCTGCCGGACCGCGCCACCATCGCCAACATGGCTCCGGAATACGGCGCGACGATGGGCTTCTTCCCCATCGACGAAAAGACGCTCGACTACATGCGCATGACCGGGCGGGACAAAGACGCCATCGAGCTGGTGCGCGAGTACTACACCGAGCAGGGGCTCTTCGGCATGCCGGAGAAAGGGGATATCGACTATTCCAAGTCCCTCTCGCTCGACCTTGATTCCATCGTTCCGTCCGTGGCCGGGCCGAAGCGCCCGCAGGACCGAATCGACGTCCCCGCGCTCAAAAGTTCGTTCGACCGGCTGCTTTCCATTCCCGTGGCCGAGGGCGGCTACGGCATTTCCTCGGGCGACCGCGGACACCGCCGCCCGGTGAAGCGTCCCGACGTGGAGCAGGGCGCGTGGGAGAGCGAGGGCGGCGCGTCCGTCGCGACGGAAGTGTTTCCCGACCTCGGGCACGGTTCGGTTGTCATTGCGGCGATCACCTCGTGCACGAACACGTCCAACCCGTCCGTCATGATCGGCGCGGGCCTCGTCGCCAAGAAGGCGGTGGAAAAGGGGCTCAGCGTCGCGAGCACGGTCAAGACCTCGCTCGCGCCGGGATCGCGGGTGGTGACCGACTACCTGCGCGAGACCGGTCTGCAGGAGTATCTCGACCAACTCGGCTTCAACCTTGTCGGCTATGGCTGCACGACCTGCATCGGCAACTCCGGCCCCCTCGATCCTTCCGTCGAGCACGCCATCACCGAAGGCAACCTCGTTGTCGCCTCCGTGTTGAGCGGCAACCGCAACTTCGAGGCGCGCGTGCACGGGGCGGTGAAGGCCAACTTCCTCATGTCGCCACCGCTCGTCGTCGCCTTCGCGCTCGCCGGCCGCGTGGACATCGACTTGGACTCCGATCCCATCGGGACGGACAAGGAGGGCAACCCGGTCTACCTGAAGGACCTCTGGCCGACGCAGGAGGAAATCGAGGGCGAGGTTGCCAAAGGCATCCGCCCGCAGATGTACCTCGACCAGTACAGCGACATCCTCGAGGCCAACCCCGAGTGGTCGGCCATCGAATCCGCCGAGGGTGCCCTCTACAGCTGGAAGGACGACAGCACCTACATCCAGAAGCCGCCTTTCTTCGACGGATTCTCGATGGAGCCGGAGCCTGTCCGCGCCTTCGAGGGTATGCGCGCCCTCGGGGTCTTCGGCGATTCCGTGACGACCGACCACATCTCCCCGGCGGGCGCGATTCCCGACTGGGGACCGGCGGGCCGCTACCTCCTCGGGCACGGCGTGGAAAAGAAAGACTTCAACAGCTTCGGATCACGGCGCGGCAACGACCGCGTGATGACGCGCGGCACCTTCGCCAACGTCCGCATCAAGAACCTCATGGCCGACGGCAAAGAGGGCGGCTACACCAAGCTCCATCCCGAGGGCGAGGTCGTCGACATCTACGACGCCTGTGAGAAGTACCGCGAACGCGGCACGCCCCTCATCGTTTTCGCGGGCGTCGACTACGGCATGGGCTCCAGCCGCGACTGGGCGGCGAAGGGCTCCAGCCTCCTCGGCGTGCGCGCGGTTGTGGCCAAGAGCTTCGAGCGCATCCACCGCAGCAACCTCATCGGCATGGGGGTGCTGCCCCTCGAATTCGAGGACGGCGAGGACGCGCACTCACTCGGAATCGACGGGTCGGAGACCTACGACCTCGTCGGTTTGAGCGATCCGGTCGAGCCCGGCCAAGAAGTCACCCTCCGCATCGAAAAAGACGGCAACACCAGGGAAGCCACCCTGAAGGTGCGCGTCGATACGCGCATCGAAGCCGAATATTACCGCCACGGGGGGATCCTGCCCTACGTCCTGCGCAACATCCTGAAGGACGCCGGTTGAGGGTCGTCCGGCGAAAGGATTCGTCTCATGTCGGGAGGTAACGAAGCCGTATTTGACGTAAACGTCTACAGCGACCCGGTTCTCTTGAAGATCTCGGGGCGCGCGTGCTTTAGCAACTGCTCTCCCGTCAAAGACTTTTTCAAGACGATGATCGAGCGGGGAAAATCCCGCTTCGCCGTCGATTTCCAGGACTGCGTGAGCATGGACAGCACCTTTCTCGGCATACTCGCCGGGGCTG
>SLLG01000025.1 GCA_007134215.1 Opitutales bacterium | reverse complement strand
TACAGGGTAAGTAGTAGGATAACCAGCTAAAGCGTTACGGTAATATATAAAACCGTCAAGTTTTTCTTTATAATCGGGGTCTGAGTTTATTATCTCTTGAAATATATCAGACTGGAAAGTATCAAGAACAAGGACGATGATATTCTTTTGATTAGAAAAACTAACAATCTCTGAATAATCTGCTTTATAGTATTTCCATGCAGGTTGTTCAGGAGCCCCGATCATAAGATATAACAAGCTTCCAAATTGGATAACTACTAATAACAATGAAACCGCTCTAACATATTGCTTTAGTTTTACAGAAAATAAATAAAAAGCAACAATTACAATTATCCAGATAGAAATATCAACTATTCCATTGATTAAATAGTCACCCCACTCAATTGCCTTACCGTCAAGTAATCCATAGTCCCAAACCAAAATATTACCTTGCACCCAAAAAAGCAAGCCAACTGCAAAAACAAGCACGAGACCTTTTTCATAAATTAAACCTTTTAATAAATATAATAACAAACAAATTATCATAGCGAAGACAAAGGCAATCACTAAATAATAAAGCCATATCTGGCTATAAATAAAAGGGAATTCCATGATATTGGTATAATAAATCTGTGAAGGGCCAAAAAATAATATTGTTAAAGCAAGAAATAATGAAACAATGAAAGACTCTCTCAACTTATTTTTTGCTGTTTCATAGACAATAATGAATCACCATCCTGGTATTTATTAGCGATCTTTTCAACATTCTAAATTCTCCCTATTTTTTCTACAAATAATAGTTTTGTTGTGTATACAAATAATAAAAGCTATATTTCTCAATTAAAACCTTCAGATTTCATAAACGTTTTTATAATAACATCGAAATCTTTTTAGAAATTGAATTACATATGATCATGAATTCATTTTATATTTTATGTACTTATACATATCAACTAAGCAAGTTAATTCTTTTTAAAAACTGTCTTGCGTTTACCTGCCAAGTTAAACAATGCAAATAATCATTTTTATGATGCTTGGCAACCTTATTTAGTTCCAACCATTTATTTATCGCCCTTATAAGTTAATGCCTGTTAATTAAATATCATACGATTCTCGATTCTATTTCGCGATCAATATAATCTTGCAATTCTGTCCGGAAACGCTGCTGTGCGAAGCGCAGGGCATTTTTACGGCAAGCTTCAGCTGAAAAATGAGTCTGTTCATTTTCGAATAGCCTTACTGCTTCAGCCAATGCTTCTGCGGTTTGTTCCTCAAAAAAGATCCCGGTCGGCTCATCTGTCTCAAGTCCGCAAATCGTCTCTAACGCCCCTCCGTGGCCATAAGCAATGACCGGAACCCCACATGCTTGAGCTTCCAACGGCACTATGCCAAAATCTTCTTCTGCGGCAAAAATAAAAGCCCTGGCCTGCTGCATGTAATTTAACAAAGCTTCATCAGGTTGGTACCCGAGCAGGGTTACATTTTTCCCAGCTATGGCTTGCACTTTTTTAAATTCGGGTCCGTCACCTATCATCAGCAGCTTTTTATCCGGCAGTCGCGCAAAGGTCTCTGCAATCAGCTCCATTCTCTTGTAGGGCACCATACGCGAAACGGCCAGGTAATAGTCTTCCTTCTCTAAACCGGGAATATAGTGCTCAGTATCAACAGGCGGGTAAATAACAACTGCCTTGCGGCGGTACACTTTCCAGATCCGCCCGGCAATATATTTTGAGATCGCTATAAAACCGTCAACCCCGTTGGCCGTGCGTAGATCCCAAATCCGCATCTTGTGCAGCATTGATCTGGCCAACAAGCTCTTCAGACCCCGATCCAGGCCAGTCTCCTTTAAGTACTGATGCTGTAAATTCCAGGCGTAGCGCATAGGCGTATAACACAAACAAAGGTGTAGCTGCTCCGGGCCAGTAAGCACTCCTTTAGCCACTGCATGAGAACTCGAAAGAACCAGTTCGTAGTCGGAAAGATCTATCTGCTCCACAGCCAACGGCATCAGGGGTAGGTAGTGCCGGTACTTATGTTTTGCCAAAGGCATTTTCTGAATAAAGGTGGTTTTAACACTCTTATTCTTTATAAACGCTCTCTCACCTGGCCCTAAAAATTCAACCACGCTATAAAGATCAGCATCAGGGTAAAGCTTTAGCATCTGCTCCAGTACCCTTTCCGCTCCACCATACACAGTTAACCAATCATGAATAACAGCTACTCTCATTACTTAACCCTCTTCGATAGTTTTATACAAACATTTTTTAAAAACCTTATCGCCGAGTTCAACATATAAAGCAGTATGCCTGCCAACTCCCTGCAGTGCAGGTGTATTACCCTCAACCACCGGTGCATAAGAGATCATCAATTCTTTCACGGGCAGATCGAATCACCCATAAAGCTTAAACCTGTTCCCGCCACCAGTCTAAAGTTTCTACAATTGCCTCCTCAAAATCTTGCTCAGGCTGCCAACCGGTCAGGTTCTTAATTTTTTCAGCTGAACCGACAAATACCGGTACCTCCGAAGGTCTGAAACGCTCTGCGTCAACTTTTACCTGCACCGGTACTCTGGCCCTGCTCAGCATAAAGTCCAAAACCGCCTTTATTTCACGGGGAATACCGGAGCAAATATTGTAAATACCGCAACTAAGATCGCCCTCCAACAGCAAAGCATAAGCACTGACTACATCGCACACAAAGGTAAAATCACGCCTGGTGCTCAAGTCACCAACCCTAATCACCGGTTCAATCAATCCTTTTTCGATCCTCGCCACCTGGGCAGCAAAATCGCTCATCACGTAACCTTCCTGCTGTCCCGGCCCGAAGTGGTTAAAGGGGCGTACATGGATAATGTTCAGCCTGTCCCTGCGCGCTAACTGCAAAACAATCTGACCCAGGGCCAGCTTACTGCTTGAATAAGGATTTTGAGGAAGACATACCGCCTCTTCACTTAAAGGTTCACCCTGCTTTGCCGCCAGGCCGTACTCTTCACTGGAACCGATCGTAAGCACCTTTACTTGCGGCACTACCTCTGCGGCCTCCTGCACCAGGTTAATGCTTCCCACAGTGTTAGTCATCACGGTATAAGAAGGATTCTCCCAGGCAACTTTTACTTTGCTCTGGGCCGCCAGGTGAATAATCCCTTCAGGTTTAATGTCCTGCATAACAGCTTTCAGCCGTTTCCGATCCAAAATATCACAGGTAACATTTTGCACCCCTGAAACTTTGCTCGTGCTTTTATGCACCCCTGCAAAAACCTCATGCTCCTTTTCAAGCAAAAGCTTTGTAAGGTGGTTACCGACAAAGCCTTCGGCCCCGGTGATCAGCACACGCATTTTCCCACACTCACTTCTTTTTTTCGTTAGCAACCCTTTCCAAATCAGCCTCAACCATCATTACTATAAGCTCTTCTAAGGTAGTCTTCGCTGTCCACTTTAGTTTTTCTCTGGCCTTGGTAGGGTTGCCAATCAAAATATCAACCTCTGCTGGGCGGTAAAACTTAGGATCAATTACAACATAGTCTTTGTAATTCAAGCCAACATGCTCAAAAGCTATCTTGCACATATCGCGCACAGAGGTAGTGCGCCCTGTGGCAATCACAAAATCTTCGGGCACATCCTGCTGCAGCATCAGCCACATCGCCTCGACATAGTCGCCAGCGTAGCCCCAATCACGTTTAGCATCTATATTGCCCAAACGCAACTCTTTCTGCCACTCGTGCTTAATTCTGGCCACCCCATCAGTAACCTTGCGGGTCACAAACTCGATCCCCCTCAGCGGAGATTCGTGGTTAAATAAAATCCCGTTGCAGGTGTACATGCCGAAACTTTCCCGGTAGTTAACCGATATCCAGTGCCCGTAAAGCTTGGAAACCCCGTAGGGGCTGCGCGGGTGAAAAGGTGTATTTTCACACTGTATCTCTTCCTTGATCAAGCCGAACATCTCACTGGTAGAAGCCTGGTAAAAGCGAATGCCCGAATTGGTCATACGCAGCGCCTCGAGCATGTTCAGTACCCCCAAAGCGGTCACTTTTGAAGTTAAAACAGGCTGCTCCCAGGATGTGGCCACAAAGCTTTGAGCTGCCAGATTATATACTTCATCGGGTTTAGCTTTATGCAGGGCTGTTATTAAAGAGGGCTGGTCGGTTACATCACCGTAAATCAATTCCACTTCATGTTCTATCCCCAGGTAATTTAGTCGCCAATAGTTACAGTTACTGCGCCTGGCCACCAGACCGTATACCTCGTAGCCCTTTTCTAAAAGCATCTTGGCCAGGTAAGCACCGTCCTGCCCGGTTATACCAGTTATTAATGCTCTTTTCATGGTTCAACACCTTTCTTTAATTTATCATTTCAACT
>SLLG01000015.1 GCA_007134215.1 Opitutales bacterium | reverse complement strand
GTGGTGTCTGACGAATTCGTCGTGGTCGTCGGCGTCGAATCCGATGTGCCGGAGATCGACTGGGTCGAGTTGGAGCTTGGTGAGGCTGATGCCTTGCCGGCTGCTGGAGGCGTGGTCGATCGTTCGACGCTGCCGGATGTGCGTGGGTTCATTGCGTTCGTGCGGCACAATCCTGATCTAGCCAACAATCCTTGGATGGCGTATCTGTCAGATCAGGCTTCAGGGGTGGCGACGCTCGTGTACGGTGGGCGCCGCGAGATTCAGTCGGTTGCCGTGAGTGGCGATGGCGACGTGTTGGTGCTCGCGATGCGGCGCACCGTCGATCTGGATTCTGATTTCGAGGTGTACCGCGTCGTCCTTAGTACTGAGGTCGTCGAGCGGTTGACGGTGACGGAGTATGACGAGGCTGACCTGTCGATGTCGGCGGATGCTTCGGTGTTGGTGTGGTCGGGCGAGGATGCGAGCGGTAGGAGGGCGGTGTTCATCTGGCAGGACGGCACCGTGAGCCATCTCGCCCTCCCGCTGGAGCAGCGCGAGCCGAGCGTGAGTGGCAATGGGCGCTTCGTTGGGTTGGTTCGGGTCTTGGATAGCGGGAATCAGCGTGTGTTCCGGTATGACCGTGTCACGAACACCTACCAAGTCTTGTGGGGGCAGGAGTTCCCGGTGACGCTCTCGGATCCGAGCACGAGTGATGATGGCAACGCCGTTGCGTTCTTGGAGTATCGGCCAGAGGGTACGGCGCCGAGTGAGCGGGAGTTGGTGCGGCTTCTCGATGTCGCTGCTGGTACCGTGGTGAACGCGACGGCGGCGGCGCTCACGGATGGTCCGCGGATTCGGCATCCGCACTTGGCACGCGATGGTGATCATCTGACGTATGCGTGGCGGCAGGGTGAGGTGTGGAACATCTTTACGCGACGCGTGAGTACGGGTGAGGCGCTGCGCATCGTGGCTTCGGCTGCACCGGTCAACAACGCTGCGCCGTATTGGCAGATGGATGTTCTGTTTGATGAGGCAGTCATCGCGCCGTCCAGTTCGACGTGCGATGCGGAGGTGCCGGTGGGTGGGAGTTGTTCGGTGTCGGTGGGTGTGGCGGGGAGTGAGGCGTCGTGGCGGGGGGCGGAGTTCGATCTGACGAACTCGCATTTCACTCTTGTAGGGAACTCGGCAAGACTGGAGCCTGACCTACATGATGCTGGCTGCTTCGCAGCGAACGGACCAACGAAGGTCGTCGTGGGATGTACGGGGACGTTCGTTGGGGATGTGCCACTGGTGCGGGTGTCGGTCACGCGCGAGTCCGCTGGCGCGTCGTCGTTCGTGGTGAGCGAGGCTGCGCTGGTGACGCTCGAGTTGGAGCTCGAGGACGTCGCGGGCGGCAGTCTCGGGGGGGAGTGAGCATGCGTGGTCTTGGCGCTGCGTTGCGGTGGGCGCTGGCTTGGTCACTTCGGTGCGATCGGATCGGTGGGTCATGACGATGCACGTTCCTTCTAGAGCCTTGTCCGTGGTCGTGTTGATCATCGTGTTGGCGGGGTGCGCGCAGCATGAGGCGCCATCGTCGCCGGGGCCGGTTGATGGCGCGTATGTGTACGTTCGTGTGGAAAGCTCGCTCGCGGTGGCGGCGTTGGATGCGACGGTCGCTTATGATGCGTCGGCGTGGGAGTTCGTCAGGGTCGATGCGCCTGATGAGGTGCTGGTGGCGGCGGGCCCGCAAGCGGATCGGGTTCGTTTCGCTCTGGTGAGCGCGCGTGATGTGCGTGGCGTGGTGGCGGAGTTGGTGTTTCGCCCGGTGGGTGGTGTGGCGGATGCGCCGAGTGTGGTCGAGTACCGCGCTTTCGATCGGTGGGCGGCGCCGGTGGCGGGGTCGGTGGCGCTGCAGGTGGTCGAGGGTCGTGTGGGTTCGCTCGCTGCTGGTGCGCAGGGTGTGGCGCGAGCGTTGGCGCGGAGGGTGGCGGAGGAGGGGGTTCGCGTCAAGGGCAGCAATCCCGTCGATCTGGCGCCCTGGTTCGCGGATTATCCGCTGGGCGACGTGACGCAGAGCGGGGCCGTCACTGTCGTGGACGTGTTGTCGATCCTGAATATCGCAACTGGCTTCGAGGTGGATCCGTCGCCTTTCGAGCGCTACCATAGCGATCTCGACAGCTCAGGCTTGATCAACGTCATCGATGTGCTGATGGGTTTGGAGAAGCTCGTCGATCCTGCCCGGCCGGCTCGTCTGCAGGTGGCGCCAAGAGTGCTCCACCTGAACGCGGACTCGAGTGGGATCGTCTTGATCGGGAACTCTGGGAACGTGCCCTTGCCTGAGGTTGTGATCACACCGCCCGATGGGATCACGCTCGAGGAGGTGTCGTCGGTCGATGCGGTGGGGCGCGCCTTCCGAGTACTCGCTTCGGAACTGACCGAAGAGACGATGCTCGTGGAGGCCGCGGGCGCTGGCGATACCGAGATCGTGCTGGCGATCGACGGGTACATCGAGATCGTCTCGACCGAGTCGCTGATGCTGACCCAATTGGGTGAGAGCAGTCTGCTCGAGGCGGTGGTGTACGAGGGCGATGGCACGATCAACGTCGACGCTGTCATCGACTGGAGTTCGTCGGATTCGTCGATCGTGTCGGTGGACGCAGCGGGTGTGCTGGTCGCGGAGCAAGCCGTCGGGACGGCGGTGGTGAGCGCGCGGGCGGGCGCGTTGCGCTCCTCGGCGTACGCGGGCGTGGTCGGCTTGGCGGGGAATGCCATCCGGGTCGACAAGCACGAGGTGCTCAGCATCGAACCCAACGGTGACGATCAGAGCCTCGTGACGCTGAGCAAGTCGCGCGCGTACCAGGTTGACGACATCGTCGTCAGCGAAGCGGGGTTGCTGTCGCGGATCGTGGCCCTCAGTGAGGAACCGACGTTCTATCTAGCGGTCGTCGAGCCGGTCGATCTTGCGGTCGCTTTCGACCAGATCAACATTCGTGGCACGAGCGAGGCGTTGAGTTACGCGGCGACTGTGTCGAGCGCGGGTGTCGAGGTGTCGAGCGACGACGCGCGGATCGCGCCGTTGGGCCGCTTCACCCTCCTCGGTCTGCAATGCGAGACCGAGGGTGGTGTGGAGTTCGACGCGGAGGAGATCTTCGAGGCGGGTGAGATCAACATCTCGTACCGTCCCACCTTGAACTTCGAGTACGAACGCGATCGCTGGACTGGTACCGAGGTGCTGCGTCTGTACGTGTCGGACACGCCGACGCTGTACCTGTCACCGAGCGTGCTTACGCTATCAGCGCAGATCTCGGGCAAGATCGAGTGCTCGCGGCAGATCGCTCCCAAGCTCCAGATTCCCGTCGCGTCGCTGTGGGGCATCGTGACGGTGTCTGGGAGCTTCACGCCGAAGGTCGGGTTCCAGGTCGAAGCGCAAGCGACCGGTTCGGTCACCTTCGCTACGCCGTCGGTCAGGGCCGGCGTCGACGTTCGCGCGGTCGGGTTGGAGTACAACTCGCGGGTCGGTTCCTGGTCGGTGCTCAGCGACACGCAGCCGTTCTTCGAGTTGGGTGAGGTCGAGACGAGCACCGCGGCTGACGTGTCGCTCAGCGTGGGGCCCTTCTTGAGCCTCGGCGCCGGTTTGAGCATCCGGGTGCTGGTCGACGCGGTCGGGATCGACTTCCTGGAGCCGAAGATCTACGGCGCGCTCGAGGTGACGCTGGAGTCGCCGTTCGGCGCCAAGCAGCGTGGTTACACCGGGCCGCGCTGGAACGCCGAGATCGGTTCGGTGGCGAAACTTAAGGTCGAGGTCACGGGGCTCGCAGCGAAGGTTCTGAAGTTCTTCGGTGTACGCACGAGCTACGTGAACGACGAGTACCAGCTGTTCCTGTACCCGATCGACGCTTCGCCCATACCGCGTGTCGAGACGTTCGCGGCGGGGAACAGCGTGTTCTTCACCGCCACGGTGCCACCGACGCGCTTGAGTTACGTAGGGCGCATAGTGCGCTTCGGCGTGTTCCAGGATGGCAGCAGCACAGCCGTCGAGGTCGCCGACGGCATCGTGGATTCATCTGGCATGGCGTTCGCGAGTTGGTTCGCGAGCGACGCCGATCACGGTGACCTCGAGGTGGTCGCCTTGCTCTATGACGGCGTGTTCGGCGCCATCTCGCTCCCGTACCCGTCCGCGCTCGCGGCGTTCTCGCTGCCGGGTGAGGATACCGGCGGCCAGTTCATCGTTCCTTCGGCCAGCACGTGCGACGGCATCGCAGTCGGTGGCACCTGCAGCCTCACCATCCGCCTGGAGGACAATGAGGACGCGCTCTACGGCGCGCTCTTCGACGTCATCACGCCAGGCTTCGCGTTCCAGCAGGCCAGCCTCACCGGCCT
>SLLG01000346.1 GCA_007134215.1 Opitutales bacterium | reverse complement strand
CCAAAGTCTCTTTGGCTGTTGAAGCATGCACCAGAGAATTACCCACAAGGCGAGTTTTCTGCATTTTTGCAAAAACTATTTCGTGAGGGGTATCTGGTTGAGCACTATGTGCAACAATATTTTCAAAACTCTGAAGGACGGACTGTAGATTTTCAAACCGAATTTCTAACAGATGACGGTCTGTATGCAAGGGTTGACGCTTTAGAGCAGACGAGCAACGGAGAAACAATTCTTTACGAGATTAAGTCATCCACACGCGTTAAGAAAGACGATAAGCATAATCATATCAAAGATGCCTGTTTTCAGAAGATATGTGCCGAGCAAGCCGGGCAGAAAATTGATCGAGTCTTTCTTGTCCATTTAAATAGTGATTATGTTCGAAACGGAGATATCGACCCGACCGACCTGCTCGTTTTTGTTGATGTTACAGATGAGATAGGTCTTGTAACGAGGGAAACCGTTGCGGAAATTAAGGAGGCCCTTGATCTACTCAGCAAAGACGAGATTGATAAGAATGGATGTACATGCCTTTATAAGTCACGCGCTAATCATTGCGACACTTTCCCTGTCTTTAATCCCCATGTCCCAACACCGTCAATCTATAGCATACCAAGACTAAGCACCCAAAAGCGGGATGAATTGATAGAGAACCAAATATTCGCTCTTGCTGAAATACCAGATGGCTATGCCTTATCTGCAAATCAGAAAATTATCTTAAATTCGGCTAAAAGTGGTAACCCTCAAGTCGATTTGGCTTTGATACAACGTTTTTTTGAGGATCTTAGATTCCCGCTTTATTTTTTTGACTTCGAAACCTTTGCCTCTGCTGTGCCTTTAGTTGACGGAACCCGTCCACATAGGCATTTTCCAGTACAGTATTCGCTTCATATCTTGGAACAAGATGGTAACTTAAGCCACAGGGAATTTATAGAACGTGAAGCTCGATTACCATCACGCCTTATAGAGCGAATGCAAACCGATATTGGAGTAGATGGTAGCATTGTTTCATGGCACGCTTCCTTCGAAAAGGCTCAAAACAGGGAGATGGCGAAAATATTCCCTGACAAAAAAGGTCTCCTTGAAAATATAAACGAGCGAATGGTTGACTTGGAGGATGTATTTAAATCTGCATATGTAGATGCACGATTTGACGGTTCAACATCTATAAAAAAAGTATTACCCGTAATTTGTCCTCATCTCAACTACAATGATCTTGAATTACAAGACGGTTCGATGGCAATGGAGGCGTGGGAGCGGATGATTAGTGCAATACCTGAGAAAGCAGAGGAAATAGCCAGCAATCTCTTGAAGTATTGCGAACGGGATACATTTGCGATGGTTGAAATTTATCGCTTTTTATCAACGTTGGTAAAATAGTAACCTCTAAATATATTATTATAGGTTATCGTTGGAATTCGGGGGCACAATACTTAATTTTAACCAGAAAAATATACCGGATAAACCGGTGATTTTGATATTAGGCGCTAAGACCTGACTGCACCAAGAAGGAGGAATAACAAATGAAGGTCCGTGAACTTCAGGAACATCTCGGCAAACTTGATCCGGAACTGAACGTGGTGTGTTACAGCGAGGACGAAAGCCTTCTGATTGAAAAGCGTAGCTTTATTCTATTTAATATTTTGGCTGCTAGCACAGTCGATGCGGAACGACTACGCCTTGACGATGGCACTCCGTATCTAAAGTTCGAGCGGGGGCCAGCATCAGTTGCCATGGCTGCCTTAAAAGTTACATCGGACTTTTAGGCTAAGCGGAAGGGAGGTCAAGCCATGAATTTCGTTGCAATCGATGTGGAGACAGCTAATGCTGATATGGCATCGATTTGTCAAATCGGTCTGGTAAAGTATGAAAATGGTACATTGTCAGATGAATGGAAAACCTATGTCGATCCAGAGGATTATTTTGATATCTTCAATATTTCTATCCACGGGATTGACGAGTTTGTTGTTGAGGGTGCCCCAAAATTTCCTGAATTAAAAGATACACTACGATCGTATCTCGAAAATGCGGTAGTTGTTTGCCACACACACTTTGATAGGGTTGCGCTGAACCAGGCATCTCAACGGTATGGCATTGCTGCTATAAATTGTACTTGGCTTGATTCGGCGCGGGTGGCGCGTCGGACATGGAAGGAGTGCGCATGGAAAGGGTATGGGCTTTATAACGTATGCAAGATCCTCGGATATGACTTCAGACACCATGATGCCTTGGAAGACGCGAAGGCAGCAACGCATATCCTTCTTGCCGCAACCAAAGAAAGCGGGTTGGACATAAATGGATGGCTCAAGCGGGTACACCAGCCAATCGATCCCGCAGCGAGCAGTTCTGGTTCTGCTATAAAGCGCGAAGGTAATCCAGAGGGCACCCTTTATGGTGAGGTTCTTGTTTTTACTGGCACCCTTGAAATTTCACGTCGAGAAGCAGCCGATCTAGCGGCAACCATTGGTTGCCAAGTGGCATCAGGAGTAACAAAGAAAACCACATTACTGGTGGTGGGTGATCAAGACATAAAGAAACTCGCAGGTCACGAGAGGAGTTCCAAGCACAGAAAGGCGGAGGAACTCATTGAGAAAGGCGTTCCAATAAGAATTCTTAAAGAAAGCGATTTCAAAGAGTTTGCGAAATTATCGAATGAGATCGCCTAACAAAAGGTTCAACGACGTTCGTTTTTCGCTTGGCCAGCCTACGCTGCGCTCCGGTTGCCGGTTAACTTAGCTTTGGGCATTAAACAAAGAAGGAATCGAAATGGCAATTGCTAATCACATTGAAAAGGTTCGGCAGAGTCTTCGGGAGGGCAGATTTACTTCAGAAGCTTCTGTTTCGCAGGGGATACTTTTGCCCGCTTTGCATGAGCTAGGGTGGCCAGTTTTTGATACATCAATCGTAATCCCAGAATTTTCGGTTGAAGGCCGACGTGTCGACTACGCATTATGCCATCCTGAAAACCGCCCATCGGTATTCATCGAGGTCAAGAAGGTGGGATTATCCGAGGGAGCAGATCGACAGTTATTCGAATATGCTTTCCATCTAGGGGTACCGATGGCAATACTGATGGACGGCCAAGAATGGAGTTTTTACCTTCCTGGTGAGCAAGGCCGTTATGATGAACGCAGAGTTTATAAACTCGACCTTCTGGAACGTGATATTTCCGAAGCAAAAAGTAGACTTGAAAGGTATTTAAGCTACAGCAATGTCTGTTCAGGGGCCGCACTAAAGGCCGCACGTTCAGATTATCAAAATGTGGCACGAGTCCGAATTATCGAAACGAATCTTCCCAAAGCATGGGAGGGGTTGCTTAAAGATCAGGATTCATTGTTGTTGGATTTACTTGCTGAAAAAGTTGAAGACCTTTGCGGGTATAAACCTGATTTGGATGTTTGCAGTCAATTTCTGGAAATGCAAATTCAGAACAACAAACATCTTGATAAATATGAATTTGCAAGAAAACATCCTGTAAATCAGACGAAGCCATTCATACCTGCGACCAACACCATTCGGACTCGAACTGTGGATAATTTTAGTTTCGTATTCAAAGGAAAAGAAATTCCTGCTCGTTCAGCGCGAGAGGTAATGACAAACCTTTTCCAATTGCTGTCTCAAGAGGATAGTGGATTTCTTGATAGATTTGCATCACGCAAACATGGCAAGAAAAGACGGTATCTTGCCAGAGACAAACGTGATCTCTACCCAGGACGACCTGATTTGGCAGAGCAACATTCCGTTGAAGTTGTTGCGGGATGGTGGCTTGGGACCAATTATAGCCGTAGAAACATACAGGATATAATCGAATTGGCACTTGAAGTTGCTGGGCCACAACTTCGTAATGCAACCAAAGCAAATGTATTGTGATCAATTGCCCAACCAGTCACTGCACTGGATTTTTACCCGCTGCGCTCCGTAAAAGCCAGTGAGTTCAGTCGTTAGGCGAAAAAAATATACCACAATGTTTGAACAAACCTTCAAGAATATAGATGATGTGCTCTGGAAAGAGGCCGGGTGCGCCACGGAGCTGGATTATACAGAGCAGACCTCCTGGATGCTGTTTCTCAAGTATCTGGATGATCTGGAGCAGGAGCGGGCCATGGAGGCCCAGCTGGTGGGCAGATCCTATGACTTCATAATTGATGAGGAGTTTCGCTGGTCAAGCTGGGCAGCCCCGAAAAAGGCGGATGGAAGCTTTGATCATGACACGGCCATGACCGGGGATGATCTGATCCTGTTTGTCAACAGCAAGCTGTTTCTCTACCTGAAGGGCTTCAGGGAACGGGCCTCCAGTCCGGACACCATTGAATACAAGATCGGTGAGATATTCAGTGAAATCCACAACAGGTTCCAGAGCGGATACAGCCTGCGCGACGCCCTGGAGCTG
>SLLG01000173.1 GCA_007134215.1 Opitutales bacterium | reverse complement strand
CGACGAAGAGGCGAAGGCCAAGCGGGCTGCCATCGGTCCCGCGCTCGTGCCCGATGCCGCCTTCGTCGATCCGCGCCTCACCCTCAGTCTGCCGCCGGAGATCACCGCCGCGACCGGTATCGACGCGCTCTCTCACTGCATCGAGGCCTACACCAATCGACACGCGCACCCCGTCATCGATCTCTATGCTCTCGAGGGCATACGGCTGATCGCGGGCGCCCTCGAGCGCGCCGTGCGCGACGGGTCGGACCTTGAAGCGCGCTCGGCGCTCTCTCTCGGCAGTCTCTACGGCGGCTACTGCCTCGGGCCGGTGAACACCGCCGCCGTGCACGCGCTTTCCTACCCGCTCGGGAGCCGCTTCCGGCTGCCGCACGGGCTCTCCAACGCACTGCTGCTTCCGCACGTCCTGCGCTTCAATGTCTCCGCCGCTCCGGAGCGCCACGCCGCCGTCGCCCGCGCCCTCGGGGCGGAAGAGGGCGGCGACGCGGCGGCGACCGCCGAGGCGGGCGTGCGCCTTGTCGAAGAACTCTCCGTACGCTGCGGCATGCCCAAGGGTATTTCCGCCTGCGGCGTGAAAGCGGAGGACATCCCCTCTCTCGCCGAGGCGGCCCTGCAAGTGACCCGCCTTCTCAAAAACAATCCCCGCCCCGTCAGCCGGTCCGACGCGGAACAAATCTACCACCAAGCCCTCTGACCATGAATTCCGAGCCTCACCTCCTCAGCGGCGTCATCGTTCCCATGATCACCCCGTTCACGCGGGACGGGAACCTTGACGAAGCGGCCGCCGGACGCATTGCCCGCCGCCTCGCCGCCCACAACATCGCCGTCTTTGTTCTCGGCACGACCGGCGAAACCGCGTCCATCCCCCGCACCGACCGCTTCCGCCTCGTCTCGACGGTGCTGCGCGCCGTCGAAAACCGAGTGCCGGTCTACGCCGGCATCGGCGACAACTGCTTCACCAACGCCGTCAGCGCCGCCGAGCGCTACCTCGACGCCGGGGTGGCCGCGGTCGTCTCGCACCTGCCGTCCTACTACCCGCTTACCCCCGACGAGATGCAGCTCTACTTCGAGCACCTGCACGACCGCGTGCAGGGTCCCCTCGTGCTCTACAATATCCCCGCCACAACAGGGATGTCACTGCCGCTGGCGGTCGTCGAATACCTTTCCGAACTGCCCCGCATCATCGGCCTGAAGGACTCCGAACGCATCGACGGACGCATGGAAGACGCCGCGCGCCGTTTCGCCGGGCGGGACGACTTCGCTCTCTTCATGGGAACGTCCGTCCTCTCCGTCGACGCGCTCAAACTCGGCTACAACGGTCTCGTCCCCAACTCGGGCAACCTCGTGCCCGCTCTCTGGGAGAAGCTCTACAACCACGCCCGCGCGGGCGAGTGGGCGGAGGCCGCCGAACTGCAAACCCAGCTCAACGAGGTGGCGTGGGTCTTCCAAGGCAACCGAACGCTCGGCCAATCGCTTGCCGCCCTCAAAGTGCTCCTCGCCAAACAGGGGCTCTGCGAGCCGTATGTCCTCCCGCCCCTGCGGATCGTTGCGGAAGAGGACCGCGAGAATATTTGCGTCCAACTCCTCGCCTGCAACCTGCGTTGATCTATGCCCGGCCGGACGCCCATCGTCGTGGCCGACGACCTCACGGGAGCGTGCGAGGTCGCGGCCGTCGCACACCGCCACGGAATCGCCGCGGAGGTTTGCCTCGGCGTTGTCACACCGCAGGAGGGCGACGTCCTGTCCGTCGTCGATACCGATACCCGCCTACTACCCCCGGACGAAGCCGCGCGGCGGGTGACAGACTGCCTCGGTAATCTGCGTCGGGTGGACAACCGCCCGCTCCTCTTCAAAAAGGTCGACTCCGTCCTGCGCGGACCGGTCGCGGCGGAACTGCGGGCGGCGGCGGAATCTACCGGCTGCGCCCGTGCCCTCCTTGTTCCCGCGAATCCCGCGCTCGGCCGGACCATCGAGGCCGGGCGCTACCGCATCCACGGAACACCGCTCCACCAAACCGATTTCGCGCGTGACCCTTGCCACCCCGCGCGCACCGACGAGGTTGTGCGAATTCTCCGGGAAGGCGGGCTCCGGCCTGTTGTTTCCCTCCGTCCCGGCGATCCGCTGCCCGCGCGCGGCCTTGCCGTGGGCGACGCCGACGACGACGCCGACCTCGACCACTGGGCGGAGCAACTCGACAACGGCACCCTCGCGGCCGGCTCCGCCGCTTTCTTTTCGAGCGTCCTGCGCCGCCACCACGGGCACCCGGAAGAGAGCGCGGGCGACGCGCCTCCCCCCCCGGAAGGTCCGGTCCTTCTCGTCTCCGGAACAACCTCCGCAACGGCCCAGAAACGGCTTGCCGCCGCCTTCGGCCATGGGCACCCGTCCAACCGCCTCGGCAAGGAAGACATCGACCAGTGGACGGCAGGCCTCCGCGCCGGGCTCGACAGTTCCGGTTCCACCGCCGCCTACATGGCACCCATCGACCGACCCGACCCGGCCATGGCCCCCGCCGTCGCCGCCGCCCTCGCCGAAGTCACCTTCCGGACGGTATCCAATCGCAGCCCCCTCCACCTCATCGTCGAAGGCGGGGCCACCGCCGTTGCCGTCGCCCGGCGCCTCGGGTGGACACGTTTGCGTGTCACGCGGGAATGGAGTCCCGGTGTCGTCTCCCTCTCGCCGCGGGAAGCCCCGCGCGCCACCTTTACCCTCAAGCCGGGCAGCTACCCGTGGCCGCCCGCCCTGGAAAACCTCTTCGAAACAGCGAAACCGGAGTCCGCCGCAACATGAGCGCATCCCTTCCACCCCGCCTCGCCGTCACCATGGGCGACCCCGCCGGCACCGGTCCCGAGCTGATCACCCGCGCGCTCGTCGACCCGGAGATCCTCGCGCTCTGCCGCCCGGTCGTTGTCGGCGATGCCGCCGTCCTGCGCGCCGCCGCAGGCTACACCGGCTGCACCGCCGAAGTCCGTGCCGTCGGCGATATTGCCGACGCCGCGCCGTCGGGCGACCGGATCGACGTTGTCGACCTCGACAACGTCGACGTTGCGAAGCTCGAACTCGGCAAGGTGAGTCCCGCTGCCGGGCAGGCGGGCTACGAATACATCGTCCGCGCGACCGAACTGGCCCTCGCGGGCAAAGCGGCGGGCATCGTCACCTCCGCCATCAACAAGGAGGCGCTCAATGCCGCCGGACACCACTTTGACGGGCACACCGGCCTCCTCGCGGACCTCTGCAAGTCCCCCGGCGCCACAATGATGCTCGCGGCCGACAACCTCCGCGTCAGCCACGTCTCCACCCACGTCTCGCTGCGCGATGCCATCGACCGCGTCCGCCCGGAGCGCATCCTCAAGGTCCTCGACCTCACCCGCGAGGCGCTGCGCCGCATGGGAATCGAAGAGCCCCGCCTCGCCGTCGCCGGGCTCAACCCCCACGCGGGCGAGAACGGTCTCTTCGGCGACGAGGAAGCACGCTATATCACGCCTGCTATCGAAGAGGCACGGAGCAAGGGCTTCAACGTTTCCGGCCCGCATCCCGGCGACACCGTTTTCTTCCGCGCCCTCCACGGCGAGTTCGACGCCGCCGTGGCCATGTACCACGACCAGGGCCATGTCGCCGTGAAGATGCTCGGGATCTGGCTCGGCGTAAACGTCACCCTCGGCCTGCCCATCATCCGCACCTCCGTCGAGCACGGCACCAATTTCGACATGTCCGGCACCGGACGCTCCGACCCGCGCAGCCTCAAGGAAGCCATTAAAATGGCCGCCCGCCTGAGCGGTGCGCGGACATAAGCACTCTAACTCCACCACTTTCCATGAATCAACTCCTCCGCACCACCCTCGCCCTCGCCCTCGGCACCGCCGTCCCGGCCGCGGCCGCCGAACACCCCGTTGTCCTCGAGACCGACATCGAGCCCAACACGAACGCCGACGGCGGCCTGCGCTGGGCCGCGGGCACGCACAACATCCAGACCTACCGCGCCAACCGCACCACGCCGACACACGCCGACGGCCTCAACCACACCTACCTGCACGCGGCCAACCTTGCCTATTGGAACGGGCGCTTTTACCTGCACTACCTCAGTGCCCCCGTGAGCGAGCACGAGACCCCCACCGACACCTCCGTCATGACATCCGAGGACGGCGTGCACTGGGACGATCCGCGCGTCATTTTCCCCGCCATGACCCTCCCCGACGGCAGCCAGACGCTCACCCACCAGCGTATGGGCTTCTACGTCGCCCCCGACGGACGCCTCCTCAGCCTCGCCTTCCACGGCGAAGCCCCGAGCCCGAACAACGGCGAGGGCATCGGCCGCGTCGTGCGCGAGATTTACGAAGACGGCTCGTTCGGCCCGATCTACTTTATCCGCTACAACTCCCATCCGGGCTGGGATCCGGCCAAAGCCGCGGAGTATCCCTTCTACAAGGAGTCGCCCGACGAAGGATTCGTCGCCGCCTGCGAGGCCCTCCTCGAAAACAAACTGATAACCGCCCAATGGTGGGAAGAGGACCGCTCGCAGGACGGATTCTACACGGTCTCCGGGCGCGCCCTCTCGTGGTTCCGCCAGCCCGGAGGCCGCGTTGTCGGCATCTGGAAAGGCGCGCAGATTTCCTACACCGACGACGAGGGCCTGAGCTGGGAACGCCCCGGCGCGGCCCCCGGGTTCTGGCGCAACGGCTCCAAATACTGGGCGCAGGAAACCTCCGACGGGCATTTCGCCATCGTCTTCAACCCCACCCAGCGCCTGCGCCATCCGCTCGCCGTCACCCTCAGCGAAGACGGCAGCCGCTTCACCGATTTGCTCTCGATCCACGGCGAACTGCCCCACCAGCGGTTTCCCGGATACTACAAGAACATGGGCCCCCAGTACGTCCGCGGCATCGTGCCCGGCAACGGCGAGCCGCCCGACGGCAAGCTCTGGGTCGCCTACAGCGTGAACAAGGAGGACATGTGGGTCAGCCGCGTGCCCGTTCCCGTCACCGCCGACGTCCCCGCCACGGACATCCTCGAGGACTTCGAAAACACCGCCGTGGGCGACATGCCACGGGGCTGGAACATCTACCGGCCGCTCTGGGCGCCTGTCGACGTCGTCGACACCGGCTCGCCGCAGGGCCGCGCACTCCGCCTCCGCGACGAAGATCCCTACGACTACGCCTCCGCCACGCGCGTCTTCGCGCCGCGCCGCAGCGTGCTCATCCGCTTCCGCCTCTTTGCCGAACAGACCGACGGCCGCCTCGAAATCGACGTCAACAGCGGCGACGGTCTGCGCCCCGTGCAGATCGCCCTCACCGAGGACGGGCGCGTCATCGCCCGCCACGAGGGCATGTGGAAACCGGCCGGCACCTACGAGGCCGGGCGCTGGACCGACTTCGAACTCGACGTCAATCCCGGCCGCAACACCGAACGCTTCCAGCTCCGCGTCGACGGCGAGGAAGTCCTCTACCGCATCGCCTACGTGACGGACTACCCGTCCTCCGTCGAACGCCTCACCTTCCGCACCGGCGAATACCGCCGGCGCCCCGCCAGCGGCCCGGACGACATGCCCGGCGCCGACGACAAGACCCCCCTCAAAACCTTCTTGATTGATGATGTATCCATTGAACTCCGCTCCGACGACTAAGACCCGTCTCACCGCCGCCGCCGCAGGCGCGCTCCTCCTCGGCTTCGCCACCCTCGGCGCCAATGTCCCGTGGCCCGACGAGGACCACTCGCCGCGCCGCTCCATCCTCCTCGACGACGGTTGGCGCAGTACGGCGAGCGAGGACGACGCCAAGGTCATTCCGGATTTCGAGAAACCCGGCTTCGACGACAGCGGCTGGAAGACTGTCAGCGTCCCCCACAACTGGGACGGATACGAAGGCTTCCGCCAGGCAAAGCACGGCGTCTTCCACGGCTCGGCCTGGTACCGCCGCAACTTCGATCTCGACCCCGCCGACGCCGGACGGCAGGTCTTCCTCATGTTTGAGGGCATCGGCTCCTACGCCACCGTGTGGGTCAACGGCAAACTCATCGGCCATCACGGCGGCGGGCTCCTCACTTTCACGTTCGATATCACGCACGCCGTCGACTACGAGGGTGCCAACACCCTCGCGGTGCGCGCCGACCACCCGTCCGGCATCCGCGACCTGCCGTGGGTCTGCGGCGGCTGCGAACTCACCTACGGATTCTCCGAGGGCACGCAGCCCTTCGGCATCTCGCGCCCGGCCCATGTCATCATCACCGACTCACTGCGTGTCGAACCCTTCGGCGTCCACATCTGGAACGACGAGACGATCTCCGCCGAGGCCGCCGTCGTCCACACCCGCACCACCATCCGCAACTACAGCGCCGACCGCCGCGATTTCACCCTCGTCAACCGCGTCCTCGACGCCATGGGCGGGACGGTCGCCGAGATGACAACCGAGACCTTCGTGCGCCCCGGCGCCACGACGATCCTCGGGCAGGACACCCCAACCCTGCACAATCCGCGTCTCTGGTCGCCCGACGATCCCTACCTCTACACAATGGAGACGGTCGTCAAGGAGGGCGGCGAAGTCGTCGACCGCATCATCAATCCATTCGGTATCCGCTGGATTGAGTGGCCGGATATCGAGGGTCCGATCGACCAACCGCTTCTTCTCAACGGCGAGCCCTTCTTCATCAACGGTGTGGCCGACTACGAGCACATCATGGGCAACAGCCACGCCTTCACCGACGAAGAGGTCCTCACCCGCATCCGCAAGATCCAGGCCGCCGGGTTCAATGCCTTCCGCGACGCCCACCACCCGCACAACCTCCGCTTCCAGCGCTTTGTCGACCGCGAGGGCATGCTTTGGTGGACGCAGAACGGCGCGCAGATCTGGTTTGACAACGAAAACTTCCAGGCCAATTTCAAGGCCCTCGTGCGCGACTGGATACGCGAGCGCCGCAACAGCCCTTCCCTCATCCTCTACGGCCTCCAGAACGAAAGCAAACTTCCCGTCTGGTTCACAAAGGAAAACGTCGCCATCATCCGCGAGATGGACCCGACGGCGAGCATCCAGCGCCTCGTCGCCAGCTGTAATGGCGGCGAGGGTACCGATTGGGACATCCCGCAAAACTGGACCGGCACGTACGGCGGCGACCCCACGCTCTACGCCGAGGACCTGCGCCACCAGCGCCTCGTCGGCGAATACGGAGCGTGGCGCAACCTCGAGCACCACGACGAGGGTGAGTTCAAGCAGGACGGCCCGCACACCGAGCCGCGCATGAACCTCCTTATGGAGATGAAGGTGCACCTCGCCGAGACTGTGCGCGACAAGGTCATCGGGCACTTCATGTGGCCCTTCACCACCCACCAGAATCCCGGCCGCAACGTGGGCAACCGCGGAACGCAGACGCGCGACGGCATCCGCGAGTTCGACCGCATCGGCCCCGCCAACAACAAGGGCCTGCAAACGATCTGGGGCGAGCTGCTCGACGTCTACTACATGTACCGCTCCAATTACGCCCCCGCCGACACCGAGCCCATGGTCTACATCGCCTCACACACATGGCCCGACCGCTGGACGGAGCCGGGCCGCAAGGACGGCATCCGCGTCTATTCCAACGCCGACGAGGTCGAACTCTTCAACGACTACAAGGGCGGTTCGCTCGGCACGCGCGCGCGCGACGAGCCCGGCACACACTTCCGCTGGGACGACGTGCCGGTTGAGACCAACCTCCTCTACGCCGAGGCGCGCGTCGGCGGCGAGACCGTCGCCACCGATCTCATCAAGCTCCATCACCTGCCCCGCGGCCCCGGTTGGGAGCGCCTCAAGAAACGCGCGGGCAACCCCACCGCACCCCTCGAGGGCCGCAACTATCTCTTCCGCGTCAACGCCGGCGGTCCCGACTACACCGACACCAACGGCAACGTGTGGCAGGCCGACAACGTCTACCGCGAGGGCGACAGCTGGGGCTCGCGCTCATGGGCCTCCGCCTACCCCAACCTCCACCCCGTCTTCGGCAGCAAGCGCAAGATCTACGATCCCGTCGCCGACACCCGTGACGACCTCCTCTTCCAGTCCTTCCGCTACGGGCGCGACGAGCTGGACTTCGTCTTCCATGTACCCGACGGCAAATACACCGTCGAGTTGTATTTCGTGGAACCCTGGTACGGCACCGGCGGCGGGCTCGACGCCACCGGATGGCGCATCTTCGATGTCGCCGTAAACGGAGAGACCGTCATCGAAAACCTCGACATCTGGACCAAGGTCGGCCGTGCCCACGCCTTCCGCAAGGATGTCCAGGCCAACGCCGTCGACGGCAAGCTGATCGTCTCCTTCCCGCGCGTCCTCTCCACCCAGGCCGTCATCTCCGCGATCGCCGTTTCCACGGACGACGCCTCCGTCGCAGCGCCGCCGCGCCCGGACCGCCTCATACAGGACCTCGCCGTCTTCGACGCCGCCAACGCCCGCAAGTTCGCCGCCCTCACATGGGCCGACACCGGCATGCGCCAATATGGCGACCGCGACCACGCCGTAAACGACCTCGCATGGGAAGTGCGCGAGGCCGAATGGATCCGCACAGCGCAGGCTTCGCACGCCTTCGACGGCGACGAACTGATGCACTTCACGGTGCGCGACGATGCCGATGTCTTCGTCGCGCACGACCCCGCCGTGCGGCCCAAACCGGAATGGCTGCGCGGGTGGGACCCGACCGGCTACACCATGACCGGCGCCGACGCCCCGGAACGGCCCCTCGAACTCTTCCGCCGCGGCTTTGAAGCAGGCGAGACGGTCGTCCTCGGTGCCAACGGCACCGCCCCCGGCGGCGACGCGCGCATGTATTCCGTCATCGTGCAGGAGCGCCGCCCGCCCCCGCCCGCCGAGCAGATCCACGGCCTCGCCGTGGAAAACAGCCGCGCACCCGAGGGCTGGCGTGCCGTGGGTAACTTCAGCGCCGGACGCGACCAGTACACCGACGGCGGTCCCGTCCTCGTCCAGTTCCCCAACATGTTCAGCGACGCCGACTGGATCCAGACCGCCCAGGCCGACGCCGCCAACCCGGCCCTCCGCGCCACCTTCCAAGTCGAAGACCACCTCGAAGTCCTCGTTGCCCTCGACGAGCGCATTGCGGAGAAACCCGACTGGATCAAAGGCTGGCTCGAAACACCGCACACCGTTGTTTCGGCGCCCGGCGACGACTACCGCTTCCGCCTCTACCGTGAGCGCTTCGGCCCCGGCGACACCGCCCGCCTCGGCCCCAACCCTGCCCTTCCCGGCGGCGGCGAGGCGCGCATGTATTCCGTTCTCACCCGCACCATCCGCGCCGCCCAATACTATCCCGCCGAAGAGCTGGAGTTTGTCGAGGGAACGGTACGGACGGATGTCCCCGGATATTCCGGCGGCGGGTACCTCGACCTCACCGACACGGACAGCGACACCTTCGACTGGATCATCTCCGTCGACGCCGGCGACCGCTACAACTTCAACTTCCGCTACACCATGGCGGAGCCGGTCGCCTTCACCGCTGACTATGAGATCATCGACCGCGAGGGCCGCGTCGTCTGCGGCGACACCGTGACCTTCGACGCTCCGTCCGCCCCCGGCGAATGGATCGTCTCCCGAAACCGCACTTGCAATAGCATCAACGCGGGCACATACATCATACGCCTCTCCAGTCCGTACCTCCCGCGCCTCCTCTTCGACGAACTCGAAGTCGAGTGAGCCCGGATTCTCCATTCACTGCCCAACCACCATGAGCCAAGACCCGACCCAGACACCCGCCCCGCCGCCCGTTGAGCCGGGAGGCGAGTTCGAACGCACCCCCGTCCCGCCGAAGAGCCAAAAGCCCGCCCGCAGCTTCTGGGGCATGTACGCGGGCGAGCACACGGCCGGGACCGAGTTCATGATCGGGCCGCTCTTCCTCGCCGCCGGGGTCAGCGCCGTCGACCTCGTCACGGGCCTGCTCCTCGGCAACCTCATGGCCGTCCTCAGCTGGCGCTTTCTCACCGCGCCCATGGCGACAAACACGCGGTTGACCCTCTACTACCAGTTGGAGAAGATTTCGGGACGCAAGTTTGTCGTCGTCTACAACGCCGCAAACGGCCTCCTCTTCTGTTTCCTCGCGGGCTCCATGATCACCGTCTCGGCCACCGCCGTGGGCATTCCGTTCAACATGCGCATGCCCGAGTTGACCGACCGATATCCCACCGGCGTCACATGGATCCTCGTCGTCCTTGCCATCGGCATTGTCATTTCATGGGTCGCCGCCCGCGGTTACAACATGGTCGCGCGCGTCGCCAACCACGCCGCCCCGTGGATGATCACCATTTTCCTCGTCTGCGGACTCACCGCCCTGCCCAAACTCGGCATCGAGCACCCCGGCCAATTCTGGGACACCGCCAAGAACGTCATCTGGACGGGAGGCGACCCTCTCCCCGGCCAGATCAAGTTTACCTTCTGGCACGTGTTCTTCTTCTCGTGGTTCACCAACGCCGCCATGCACCTCGGCATGGCCGACATGAGCGTCCTGCGCTACGCCCGCAAGCCAAGCTACGGCTGGGCCTCCGCCGCCGGTATGTACATCGGCCACTTCATGGCGTGGATCGCGGCCTCCCTACTTTTCGCCGTGCACCTGCGCCAGAACCCGGGCAACTTCGCCGTCCTTCCCGGGCCCATGGCCGCTGAAGCCGTCGGGCTCGCCGGACTCCTCTGTGTCGTCATCGCGGGCTGGACAACCGCCAACCCCACGATCTATCGCGCGGGCCTCGCCTTCCAGGCCATCTTCCCGAAGCAGTCGCGCTACCGCGTCACGCTTGCCACCGGCATGGTCGCCACCTTCGCGGGGATGTTCCCGGCCATCGCCATGCAGCTCCTCGGGTTTGTCGGTCTCTACGGTATGATCCTCGCGCCCGTCGGGGCCGTGCTCCTCGCCGACCATTTCATCCTCCCGCGCATGAAACATGCCTCCAACTACGCCGAGCGCACCGGCCTCGCCCTCAACCCCGCCGTCGTCGCCGCGTGGGGCGCGAGCCTCGTTCTCGGCTTCGTCTTCTTCCAGCAAGGCGTCTTCCCCTCCTTCCTCACCCTTCCGGTGTGGCTGACCTGCGGGATCGTCTACGTCCTCTATTCCCGTTACCTCCTCCGCACCCAGTCATGAAACGCATCCTCAAAGCCATCGCCTACCTCTGCCTCCTCGGCATCCTCATTGCCGGCATTCTCTTCGCCGCCGGCCGCATCAGCGGACCGACCCTCAACACCGTCGCCATCATCCTCACCATCGGATGGTTCGCCCTCCGCCTCTGGCCGGTCGGCGACGACGACCCCAGTACCGAAGCCGGGGACCCTCAACCGTAAGCGCGCGGGTCTCCCGCCCGTCCTCCAACCCCACACCAACCGGTATCGGCACAGCGCACGGCGGGCATCCGGCCCGACCGGAGTTCTTGCCTGCACGTCCGGCACAGAAAGCAGCATCCATGAAAAACGCTCTCGTCTTTATACTCATTGCCGTATCCACGGTGGGCGCACTCAACGCGCGACCCTCCGCAGGTATCTGGAACGCGGTTGAACACGGTGCCGTCGCCGACGGCACCACGCTGAACACAGAGGCCATCGCCGCCGCCGTCGCCGGGATCAAAGAGGCCGGGGGCGGCACGCTCTACTTTCCACCGGGCCGCTACCTCACCGGCGCCATCCACATGGAGAGCAACCTCACCATCCACCTCGAAGCCGGCGCCACCCTCCTCTACAGCGGCGACGCCGCCCACTCACCCGTCGTCCGCTCACGGTGGGAAGGCAACACCGCATACACCTACAGCCCCCTCATCTACGCTCGTGACAAGGAGAACATAGCCATAACGGGCCGCGGCACCATCGACGGCGTGGGCCGCAACTGGTGGTGGCGCAACGGCAACTACCCGCACGAGCGGCAGCAGGAAGCCCGGCAATGGCGGATCGACTGGGCCGCCCTCCGCAACCGCATCAACGCCGGCGAAGAAATCACACGCGAAGACTACGACGGCGTGATCGACCACCTCCGCCCGTCCCTCGTGCAGTTCTACGAGTGCCGCAACATCCGCGTCGAGGGCGTCACCCTCCGCGATTCACCCATGTGGCTCCTGCACGCGATCTATTCGGAAGATATCGAAGTGCGCGGTGCCACTTTCATTTCCCACGGGTCCAACGGCGACGGCATCGTCATCGACTCGACGCGCAACGCCCGCATTTCCAATTGCTTTTTCGATACGGGTGACGACTGCGTCGTCATCAAATCGGGCCGCGACGGCGAGGGCCGGCGCATCGGTCGCCCTTCCGAGGCCATCGCCGTGACCAACTGCGTCATGTACCGCGGCAACGGCGCCGTCGTCGTGGGCAGCGAGATGTCCGGCGGCGTGCGCGGCGTGGCGGCATCGAATATCGTCACCTACGGCACCAAACGCGGCATCCGCTTCAAAACGGCCCGCGGGCGCGGCGGCGTCGTGGAAAACCTCAGCTTCGACAACTGGGTCATCAACAACGCGAGGAATGAGGCCATCGTGCTTCACAAAGGCTACGAGGGGCGCGGGGAAGAACCGGTCAGCGAACGCACCCCCGTCCTCCGCAACATCAGCATCAGCAATGTCAGCGTGCAAGGTGCCCGCGAGGTCGTCAAAATCATGGGCCTCGCCGAGCAACCCATCGAGGATCTGCGCATCCACAACCTGCACGGCAGCGGCCACAACGGCATGACCGTCGAGTGGGTCGAGGACTTCGAACTCCACAACGTCCGCATCGACGCCCGCCCGGCGCCGCCGCCCATCCGCATTGCGCTGGCCAACCGTGTCACCCTCAACAATGTGACGGGCGCCACCGGCGGCAAGGAACCCGCGCTCACCCTCCACAACACCCGCGACCTCCGCCTCTTCAACTCCCGCCCGCGCCCCGGCACCGACACCTTCGTCCAGATCCTCGGCGCGGACACCCGCAACCTCCGCCTCTTCAACAACGACTACACCGCCGCCAAACGGGGCGTCTTCATCGGCCCCGACGTTCCCGCTGAACGCGTCGTTGAGGAATAATCACACCCCCCCGGTCCGCGCGGTTCCCGGCCAATGCGCGGCCCCCAACCCCTTCGCTCCAATGTCGTATCGAATCGCCCTTGCCTTTCTCATTCTTGTCAGCCCGCTCTTCGCGGAAACCCGCGTCGTCGGCCTGCGCTGCGAGTATTCCACCGATCCACTCGGCATCGACGTAGCCGAGCCCCGCCACTTTTGGCGTATGGAAAGCGATGAACGCGGCCAGCGCCAGACCGCATGGCGGGTTCTCGTGGCTTCGTCACCCGAGCGGCTCGCCCGCGGCGAGGGTGATCTCTGGGACAGCGGCCGGGTTGAGAGCGACCGCTCGACCCATATCCGCTATGCCGGAGAACCGTTGCACGCCTCGCGGCAGGTCTTCTGGAAGGTCCGCGTATGGGACCGCGACGGCAAGGCTCTGCCGTGGAGTGAACCGGCCACGTGGACGATGGGCCAGCTCTCCACCGGGGACTGGGACGCGGATTGGATCGCGGCTCCGGAGCGGCGGGCGTCCGTCCTCCTCCGCCGCGGGTTCGAGGCCCGCCCCGGCTTGTCGCGCGCGCTCCTTCACATCTCCGGACTCGGCCACTACGAACTCTTCGTCAACGGAGAAAAACACAGCGAGGATCTCCTCACGCCCGGCTGGACCCTCTACTCGGTATCGACTCTCTACGACACCCGCGATATCACCGCCATGCTGCGCGAGGGTGACAATGCGCTCGGTGTTGTTCTCGGCAACGGCATGTACCATGTGGAGCGTGAAGGGCGCTTCACCAAGTTCATCGGCAGCTTCGGCGAGCAACGCCTCATCGCACACCTGCGCCTTGAATACGTCGACGGTTCCGTCGAGGTCGTGGGTACCGACGACACATGGCACACCCACCCCGGCGCCATCACCTATTCCAATATTTACGGCGGCGAGGATTTTGACGCCCGGCGCCTGCCGGATGGCTGGACCCGGCCCGGATTCAATGCCGAAGGCTGGGACAAAGCGCGCGTGCTCACCGACGCCCCGCTTGACACCCTCCGCGGCCACAGCGCTTCGGTCGAACCCATGCGACCCTTCGAAGCGCATCAGCCCGTCCGTGAGATTCCACTCGGTCCGGATGCGGGCGTGACCTACGACCTCGGGCAAAACGCCTCCTTCATGCCACGGCTCCGCGTCAGCGGCCCGGCCGGCAGCCGCGTTATTCTCGTCCCCGGCGAACTCATCTACCCGGACGGCTACGTCACCCGCTCCTCCATGGGCGGTGTCCACCGCTTTAGCTCGTGGTGGGAATACACCAAGAAGACGGACGAAGTCGAAGAATGGTTCCCGCAGTTTTACTACATCGGGTCACGCTACCTGCAAACCCAGGGCTATCCCGCCGAGGACGGCGGAGAACCGGCGCGCATTGAGTCCCTCAAAGGTGTTGTCGTTCATGCTTCAGCGAAACCCGTCGGACACTTCGAAACCGCCAACCCCCTCCTCAACGACATCCGCGCACTCGTCCGTTGGGCACAACGCTCCAACATGGTCTCCGTCCTGACCGACTGCCCGCACCGAGAAAAGCTCGGGTGGTTGGAGCAATACCACCTCAACGGCCCGGCCATCCGCTACGAATTCGACCTCGCCCGCATGTTCACCAAAGGGATGCAAGACATGGCGGACTCGCAGACGCCCGAAGGCCTCATTCCGAACATCGCTCCGGAATACACCCAATTCAGGGGAACCTTCCGCGCCGCCGCGGAATGGGGCTCGGCCTTCATTGTCGTCCCATGGCAGCAATACCTGTATCTGGGCGACACCCGCCTCCTTCGGCGGCATTACGACGCTATGAAACGCTACTTTGCCTACCTTGAGTCCCGCGCCGAAGACGGCATTCTGAGCGAGGGCCTCGGCGACTGGCACGACCGCGGCCCGCGTCATATCAGCCGGGCCGAGCTGACCATGTCTCCGCTCACCGCCACGGCGTTCTTTTATAAGTGCGCGGGCATTCTCACTCAAGTCGCGGAAATCCTCGATCATCCCGATGACGCCGAACGCTACGCCGCCACCGCCGGCTGGATCCGCAAGCGCTTCAACGAGGCGTTTTATCATGAGAAGGAAGGTCACTACGCATCCAACTCCCAGGCGGCCAATGCCATCCCCCTCGTCATGGGGTTGGTTGAAGACGCCAACCGCGAACGCGTTCTCGCCGCGCTCGTCGCCACCGTCGAGGCGGAGGACTACGCCGTGACCGCCGGCGACGTGGGCCATCGTTACCTCCTCCAAGCCCTCGCGCAAAACGGACACAACGACATCATCTACCGCATCATCAACCAAGATGAAGCACCCGGGTACGGCTATCAACTCCGCATGGGCGCGACCGCCCTCACCGAGTCGTGGGCCGCCTCACGCTCCTCCTCGAACAACCATTTCATGCTCGGGCATATCACGGAGTGGTTCTACAAAGATCTCCTCGGGATCGGCGCGGATCCGCAAAAACCCGGCTTCCGCAACGTCGTCATCCGCCCCCGCCCCGTCGGCGACCTCGAATGGGTCGACGGCAGCTACGGTTCCCTTCACGGCCCTGTCGCCGTGCGATGGGAACGCGGAGACAACCGCTTCACCCTTCACGCCGCCGTGCCCGCCAACACCACCGCGACCATCTATCTCCCCGCCGAAGAAGGGCACACTGTCGACGAAGGCGGGCGGCCTGCGGACGAATCCCCCGGCGTTCGCTTCCTCCGCCACGAGGACGGAGCCGCCGTCTACGCTGTCGAGTCCGGCAGCTACACCTTCACCGCCCGTCGGCACTGACCGTCAAAAGGCTCTTGAATTCCGTCTGCGCCCAATTCTTCAACAAATGCAGCTCGAAGGCGAAGGCATAGTGGTCCCGCGACATACGGGCACCGCCGCGGACAGT
>SLLG01000323.1 GCA_007134215.1 Opitutales bacterium | reverse complement strand
GATGGTGGCGCCGTCGTCAACGGTGGTGTCGATGACGCGCACGGTGTCGATCCCGGCGGCCTCGATGCTGCGCACGATCGTCTTCGTGAGCGGCTCGAAGGAGCGCGCGAGGACGGCGCCCTTTTCCGCGTCGACGAGGTCCTCCACGAGGACGAGGCGGCTGACCGACTCCATCTTGAGCGCGTCGGCGACCTTGAGGTCCTCGATGTTGTAGAAGAAATTGAGGATTTCGTAGTCGCTGCCGTAGCCCATCGCGCGCAGGAGCGTGGTGATAAGAAACTTGCGGCGGCGGCGGCGGCGGTCGAGGTAGACGTAGAGGAGGTCGTTCTGGTCGAACTGGGTCTCCAGCCACGTGCCGCGGTCGGGAATGATGCGGAAACTGTGGAGGATCTTGCCGCTCGTGTGCGTGGTCTCCTCGAAAGCGATGCCGGGCGAGCGGTGGAGCTGGCTGACGACGACACGCTCGGCACCGTTGATGATGAACGATCCGCGTTCGGTGATCATGGGCATTTCGCCCATGTAGATTTCCTCGTCCTTGATGGAATCCTCTTCCTTGAGGCGCAGCTTGACGTAGAGCGAGATCGAGTAGGTGACGCCCTCTTTGATGCACTCCATCTCGGAAAGCTTCGGCCCGGCGAGGGAGTAGGAAACGTAGTCCAGGCTGCACCGCCCGTCGTAGCTCTCGATGGGGAAGACCTCCTTGAGGACGGCTTCAAGGCCGACGTGCTTGCGCTGGCTCGGCGGAAGATCCGATTGCAGGAACTCCTTGAAGGAGTCGATCTGGATCTGGATGAGGTTCGGCGGAGCGATGACTTCCGTAAGCTTCCCGAAATTGATGCGGTCTGACATGGTCGCGGAGGGTTGGATGCGTTTGTTGAAAAACGTTGAAATGCGAAGTGGCGGAAAGTCACCAAGGGCTTCCGGCCGCTTCGCACTGGATTGGATACGGAAAAACAGGCGTCAGCGCAGGCCCCTTGACGGGCCTGCACTGAAACCTGGGAGAATGCTTGATGAAACGGAGAGGTCTCAGAATTACTTGATCTCCACTTCGGCGCCGGCGGCTTCGAGCTTCTTCTTGATATCTTCGGCGTCGTCTTTGCTGGTCGCTTCCTTGATCGCCTTGGGAGCGCTCTCCACGAGGTCCTTGGCTTCCTTGAGGCCGAGACCGGTGATGCCGCGCACTTCCTTAATGACGGCGATCTTGTTCGCGCCGAACGACTTGAGGACAACGTCGAACTCGGTCTTTTCCTCTTCGGGAGCGGCCGCTTCGCCTGCCGGGGCACCGGCGGCAACAGCCACGGGAGCTGCGGCGCTCACGCCCCACTTCTCCTCGAGGTCTTTCACGAGCCCGGCGATTTCCAGAACGGATTGTCCGCTGAGCCACTCGATGACTTCTTCTTTGGTGATGTCTGCCATGGTCTTGTCTTTCCTTCCGATGTCGCTAGCGCTACTCGCGCGGAACTGCGCTTTCGTCGTTTAAGGGGCCTTTCCCCCTAGCGGCTTCGTTCAGGTGAAAATTGAAATGTCCGTCCGGTGCGGAACTCAGCTCTCCTTCTCCTTGTCCACCTTGGCCTGCAAGACGTTCAAGAATCCCTGCGGACCGGCGATAAGCACCCGCGCCAGCTGCGTGGCCGGGGTGTTGAGGAGGGCGAGAAGCTGCGCGCGGAGAATGTCGGCGGTCGGCAGCTTGGCGAGCTGCGTGACGTCCTCTGCGGAGAGACGGCCCTTTTCGAGGAAGCCGCCCTTGATCTCCATCTTCTTTTTGTCCTTGAGAAACTTCTCGAGGACCTTGGCCACACCGGGGGCGTTTTCGCCGCCGATAATGATGGCGGTGGGCCCGGTGATGCGCTCCTCCATTCCGGGGAGGCCGCGGTCCTGGCCGGCGCGCTGGAGGATGCTGTTTTTGACGACGTGGAACTCCGCGCCGTGGTCGGCGAGAATGCCGCGCAGCTCTTCGGTCTCGGCAACGGTGATGCCCTTGAAGTCCGCGAAGTAGACGTAGTTCGATTTGTCGAGGTGCGCCCCGACCTCGTCGATGAGGAATTGTTTTTCAGCTCGCATGGGGGCTCTCCTTTAGAAGTGGTTGAAGAGGGAGGGATCGAGGCGGACGCCGGGGGTCATTGTCCCCGAGATCGCCGCCGACTTGATGTAGCGGTGGCCCTTGAGCCCGTCGGGCCGGAGCTTGCCCACCGCGTCGAGCGCGACGCGGATGTTCTCGGCGAGCTGCTCTTTATTGAACGAGCGCTTGCCGACGATGAGGCCGATGTTGGCCGTCTTGTCCATTTTGAACTCCACGCGGCCGCCGCTCTTGATGGCCTTGAGCGCGCCGGGGACGTCGTCCGTCACCGTGCCCGACTTCGGGTTGGGCATGAGCCCGCGGGGACCGAGGACGCGCGCGACCTGCCGCACTTCGCGCATCGCGGCGGGCGTCGCCACGGCAACGTCGAAGTCGAGCCAGCCGTCCTGGATCTTCGCGATGAGGTCGGCGAGGCCGGCCTCGTCGGCGCCGGCCGCTTTCGCCTCGTCGGGGTTCTCCGTGAAAACGATGACGCGCACCTTTTTGCCGCTTCCGTTGGGCAGTTCGACGACGCCGCGGACCATCTGGCTGGACTGGCGCGGGTCGACGCCGAGGTGTAGGGAAAGCTCGACGGTTTCGTCGAACTTCGCCTTCGGCATCTTGCCGAGGGCTTCGACCGCTTCGTCGAGCGGGTAGGTTTTGAGGCGGTCGACGAGACCGCGCGCCTGGGTTTGTTTTTTGCTGGTTTTGCTCATGGTTCGCCCTACTCCCTCCGTAGAGGTGTTAACGTTGTGCGATACGGTGGGTGGAAAAGCTCTCAGTCGATGACGTCCAGCCCCATGGAGCGGGCAGTGCCTTCGATCACACGGGAGGCGGCCTCGGGGTTGCGCGCGTTGAGGTCCTTTTTCTTGATCTCGACGATCTCGGCGATCTGCTTGCGGGTGACCTTGCCGACCTTCTCTTTGTTCGGCACGCCGGAGCCCTTGGCCACGCCCGCGGCCTTGCGCAGGAGAACGGCGGCGGGCGGCGACTTGAGGATGAAGGAGAACGAGCGGTCCTGGTAGACCGAAATGACCACCGGCAGGATCATGCCCGCCTGGTCCTTCGTGCGCGCGTTGAAATCCTTGCAGAAGGCCATAATGTTGACCCCGGCGGCGCCCAACGCGGGTCCGACGGGGGGAGCGGGATTCGCCGCTCCGGCCGGGAGCTGGAGCTTGATCGTGCCTGTGACTTTCTTAGCCATTGTTGTCTATCCTTGCTTGAATCGGGAAAATTGTTCGGGTGCGGAATGAAACGCGCGGGGCGGTCTACTGGTCCTCCGTGACGCGCTCCACCTGCCAGTATTCGAGTTCCACGGGAGTGAAGCGGCCGAAGATGGAAACGGACACCTTGAGCTTGCCGCGGTCGGGGTCGATCTCGTCGATGCGCCCCGTGAGATTGAGGAAAGGCCCGTCCGTGATCTTCACTTCCTCGCCCACTTCGTACTGGACCTTGGGCACTTCCTTGCCCTCGGCCTCGGCCACCTGGGTCAGGATGCGGTCGATCTCGGCCTTTTTCAGCGCGGCGGGATTCTTGCCGCCGGCGAAACCGATGACACCGTCGGCGCCGTTGATGTAATACCAGACTTTCTGGATGATCTGCCCGTCGTCGTCGTAGAGGCGGCAGTGGATAAAGATGTAGCCGGGGTACAGCTTGCGCTGCCGCTGGCTCTTCTTCCCCTGCTTGACCTCGGAGACCGTCTCCATCGGCACGAGCACTTCGAAGATGTAATCGTCGAGTTCATTTTCGGCGATATAGCGGTCGATGTAGCGCTTCGCCCCCGGCTCCTTGTTGGAAAGCGTCTGGACAACATACCACTCACCCTGCCGCAACGGATTGTCGGCGGGGGCGTGGGGAGCGGGTGCTTGTCCGGAAGATTCTTCAGGCGTTTCCATGAGACGGAATCGGAGGCGTGTGGAGCGGCGCCGCCCTTACGAGCGCACCCAGTTGGTGAGCAACTGGATCCAGTTGTAGACGCTGAAATCGGCCAGGGCGACGTACGCGCCCAGCAGCAGCGACGCGACGAAGACCACGATCGTGCTGTCGCGCAATTCGGTCTTGGTCGGCCATACTGTCTTTTTCAACTCCTGGGAGGTTTCTCCGAGGAAAATGCGGATGCTGCGGAAGGGATTGGCCATGATTTCTGGCGGGATGGAAAGATCGGTCGCCGGGCGGGAGGGCTGGCGGCGGGATGGCAGGGCAGGAGGGACTCGAACCCCCAGCCAATGGTTTTGGAGACCACTACTCTACCAATTGAGCTACTGCCCTATATCTAAATTGAAACAGGGTTGCCGGAGACCCGATTTCGAGCCTCCGGCAACAAAGGGAAGAATGTCAAGCTTACTCCGTGACTTCGGT
>SLLG01000289.1 GCA_007134215.1 Opitutales bacterium | reverse complement strand
TCCATGTTCTCTCGCTTGATGATCATGGACGGGTGACTATCGGCGGTTGGGTGGAAGGTTTCGGAAGCCGTCGTTCTGTCCAAGTGTCGACCGACGGCGAAACGGGCCATGTCTTTGTGCGCCACGGAGCGCCCATGCCGCAGGGCGGCACATTCGGGAATATCGGGCCTCTCAGCATCAACAACAACGGCCTCGCTGTCTTCCTCGACGGCGACCGGCGAAACCTCTACTTCGCGACTTCCACGGGCATCCACCGAGCCATGACCATCGGCATGGCGGCACCGGGCGGCGGCACGTTCGGGGGCTGGGACGCCTCTTTCAGCCGAATCGCCGTCAACGACCGGGGGCAGACCGCGTTTGTCGGGCGGGTTTCTTTTCCGCGCCCGGACGGGCCGGGTTTCGATCAACGGTCGATGCTCTTCTTCCGCGACGAGTTCGGCACGCTCCATGAAATCATTCGCGAGACCGCGGAGATCGCGGGCAGCACGGTCGACGAGATCCTCCTCAGCGATATTGGCGATTCCTTCAGCAACCGCGGACTCGGTTCCGGTCTGAGCGAGGCGGGGCACGTGACCTTCCGGGCGACTTTGGAGGACGACCGCGAGGCGATTTTCCTCTGGACGCCGCCGGGGGTGCGGGGACTGGCGCAGGTCGCGGGAACGGGGTGCGCGGAGGCGGGGTGGTGCGAGCTGCCGTGGTTCGGCGAATTCTACCAAGACCGGCGCTGGGTGTGGCACGATGTCCACGGCTGGCAGCTCTTCGGCGGGGAGGACGGTGAAGGGATGCACTTCTTCGACTTCGAAGCCGGCGCATGGATGTGGACCTCCGCGGACCTCTTTCCAGTCTACTACGCCGGCGCGCCGGTCGAAGCCTGGGTGGCCTTCGACGCGGAGTCCGCCCAGGGTGAGCGGCGGTTTTTCCGCTACGACACCGGCGAGTGGCTGGACGCCGCCGACCTTGCCGGGTCGGGCGATTGAGTCCCGGCCTCGCTCAGCCTCAGGACTCTTTTCCTCTTGCTTGAGCCTCTTGACAGCGGGCTCATAAGGTTTTCTCAAAAAGTGTTTTACAACCGAAGCCGGAGCGGTTGGCCACATCCAGTAGAGGAAGACATGGAATTATTCGGGTTGAGACCGTAGCCGGGCTGATTCATCGCCCGCTCACAGGGGCCTGCCGACGGTCTCGGGCGCCGACTCCAATAAGGGGTGCCGGTAAGCTTTCAGCCTCCGGGGTCCGGGGATGATTGACCCGGACTACGGAACATCGGTGCGAAAAGATGCAAGTTACAGGCGACTAGCTGCTGACTTCCAGATCGAAGGGCACGATGCGTTCGCGCCCGTTGATTTTGACCTGTGCCCAGACGCGGTAGGTGCCTGGCTGGTCGAGGTGGATGGCGAAGGAGAGGTCGGGGTCGAGGGGATCGTGGTCGCGCAGGAAGGGGTTGCGCGGGTGCAGGTGGGCGAATCCGTGGCGCCCGCGCTGGAAGGCGACAAGGTGCGCGAAGCTCCCCATGACGGGCTCGAATTTGACGCGCTTGGTGTCGGCGGGGGCGACGCGGAGGCGGATGACGCCGTCTTCGCCCGCGCGCAGGGGGCCGTTTTCGGAGCCGAGGGTGTAGACAAGGCCGTCTTCCTCATAGTGCCCGGAGAGCGGCGAGCCAGGTCCGGCGGTCTCCGCGCCCGGCACGTCGAAGGTCGTGCTCACGAGGGCGCGGCGGTTGGTCGTGAGGAGAATGAAGTCGAGGTAGACATGGTGTTCGCCGGCGCGGCGCGGGGTGAACATGAAGGTGTAGTGCCCGGCCGGTCCCTCGGCGGCGGGGTGGATGTGCTGGTAGTCATCGAGCGAGGGGTCGACGATGAGGGCGTGGACCCGCTCGGTGTGGCTCACGGCGACGTCCGCTTCGCGCACGGGCCGGCCCTGCATGCTGAAGAGCGTGAGCTTCATGGGGGTCTCAACACCGACCTCCGGGTCGGAGAGGGGAGTGACGCGCGCGATGATGGGGAAGCGCAGCGCGTCCATGTCGAAGAAGTTGGTCTCCTCGTAGCCGCACTCCTCGATGACGCCGTCGGCGGTCATAAAGTCGCCGTAGTGCAGGAATTCGCATGGCTCGACGGGTATCATCCGGATGCCCGCGTAGGCGGCGACGCAGGCCCCGGTGAGGAGGGCGGAGTGCAGCCAGAAACGGCGGGTGAGGGCGGGGCGGGGATCAGGATTCACGCTCATTTTCGCGGTGGCGTTCGATTTGGCGGATGAAGGCCTCGGCGCTCCAGTTGCTGCCGGGCACGCGGTAGAAGATGCGCCCGACGGGATCGACGAGGGTCGTGGACATGGTGTGCTGGATGATTTCCTCGGGATGGTCGCGGGTGAGGATGCCCATCTGCTCGGTGAGATCGGCGATGACCTGCTCCGGCCCCGTGAGGAAGGAAAAATTGGCGAAGTCGATACCGCGGCTGTCACCGTAGGCGGCGAGGATGCCCGGCGTGTCGTAGTCGGGGTCGAGGGTGATGGAGACAAGGCGGAGGTTTTCGATGCCGCGCTCGCGGGCCAGCTTCTGCGTATCCGCCATGCGCCGGGTGGCGGCGGGGCACATGTTGGGCACGGTGCAGCGGGTGAAGATGAAATTGACGATGACGTAGTCGCCGCGCGCGCCCTCGCTGAGAAACAGTTCGCCGTGCTGGTCGAAAAGGGCGAAGCGCGGCCATGGCTCGCCGATGCCGCGGAAGGCGCGGCGGCCGCGCTGGAGCGTGTCACGGCGCAGCTGGCGGGCGAGGTTGCGGATGGTGCCGATGGCGCGGGGGTCGCCGGGCCAGATGTTTTGCAGGTGCTTGCGCCCGCCGAGGGTGACGAGTTCGCCGCGCACGCGCGCGCCTTCGCGGGCAATGAGGAGATCGCCGGGGCCGACGCGCGCGGCGACCGTGCGGGCGTTGTCCCCCGCGACGCTGAGGTGCAGGGTGCGGTTGTCCGCATCGACCTTTTCAATGGTGGCGGAGATGATCTCTGCCCGCGCAGGCGCGGCGACAACCGTGGCGACGACGGCGAGGGCGGCGAGCAAACCGCGGGCGGATAAAAGCAAACTTCTTGCCTGCATAAATGTAGTTAATCTTGAGCCGGGTAACGATCAGAAATTCTGCTAACGGGCGGGCTTTATCTGTCGGAGGTTGTAATAACAATGTCTACATTGCCTTATTCACCATGCGCTTCAAGCAGAACCCAACAGTCTGTGCGCAGAGGAGCCGGATTTGTTCGAAATGACTCCCGAAGATACGTCCAAACGGGCCGCGGCCCACCATCCCAACCTAACGGGATTTGCATTCCTGACCCTCGCCGTCACACTCATCCTGCTCTACGCCGGAGGATTTACGACGACGATCGGGGCGGGTATGGTGTTCCCGGATTGGCCGCTCTCCAACGGCTCGCTCAACCCGCCGGGCTGGACGACGGACGAGGCAATGCTCGCGGAGCACAGCCACCGTCTCCTCGGCGCCCTTGTCGGGCTTCTCACGCTCACGCTGGCGGTATGGATCCACCTGCGCGAGGACCGCAAGTGGATCCGGCGGCTGGGCTGGTTCGCGCTCGGGCTTGTCGTTTTTCAAGGGCTCCTCGGCGGCTTCCGCGTGCTCCTTGTGAGCCTCGACCTCGCCAAGATCCACGGAGTCATGGCGCAACTCTACCTCTGCACGCTCACCGCACTGGTCGTCGGGCTGAGCCGCTGGTGGCGGGAACTGCCGCGCGCCGTGCCGCCGCAGGCGGAGCGGGCGTGGGCGCGCATGCGCACGCTCGGGCTCGTCCTCTGCGCGGGGGTCTTCGTGCAGCTGGTGGTCGGCGCGGTCATGCGCCACCGCGGCGCGGGCATGGCCATCCCGTATTTTCCGCATTCGCGCTCCGACGGCGGCTGGCTCCCGGCGGCGTGGAACTGGGCCACGCAAATTCATTTTCTCCACCGCGTTCTCGCGGTGGTCATCCTCGCGCTGCTCGTTGCCTGGATGGTGGCGCTCTACCGCAGCCCCGGTGTTACACGGGGAATGAAGAAGCTCGCCGTCGCGGCACTCGCCCTCGTGTGCATCCAGATCGCCCTCGGGGCGGAGATCATCTGGTCGGGCCGCGCGCCCTTCCAGACGACCCTCCATGTCCTCAACGGGGCGGTTTTCTTCGCCGTCGCGTGGGCGGGGACCTTCGCGGCGTTCCGTCCGTTGCTGGAACCGGCGGACGATGTGGGCGCGACCGTCGGCGCGCAGGCGGTCGAACGCCCCCCCGCCGCCGTCGGCGCGGACTTATCCGGAGCGCGCGCCTCGTGAATGCTGTGATGATGGCGATTTCGTTACGCAGATGTATTTTCCGCGGCGCGCGCCGCCGCGCGGCGTTTCCGCAGCCAATTTATACCTGTTGATTTCATGAGTCATAGTTCCACATCGGTATTCGTTCCGGCGCGGGAGGCCTCGGGTGCCCCGCGTTTCTCGGACTTTGTCGAGCTGACCAAGCCGCGGCTGAGCCTTATGTCGGTGGTCTCCGCCGTGCTCGGGTATTTCGCGGCGGAGCCGAGCACCGGATGGACGGCGCCCGTCGTCGTCGGACTGGGCTGTGCCTTCGCCGCGTTCGGCGCGGGTGTGCTCAACCAGTGGTGGGAGCGCGACGCCGACCGCCTCATGCGGCGCACGGCGGACCGCCCCGTGGCGAGCGGCCGGGTCGCTCCCGCCGCCGCCCTCGCATACGGTGTGGTGCTCAGTGCCATGGGCGTCGGGGTGCTCTACTACGGTGCCAACGCGCTCGCTTCGTTCCTCGCGCTCGCGACGGTCCTGTTGTATGTGCTGCTCTACACACCGATGAAGCGTGTGACGCCGTGGGCGCTCGAAGTCGGCGCGCTGCCCGGCGCGCTGCCTCCGGTCATCGGCTGGGTGGCGGCGGGCGGGGGCCTGAGCGGTCTTGGCTGGGCGCTCTTCGCCTACCTCTTTGTCTGGCAGATCCCGCATTTTCTCGCCATCTCGTGGATGTGCCGCGAGGACTACCGCGCGGGCGGCTTCCGTATGCTCGCGGTGGCGGACGCCACAGGACGCTCCGTCGCACGCAAGGCGTTTGTCTGGACGCTCCTGCTTGTCGGCGTGACCTTTCTGCCGCTTGCCGTCGTGGAGACGGGCTGGCTCTTCCTCGCCGTCGCGGTGCTGCTGTCCGCGCACATTCTCGCCGCCGCCTTCGCCTACCTGCGCTGCCCGGCGTCCGTGCCCGCCGCGCGCCGTCTCTTCGGCGCCACCCTCGTTCACCTGCCGGTGTATCTCTCCTTCCTTGTCGTCGACCGTTTTATTTTCTGACCGTATGCGTCTCCGAAACCGCACTCCGTTCCTCGCCGCCGCCGCTATGGCTGCCGTCGGGCTTCTCCTTTTGCTCGCCGGTTGCTCTCTCAATATCGAGGGGCAGCAGTCCGCCCTCGATCCGAAGGGGCCGGTGGCGAAAAACCAATACGACATCTTCATGCTCACGCTCTACGTGACGACCTTCATCTTCATCACGGTGGGGGGATCACTCGCGTGGGTGCTGTGGAAGTTCCGCCAACGCAAGGGCGACGACCCCGACTTCATTCCCCCGCAGTCGCACGGGCACCCGCTGCTGGAAATGGGGCTGGTTATCGCCTCGGCCGGGCTCCTCGTCATCATTGCCATTCCCACGTTCGGCGGGATCATCCTCAAGAAAATCGTCCCTGATGAGTTTCTCGGCGATGCCGTCGAGGTGAATGTCACGGGCTTCCAGTGGTGGTGGGCTTTTGAATACCCGGAGCAGGGGTTCTACACGGCGAACGAACTCGTCTTTCCGGCGGGGCGCGCCATCAAACTCAACCTCCGCGCCGACGATGTCATCCACAGTTTCTGGCTCCCCAAGCTGGCGGGCAAGGTCGACCTCATTCCAGGCCAGGAAAACTTTTTATGGATCAAGGCCGACGAGCCCGGCTACTTCTGGGGGCAGTGCGCGGAGTTTTGCGGCGATTCGCACGCCTACATGCTCTTCCGCGCCATCGCCCTGCCCGAGGACGAATGGAAGGAGTGGCTGGAGACGCAGCAGCGCGAGACGGTGGAGGACGACGGATCGTTCGAGCCGCTCCTCGCCCGCGAGGAGTGGGGCTATCCCGAGGACAAGATCCTCAAGGGCGCGGAGGTCTTTCGGCAGGCGTGCGCGGGGTGCCACAGCGTCAATCCCCGGATGCAGACAAACGGTCCGAACCTTGCCCACTTCGGTTCCCGTTCGTCCGTCGCGGCGGGGTGGTATGAAAATGAATACGACCTTCTCTACAAATGGATCCGCGAGCCCGAGCGGGTGAAGCCCGGCAATTTCATGTACCGCGGATTTCTCGACCGCGACGGCCGCACCGTTATTATGCCGGGGCTGAAGGACTACGACCTCTCCGACGAGGAAGTCCACGCCGTCACCGCCTATCTCTACACCCTCCGTTAATTCCGATTTTCTCCGACCATGTCCAGCACGGTTGAAACCGAACACCACGCCCCGGCGCCCGCTGAACCCGTCCGCGACGGTATCTGGCGGCGCCCGCTCAAGAACACCGGACTCGTCGGCTTTCTCACGACAGTCGACCACAAGAAGATCGGCATCGGGTATGCGCTCGGCGCGCTCTTCTTTCTTCTTCTCGGCGGGATCGAGGCGCTGATTATCCGGGCGCAGCTCATGTATCCGGAGCAGGAGCTGATCTCGGCGCGCACCTACAACCAGCTCTTCACGATGCACGGCACGACGATGATCTTTCTCGCCGTCATGCCGTTGAGCGCCGCCTTTTTCAACTACATCATGCCCCTGCAGATCGGAGCGCGCGACGTCGCATTTCCGCGCATGAACGCGCTCGGGCTGTGGTGCTTTCTCCTCGGCGGGGTGATCCTCAACTTGAGCTGGTTCTTCCCCGGCGGCGCGCCCGCCATCGGGTGGTTCGCCTACGCTCCACTCACCGACCGCCAGTACAGCCCCGAGATGGGCACGGATTTCTGGATCATGGGCCTGCAGATTCTCGGTATCGCGTCGCTTGTGGGGGCTTTCAACTTCATCACGACCATCGTGAACATGCGCGCGCCGGGCCTCAGCATGATGCGGTTGCCGCTCTTCACGTGGATGACGCTCATCACGTCGTTTCTCATCATCCTCGCTTTCCCGGCCATCACCATCGCGCTGGTCGAGCTGATGTTCGACCGGCATTTCGGCACCTACTTCTTCAATGTCGAGGGCGGGGGCAAGCCGATCCTCTGGCAGCACCTCTTCTGGATTTTCGGGCACCCCGAGGTCTACATCCTCATCCTGCCGGCCATGGGGATCATCTCGGAAATTCTGCCCGTATTCTCGCGTAAGCCGCTCTTCGGCTACCCGCTCATCGTCTTTTCAGGCGCGGTCATCGGGTTCCTCGGGTTCGCCGTGTGGAGCCACCACATGTTCACGACGGGCCTCGGTGTCGTCGCGACGACGGCCTTCGCTTTTCTCACGATGCTCATCGCCATTCCCACGGGCGTGAAAATCTTCAACTGGATCGGCACGATGTGGGGCGGGCGCATCCGCTTTACGACGCCGATGCTGTTTTCGGTGGGCTTTATCTGGATGTTCATGATGGGCGGCTTCACCGGCATCATGCACAGTTCGCCGCCTGTCGACGCGCAGCAGCAGGACACTTACTTTGTTGTCGCGCACTTCCACTACGTCCTTATCGGCGGGTCAATTTTCGCCCTCTTCGCGGGCATGTATTACTGGTTCCCGAAGGTATCCGGCCGTCTCATGGATGATTTTGTGGGGAAGATCGTTTTCTACCTCATGTTCATCGGCTTCAATCTCGCGTTTTTCCCCATGCACATCCTCGGGATGACGGGCATGCCCCGCCGCACGCACACCTACAAGTCGGAGATGGGCTGGGACCAGTCGAACTTCTGGTCGACCGTCGGCGCGTTCATCCTCGGGATCGGCATCCTTATCTTTGTCATCCAGATGGTCTACGCTTTCTACAAGGGCGGGAAGGCCCCGAAGGATCCATGGGATTCGCGCACGCTGGAGTGGGACACCGACAGCCCGCCGAAGGAATACAACTTTGCCTACACGCCCGTCATCCATGCGCGTGACCAAGTGTGGGAAGACAAATACGGGGTCGAGGCGAAGCGCATGGAGAAAATCGCCCCCGGCAAGCACGGCATCCACATGCCGGACCAGTCGTGGTGGCCCCTCATCACGTCCATCGGCATTTTCATCGCCTGTCTCGGCATGGTCTTCCACAAACAGCCGGTTCCGCTCACGGCGGAAGCCGTCTTCGGGCTGGAGATCGTTATCGCCGGCCTCGTCGCGACCTTCATCGGCATGGCGGCGTGGGCGCTGGAGGGGCCGGGCGGATTCCACCTCCATCCCGATCCGGCGGAATACGCCGGGGCCACGCCCGCGCCGGAAGACGAGCACGGTCACCACTGATCCCGAACGCGCCGATACCACAGCGAAACCACCGGAATTGCCAAATCATGAGTTCCCACGCCGCAACCACTGACGACCCGCACGCCGCGCTCGAGCCCCTCAAGAAGACTTCCACGGGCATTGAGAACAAGAAACTCGCCATGTGGGCCTTTCTTGCGTCCGACTGCATGTTCTTCGGCACGCTCATCTCTACCCACCTCATCTACCGCAAGGTGTATCCCACGGTCGTTGAGCCGACGGAGTTTTTTGATATCGAGCTGACGGGCTTCAGCTCGTTCATCCTCCTCATGAGTTCGCTCCTCATGGCGCTCTCCGTCTCGGCGGCGCACAAGGGAAACATCGCCGGAATGCGGCGGTTTCTCCTCGGGACGATCTTCTTCGGGCTCATCTTCCTCAGCGGGCAGGTATACGAGTTCAATCACTTCGTGAAGGACGCCGGTCTCACCTTGAGCAGCAGCGTCTTCGGTTCGACGTTCTACCTGCTCACCGGCACGCACGGCGTCCACGTCGCTCTCGGCGTGCTGTGGCTGTCCTGCTGGACGGCCTGCTCCCTGCCCAAGGACTGGGCGTGGTACACCCTCAGGGGCGGGCGCTTCCTCTGGCTGCCCTTCCGTGTGATTTTCGCCCCGATGGTAGGCCGCTACAAGCACGAGAACGCCCTCGATGTCGAGGTGGCGGGCCTCTACTGGCACTTTGTCGATATTGTGTGGATTGTTATCTTCACCGCCGTTTATCTCGTCGAATACCTCCCGATCCTCGGGTTTTAACCGCCCGAACGCACACAAAGTACACCACGAAATGGCTACAACCCGCGATATGGCCGAAACGCAGCAGAAGTCCGGAACTCCTGATTATATTGTCGAGGAGCACAAAAAATACTTCACCTTCTTCAATCTCTCCATCGCCCTCATCGCGATCACGGGGGTCGAACTGGTGATCATCTACGTGCCGGTCAACAAGTGGTTTGTCCTCTCGGCGCTGGTCGTGCTCTCGACGGTCAAGTTCATCGGTGTCATCTGGTGGTTCATGCACCTGCGCTGGGACCGCGCCTTGTGTACGATTGTCTTTCTCATCGGGCTGATTCTCGCCACCGGCACAGTGACGGCGCTTATGCTGCTTTTCAGCCGCGATCCCGACGGCGCGCCGGAGATCATGACCCTCCTGCCGCCCCTGCTGTGGTAGACGGTGTGTCCAAAGGGGTTCGCCAGCGTCGGCTGAAGCTTCAGCGAGGCTTTGGCGCGGCTGTGCGGTGCGTTCGCGTGCGGCGGTCGCTCGCTGGTCCTTCACTCTACGTGATGCGCGGTGTGCACCGGTCGTGTTTTGCCGCGATTATTCCATGATCAGCATCTGGCATTGGCATACCGAGCCTCTTCTTATCGGCGGGATCCTCGCCGTCGTGTGGGTCTATGCCATGCTCGTGGGGCCGATGCGCGAGTGGATGGCTCCCTACGCGCTCTTCCCGAAAAAGGAGGCGTGGTTTTTCGGGGCCTCCGTTTTCCTTTTCTATATCGCGGTGGGCTCGCCCATCGACGCGCTGGGGGAGAACTACCTTTTCAGCGCACACATGTTCCAGCACAACCTGCTCATGTACACATGCGCGCCGCTCTTTATCCGCGGCATTCCCGGGTGGCTTTTCGACGGCCTCCTTGAACGCTCGCCGCCGTGGCTTGTGTCGCTGACGCGCTTTTCCCTGCACCCGCTCGTCGCGGGCTTCGCTTTCACCTTTGCTTTCTGCGTGTGGCATTTTCCCGCGCTCTACGAGGCCGCGCTCCACAACAAGGCCATCCACGCCTTCGAGCACATCACGATGTTCGTAACCTCGGTCATGATGTTCTGGCCAATCCTCAGCCCCTCGAACATCATCCGGCGGAGCAACCCCGGCGTGCGAGTGCTCTACCTGTTCGTCCTCATGGTGGCGCAGATTCCGCTCTTCGGTATCCTCACGTTTTCGCCCGAGGTGCTCTACCCGACCTACGAATTCGCGCCGCGCGTCATCCCCGACTTCGGCCCCTTGCAGGACCAGGTCCTCGGCGGACTCCTCATGAAGGTGGCCAACATGGTGGTCTCGCTCGTCTACATGGGGGCCGCCTTCTACGAATGGAACGCCGTGCAGGAGCGCGAGATGAACAACCGAGTGCGCGTTTCCCGGGCAGCCATGGTCCGCGGGTGATGCTTCTGTAATCTTCGTCTTGGGGCTGGATTCGGGCGGCGGACGCGTGTTGGGTGGAGGCGTCATGGAATGGATCGACAGCCACTGTCATTTGGAGAAAGCCCTGCGGGCGAACCGCGTGGGCGAGTTTCTCGACCGCGCGCGGGAGCGCGGGGTGGGCGAGATGATCACCGTCGGCACCTCTCTTGAGGACTGGGAGCCCTACCGCGCGCTCGCGCAGAAACATCCGGGCACGGTGCATTGGACGGTGGGCATTCACCCTTGCTCGGTGGACGAGGGCTGGCAGGACGCGCTCAAGGCGGTGCCCTCGTTTTTCGCGACGGAGCCGCGCCCCGTGGCGCTGGGCGAGATCGGGCTCGATTACTTCCACCTTCCGAAGTTCCCCGACGAGGCGGCGGAGGTGAAGGCGCGCCAGGCCGCCGCCTTCCGCGCGCAACTGGAGCTGGCCTACCAGCTTGAGTGTCCGGTGGTGGTTCACTCGCGCGGTGCGTTCGAGCCCTGCGTGCGCATGATCGACGAGAGCGGCGTGGACTGGTCGCGGGTTGTGTTTCATTGCTTCACGGAAGGCCCCGACGCGGTCGTTGCCTTGAACGAACGCGGGGGGCGGGCGTCCTTCACCGGTATCGTGACCTACAAAAACAAAAGCGCCGACGGTCTGCGCGCCGCCGCCCTGCGGCAGGGCACGGACACGCTGATGGTCGAGACGGACGCTCCCTACCTCACGCCCGAACCCCGCCGCGGGCAGCCCAACGAGCCGGCCTTTGTGCGCGACACAGGCGAATACCTCGCCGGACTCTTCGGCATGGCACCGGAGGAACTGGCGCGGCAGACGACGGCCAACGCGCGCGCGTTTTTCGGCTTGGCGCGGTGACGGTGCCGCGATGACCCCACCCAGCATATGAGCCACCGCCAAACGGAGTCCAACGCCGCCCGGCCCGCCGGCTACGTGCCGGCCTGGTGGGCATGGCTCGCCCTCGTCGCCTTGGGCACCTTCGTGTATTGGCGGCTCGGAGCCTACCCGGCCTTTCCTTACGTTCATGTATTGGCGCGGGTCGCCGTCCTGGCCGGAGGCTTTGGCATCGCCCTCATCGTTGCCCAGGTGCTGTGGCTGCTCTCAAGTCGCCGCCCCCTTCACTTTCACCCGGTCTTTCTCGGTCTCGCCGCCGTCATTTGGACGGGGACGCTCATCTGGGCGCGGGAGGTGCAGATCGCACATGACGCCGAAGTCGCCGAACGTGTCGCCAGTGCCCGGCGCGAGTTGGAGCGTTCGTCGAGGACGGGTGCTGTCGGCGCCAGCCGGGGCGAGGCGTTTCTGCCGCCGGAAGACCGGTTCCTGCGCTACGAGGGGCAGATTGCGCGCGAGGACATCCGCGCCCTCCAAGAGCTGGACCGCGAGATGCTCGGCGGGCTCCGCCGCGCCAACGAGCGGCTTGAAGAAGCCTTCGCGCCGGTCCGCGACGACCACCCGGACCTTTGGCTCAAGGCGGAGACCCGCTCGGACCTGCGCGCGCGGCGCGAGGCCTACGCGCGCGTCTACGAAGCCACCCGCAACATTGTCGACCTGCTCGAAACCTTCGCGGAGCGCTATGAAGCGCGCCTCGCCGGGATGGACCTCGGCGAGCGTGGGCGCCGTGTGTCCCTCGCCGAGGTCGAACGGATCCTCCAGGACCGCGAGTTCGCCGCTGCCCTGCGCCTCCGCACCCTTGAGGCCGACGCCATCGAAATGCTCATGCGCGCGCTCGAAATCCTCGAAAACAACTGGGGCGCGTGGCGCTTCCACAAAAATCTCGGGCGGCTCACCTTCGACAGCCCGCAGGTCGAGGGCGCCTTCTTCCACGCCCTCGCCGAAGCCGAAGCTTCTCTCCTTCGCATCCGCGAGACCGTCGACGGGTATTCGCGGTGAAGCTGCGTTCGGCACGGTGCGCGGTCTACACGCGAATCGCCGCCCGTGTGTGTCATCCGTCTTAAAGAAATTAGGCTCTTTACCCTATTTTCTGTTGCGGGGCTCCGGAGCCTGTGTTCAACCTCACGTCAACATGCCCGAATCTTCTGCAATAGCCACTCTTATTATTGAGGACAGTTTCGAATATGCGGAGATGGTGTCCGGATTCCTTGAGCGACTCACCGAGCCGTGTATGGAGTGCGTCGTCGCGGGTTGCCTCTCAGACGCTCTCGCGGTGCTTGAAACACAGTCTTTCGGATTGATATTAATCGACCTCAACCTGCCTGACAGTGGTGGGATTGAGACGTTCAGACACATCCACGGCGTAGCACCGGTCGCGGCCATCGTCATCTTAAGCGGTATGGAGGACGAGGCTTTGGCCCTCGAAATCGTCGCCGCGGGCGCGCAGGAATATCTCGGCAAGGAGGAGGTGAACGAGCGCACTCTGCGGCGGACGGTTCGCTACGCGTTGGAGCGTGCCCGCGCGGAGGCGGTGCGGCGCGAGCACGCCCTCCTGATGGAGACCACGCAGCGTGTGGGCCGTATGGGTGTTTGGCAACGCGACCTGCGTACGGGCGCGCTCTCATGGCCGGCCCAGACATGTGAGCTGTTCGGCGTGGATAAAGAGCGGTTTGGCGGCACCGTGCGGGATTTCATTGACAGGGTTCACCCAGACGACCGCAGTGTCGTTATAGCGGCAGCGGCGCGGAGCGCGAGTGAGGGCGCGTCCGCGGATTTGGAATACCGCGTCGTCCGGCCCGACGGCGAAATCCGCTGGATGCACGAGCGCGGAAACGTCGATAACGATGTGTGCGGACGTCCGGCGCGAGTTCTCGGTGTCGTGATCGACATCACGGAGCGCAAATCCATGGAGCAGCAACTCCTCCGCACGCAGCGGATGGACTCCATCGGAACACTCGCCGGGGGCATCGCGCACGACCTCAACAACATCTTTTCGCCGATCATCATGGCTATGGACTTACTCCAGCGCAGAATGGGGGAGAGTACCCCCGACGATTTGCTCGACACCATACGGCACAGCGCCCGGCGCGGGGCGGAAATGGTCAGCCAGATACTGTCTTTCGCGCGCGGAATGGAAGGGCGGCAGGTGGAGGTTCAGGTGAGTCACCTCGTCAGGGACATCCGCAAAATCATCGCCGAGACGTTTCCGAAGAACATCGCGGTTAAGGTCTCGACCGCAAATGAGCTACCAACCTTCACGGGCGACCCCACACAAATTCACCAGATTCTTATGAATTTGTGCGTGAACGCAAAGGACGCTATGCGCGGCGGGGGCGGCGAACTGAACATCGCGGCGGATGAATTCAAAGTTGACGCGCAATACGCGGCATCACGGCATGGCGCCAAACCCGGCCGCTACGTACGCATCTCCGTTCGGGATTCCGGCGCGGGGATCCATGCGAAAGACATGGAGAAACTTTTTGATCCGTTTTTCACGACAAAGGAGGCGGGAAAAGGCACGGGCCTCGGGCTGTCGACAGTTATGAAAATCGTACAGTCCCATGAAGGCTTTGTTGAGGTAGAAAGCGCTGAAGGAAGAGGCAGTCGCTTCACCGTTTGTTTTCTTGCCGTACGACATCGGCGCAGCCGCGAGCATGGCAGGACCGCGGACGTTCCGGCTCCCCGCGGCGACGGAGAGCTTGTCCTCGTGGTCGACGACGAGCTGTCAGTCCTGCAAATCACGAAGCAAACCTTGGAATCATCCGGATATCAGGTGATAACGGCGGGTGACGGTGCCGAAGGCGTGGTCAAATTCACAGATCATAGTGGAGAGATTCGGGCTGTATTGAGCGACATGATGATGCCGGTTATGGACGGTCTGGCTCTTCTGCGTGTCATCCGACGCATGAATGCATCGGTTCCCTTTATTGTGGCCAGCGGTGGAGTGGAGGAAGACCGGGCGGAGCGGCTGCACGACGAAGGTGTTTCTGAATACCTTCCAAAGCCGTTCACAGCCGAGACGGTGCTGCGGGCCCTGGGCAAAGCACTTGGAAAGGCAGCCGATCCGGTTGGTGCGTAGTGGTTTGTTCCCTGTGGAGCTACGGTGAAATTGATTGCCTTCTCGTTGTTTTTCGTATTCGGATGGAAGGTGTTTCCAGACTCGCGCACCTTGCGGGTCCAGGGAAGGTTTTGTATGGACCGCAAGAATATCAGAGTCGGAATTGTTGAAGACAACGAGGCTATACGCAATGCCTTGGAGCAAGCCCTCGGGGGAGAGCCCGACATGGAGCTGGTATTTTCCGCGCCCTCCGCGGAGGACGCTCCGATCGGGCGGCTTTGGCGGAGGATTGACGTCGGCGTCGTCGACCTCGATTTGCCCGGCGCCTCCGGCATCGACGTGATCCGGGCTGTGTATGAAACGAACCCGGCGCTACCCCTCCTCGTCTTCACAACTTTGGCTGAGCAAGAGAGCCTCTTCCGCGCCCTCAAAGCCGGCGCGCGCGGCTACATCGTGAAGAGCGATGGACTCGACGGGATCTTGCGGGCCCTGCGCGGCGCCGCGCAGGGCGAGTGCACAATCAGTCCGTCTATCGCCGGATGGATCATTGATGATCTGCAGCGGGTGGAGCGTGCCCGCTCCAAACCCGTCGAGCGCCTCTCTCCGCGCGAGTCCACTGTCCTGCGGCTTCTCGCCGCCGGTAAAATCTACAAGGAGATCGCGGACGAACTCTCGATCAGCGTACACACGGCGCACGCGCATATCCGCAAGATTTACGCCAAATTCCATGCCAGCGGACGCAGTGAAACACTGCGTAAGGCGCGGATTCTCGGGCACTTGCCGCCCGAGTCGGCATAGCCAACTTATAGCCAACCCGTGCGCTCGACGCCGTCATACGTCGGCGCAGGATAGGGTTTGTCCTCTATGTTGATTTACACCCGCCCGGCGGGTGCGCGATTGGGAAGACCGTGCAAACCTCCAAAGCCTATGCCTCCAACATCCTCCGTTCCTCGTACGCCGTCAGCGTCACCCAATGTGCATTCTGCAAGCGGTTCCGTCGCGACTGCCGCCGGCGGGCCGTCGCTCCGTGCGCCGGAGGCGGAATTCGCCCTCCTCGCCGCCGACGATCATCCCATTGTCCGGCTCGGATTGTCCGCCCTCCTCGAGGCGGAATTTCCCGACGCGACCGCAGACGTCGTGGCATCCGGTGACCAGGTTCTCGACGCACTCTCGGGAGCGAGTTACGACATTCTCGTCATGGACCTTCAGCTACATGACCGCGACGGCGTCTCTTTGATCAAGGAAATCAGCCGATGCTACCCGAAGGTTCCCGTTGTCGTCATCTCCATGTTGCCGGAGGACCCGTTCGCGATCATGGCCTGCCGGGCGGGGGCGGTCGGCTACGTCAATAAATCCAAGGCCTGTTCATGCCT
>SLLG01000181.1 GCA_007134215.1 Opitutales bacterium | reverse complement strand
TGGATCGAGGACTGGCTGCGGGAGCGGAAGGCGGCGCGCAAGACGCCGCCGAAGCGGATGCGCTTCGCGGACTGGGGCGGGCTGTGCAGTTTGCGCAACCTGCGCAAGGATGTGGTTGAATAGGGGTGACGAGGACTCCTGACGCGATTTATATGCGCTTCGGTCTTGGTTCGCGCGCGAGTTGCTGCGTTCGGCACCTGTCTCCGTCGGTTGTGGCTTTGCGCCTCGCGCCGATGCATAGCGGTGCAAGGCGATCTTACTTGCAGAAGGAAGGCGCTTCGCGGCGGTTTCTTCAGAAAGTCGGATTACCCGCTTTCCGCCATGACTTTTGGTCTCGGCATCAGCGCTCGAAAGCGTGGATGCAGCTACTCTGACAGTCGGAATCTTCCGCCGAATATGCGGAGACCGAGGCTGCGTTGAGGTCTGCAAACGAACGGCACCTCACCTTGTCTGTCTTTGTATCCGCACCTCCCAGGAAAATAACAATGTAAAAAATCTCAATGTCAAAAATATATTACCATGTAGTTTATTTTGACTCTGCGATATACGGTATGCCTGCCGGTGGTTCAATGATCCCACGGCAGGCGAACTTTGGTGCGCGGGTGGTTCCAGATTTCGAAGGGTTCGAGGAGTTTGCCGGGATTGAGTATTTTGTTGGGGTCGAAGGCTTCTTTGACGCGTCGCATGACGGCGAGTTCGGCGGCACCGTGCTGGAGGGCCATGAACGGGGTTTTGGCGAGGCCGATACCGTGTTCACCGCTGATGGCGCCGTCGAGGGCGACGACTTGTTCCATGAGGCGGCGGATGCCGTCGCGCGCCTTGTCTCGGTGGGCGGGGTTGCCGGCGTCGTACATGATGTGGACGTGGAAATTGCCGTCGGCGGCGTGGCCGAATGTGGGCATGGGGAGGCCGGTTTCGCGGCGGAGGCGTTCGATGGCTTGGAAGAAGGGCTCCTGCGCGTCGAGGGGGAGGACGACGTCTTCGTTGAGTTTGGTGTCGCCGAGTTCGAACATGGCCTGGGAGCAGCTGCGGCGGACGGTCCAGAGGGTTTCCGCCTCTTCAGCGGAAGCGGCGGTGTGGCGGTGGGCGGCGTGTGTGCCGGCGGCTTCGAGGACGGCGGCCATCTCGGCGTCGGCCTGGACGGGTTCGCCGTCGGTCTCGACGAGGAGGAGGGCGGGCGTGTCCGCGGTCCATGCCCGTGGAAATGCAGTGAGCTTGTCCGGGGCGACGCGGTGCCAGAGACGGAGGGTGGCGGCGACGGTTTCGCGGTCGAGAAACTCGAGGATGCTTGGGATGACGCGGCGTTTGCGGATGGCCGCGGCGGCGGCGAGGGCGGCGGGTTCGTCGCTGTAGGCGAGGAGGGCGGTGCGGCGGGCGACGGGGCGCGGGATGAGGCGGAGGACGGCGCCGGTGATGATGCCGAGTGTTCCCTCGGAGCCGATCCAAAGGTCGCGGATGTTGTAGCCGCAGGCGAACTTCCGCAGGTTGCCGCCCCAGCGCACGAATTCGCCGGTGGGTAAAAAGCCTTCGAGGCCCATGACGTAATCGCGCGTGACGCCGTATTTGGCACCGCGCAGGCCGCCGGCGTTGCAGGCGATGGTGCCGCCGAGGGTGGCGTGGGTGGCGGAACCGGGATCGGGTGGGTAGGCAAGCCCGGCCTCTGCCGCGGCATTATCCAGTGCTTTCACGGTGACACCGGGCTGGACGAAGGCCGACATCGTCGCTTCCCGCACGGCGAGCTGCTTCCATCCGGAGAGATCAAGGACCCAACCGCCGTCGGCGGGGGTGGCGGCGCCGGTGGTCGCGCTTCCCGCCCCGCGCGTGGTCAGCGGCATGCGGTGTTCGTTGGCAAGGGCGAGGATTGCGGCGACGCCGTCTTCGTCGGCCGGGCGCAGGACGGCTTCGGGGCACCGGCTGAGGCGCAGGTTGTCGAGCGACGCGCGGAAGGTGCCTTCGGCCGAAGTGTCAATCGCTTCCGGGGGAAGGACATCGCGCAGGCGGTCGAGTGGTGTTTCCATGATTCCGGGAGAATGTCCGGATACTGGGCAGGGACAAGCCTGCGCGCCGGGCTCCGGTCGATCCGCCCGGTTTGCGTCGACGGGCAATGGCGGTATTGCTTAGTGCCATGAATGATGCGGAACCGATCCTCCGGCTGGAGGGGCTCTCGAAAACCTACGCGACGGCGCACGGTCCGCTGACAGTGCTCAGCGCGGCGAGCCTGGCGCTCGCGCGCGGGTCGACGGCGGCGATTGTCGGTCCCTCGGGCAGCGGCAAGACCACTCTACTCGGGCTTTGCGCGGGGTTGGACGAACCCTCGGAGGGATCGGTGCGCCTGTGCGGGCACCTCCTCGAAGGGCTGACCGAGGACGAGCGCGCGGCGGTGCGCAATGCCCATGTCGGGTTTGTCTTTCAGAATTTCCAGCTCATTCCGACGCTCACCGCGCTGGAGAACGTTATGGTGCCGCTGGAGCTGCGGGGCGACCGCCGGGCCGCGCGGCACGCCGCCAGCCGTCTGGAGGAAGTCGGGCTGGCCGAGCGGCTGGACCACTATCCGGTGCAGCTTTCGGGGGGTGAGCAGCAGCGCGTGGCGCTCGCTCGCGCATTCGCGAACGATCCGGACATCCTTTTCGCGGACGAACCGACGGGCAACCTGGACTCCGACACGAGCGACCAAATTACAGAGATTCTGTTCTCCCTCAACCGTTCGCGCGGGACGACGCTGGTCCTCGTGACGCACGATCCGGCGTTGGCGGCGAAGACGGCGCGGATTTTCCGCATTGCCCGCGGGCATGTGCGCGAGGACGGGGCGGCTGAGGATGCCCCGGCCGAGGGTCAACGCGAGGTGGTGAACCGATGAGCGGCGCGGCCGGGAACCGCCTTCCGCGCGCGAGACCGCGGCCGGGTTGGTCGCTGCGTATGGCGTGGCGCGACAGCCGCGGGCATCGCCGCGTGCTCGTGCTCAGCGCGTTGTGCATTCTCTTCGGCATCGCCGCGCTTGTGGCGATCGGATCGCTGCGCGACAACCTGGGGCGCATCATGGAGGAGCAGACGCGCGCCCTCCTCGGCGCGGACCTTGTGCTGGAGACGCGGCGCCCTTTTGACAGCGCCCTCGAAGCATTTTTCCGGCGGATGGGCGGCGAGCAGGCGGCGGAGATCCGGTTTCAGTCGATGGCCGCGTTTCCGGAGCGGGAGGCAACCCGCTTTGTGCAGGTACGCGCCGTGCGCGGCGGCTTTCCGTTCTACGGGGCCTTTGACACCGATCCCGCGGGTCTGCGCGAGCCTGCGGCGGGCGAGGCCGTGGTGGAGGACAGCCTGCTTGTGCAGCTTCGCCTCGGGCGGGGCGACACGTTGCGCCTCGGCGACGCGGAGTTCACGGTGGCGGGGTCGCTGCGACGGGTCGCGGGGGAGTCGGAGATCACCGGTGCCTTCGCACCGCGTATCTACGTTGCCTGGGACGCGGTGGAACGGACCGGCCTTGTGCAGACGGGCAGTATGGTGCGTCACCGGCGGTATTTTGCCTTTGCGGAAGGCCTCGACGAGCGGCGGCAGGGGCTTCTGCGGGAGGCCCGCGAGACGGTCTTCATGGAGGGCAGCGTGCGGGCGGAAACGGTAGAGAGCCGGCGGCGCAATCTCGAGCGCGTGCTCGGCAATCTCTTTGATTTTCTCAATCTTGTCGGTTTTGTCGCCCTGCTTCTCGGGGGCATCGGCGTGGGCGGCGCGGTGCAGGTGCACGTGCGCGGCAAGCTTGTGACAGTCGCGCTTCTGCGTTGTCTCGGCGGTCCGGTGTGGAGCGGGTTCCGGATTTTTCTGATACAGGTTGCGGGCACGGCGGTGGCCGGGGCGCTCGCGGGCGCGGCGCTCGGCATCGGCGTGCAGTTTCTTCTGCCGGTCTTCCTGCGGGCGTTTCTGCCCTTTGAACTGAGTGTGGAGGTGAGTTGGGGAGCGGTCGCGGCGGGGCTTGTTTTCGGTTGGTTGGTCGCCCTCGCATTCGCCCTTATCCCGCTGCTCGGGGTGCGGCACGTCAGCCCGCTTGCGACTATCCGCGCGGATTTCGACAACACCCTCCCGCGCCCGTGGAAGGATCCGCTCGTGCTGCTCGTTTATACCGGACTGGGCGGACTGCTCCTCGCGTTTGCGCTGATGCAGACAGAGCGGTTCGGGCACGGACTGGCGTTTACGCTCGGGTTCGCGGTCACGCTGGCCTTGCTCGCGCTCTTCGCCGCCGCCCTGCGCCGGCTTCTGCGGGCGGTCACGCCGCGCGGGGGTCCTTTTGCCTGGCGCCTTGCCCTCGGCAACCTGCACCGCCCGCAGAACCGGACGATCTACCTTGTCGTCACGCTTGGCATGGGGGCCTTTCTGATCAACACGCTCTTTCTTGCCCGCGCCAATCTGCTGGAACAAGTGGGCCTCACGGACACCGGCGACGCCGCCAACGTCGTCTTACTCGACGTGCAGCCCGACCAACTGGAGGACGTAGAGGCT
>SLLG01000022.1 GCA_007134215.1 Opitutales bacterium | reverse complement strand
TGGCTCTACGGCCGCTGAGCCGCCCCCCGCCGCCGCCGGAACCGGCGAATCCACTCCCGCCCAGGCGCTCCGCGAGGTCCCGCCCCAGCCCCATGCGCGCCGTCCACACCGCCCGCCCCGCACACAATCGAGATTTGCGTTGAAAGAAACGGCGGGACGGCGACATTGGAAGCTCGCGCAAATAGCCGTCGGCGCCGGGACGCGGCGTGCGGCGCACGAACAAGCCACATTTTCCAAAGAGCCGATGAGTTTTCCGATCCGACCCAAGCCCGAGCACCGCCGCGTGCAGCTCATGATCACGTGCCTGTTCGACGCCTTTTACGACGAGGCGGCGCGCGCGACGGTGGAGGTGCTCGAACACCTTGGCTGCGAGATCGAAGTGCCGGCGGCGCAGACGTGCTGCGGGCAGCCGGCCTTCAACGCGGGCGACTGGGCGTCGTCGCGGCGGGTGGTGCGCCACTGCCTCGAAGCCTTCAAGGGCGAAGCTCCCGTGGTCGTGCCGTCCGGATCGTGCGCGGCGATGGCACGCCACGGGGCGCTCCTCGAATTCGAGAAGGAGCCCGACCTCGGGGCCGTCGAGACCTTTGCGGGGCGCACGTGGGAACTGTGCGACTATATCGTCAACGGCCTCGGCGTGCGCGAGTGGCCGGGCCGCTACCCGGCGAGAGTCGCCCTGCACCGCAGTTGCCACACGCGCGGGACCGACTGCTACGAGAGCGCCGTCGCCCTCCTCTCCTCCATCGAGGGGCTGGAGCTTGTGCAAGTGGGCGAGTTGGAGCAGTGCTGCGGGTTCGGGGGCACGTTTTCGGTCAGCTTTCCAAATATCTCGCGCGCCATGGGCGAGCTGAAAGTCGAACACCTCACGGCGGAGCGCCCGGACTGCGTCGCGGCGCTTGATATGGCCTGCATGATGCACTTCGGAGGCATGATGGAAAAGAACGGCGATCCCACGCCCCGCCGCCACATTGCTGAAATCCTGCGCGATGCCCTGCGCAACAGCGGAGAATCCCAATGAAACTCATCCAGGAAATCGACCAATACGCCGCAACACTCGCGCCGGACGTGCGCAAGTCGGTGCACAGCTCGTCCAAGATCAAGACGGAAAAGCGCGTCGACGCCCTCCGCGAGGCCTATCCTGATCCCGATGAACTGCGGCGCACGGCGGGCCGCGTGAAGCAGCACACGCTCGAGAATCTCGATACCTACCTGGAAAAGGCCGAAGCCGCCCTGCAACGCAACGGCGCAAAGGTCCACTGGGCAACCGACGCCGCGTCGGCCAACGAGATCATTCTCCGCATCCTCCGCGACGCCGGCGCAAAGCGTCTCGTCAAGTCGAAGAGCATGGCGAGCGAGGAAATTGAATGCGTGCCCTTCCTTGAGAAGCACGGTATCGAAGCCGTCGAGACGGACCTCGGTGAATACATCGTACAAATCGACGGCGACCACCCCAGCCACATCGTCACCCCGATCATCCACAAGAGCCGCCAGGATGTGGCGCGCAGCTTCGAGCGCGCGGGCCTTGGCAAATACAATGACGACCCGGAGACGATCACGCGCCGTGCCCGCGCCCACCTGCGGCGGAAGTATTTCGAAGCCGACGCCGGCATGACGGGAGGCAACTTTCTCGTCGCCGAGAGCGGGCGCATTGTCCTTGTGACAAACGAAGGCAACGCGCGCTTCTCCATCGCCGCACCGCGTATCCAGATATCCCTTGTCGGTATCGAAAAACTTCTTCCGTCCGACCGCGATCTCCCGCTCTTCCTCGGCCTCCTCGGACGCTCGGCGACGGCGCAGCAGCTCACCGTCTACACACAGTTTCTCTCCGGCCCGCGCCGCGGGGAGCAGACCGACGGCCCGGAGGAACTGCACGTCGTCCTCCTCGACAACCGCCGCTCCGAAATCCTCGCCTCGGACTGCCGCGAAATCCTGCGCTGCATCCGCTGCGGGGCCTGCCTCAATGTGTGCCCGGTCTACCGGCAGGCGAGCGGGCACGCCTACCGCAGCGTCTACCCCGGCCCCGTGGGGGCGGTCCTCAGCCCCCTCCTCCACGGCGACCGCTTCGCGGAATACGCCGACCTCCCGAAAGCCTCCAGCCTCTGCGGCGCATGCAACGAAGTGTGCCCCGTGGACATCCCCTTACCGGACCTGCTCCTGCGCCTGCGCAACAAAGCCAAGACGGAGAAAGCCCCGCGCGGCAGCGTCGCCACCCCCTCCATGGGCGCGTGGTCGTTCGTCGCCGCGCAACCCGCCGCGTGGAAGACGGCCCTGCGCCTCGGGCACCTCATGAACATCACACCCCATGCCGTCCTCAACGCCAACCCGGCGGCACGCGCATGGCAGTCCGCCCGCACCCTTCCGAAATTCCGCGGCGGCAGCTTCCGCAAGTGGTTCGCGAAGCACCGAAAGGCGGAGTAACGCTTGTTGTTCAAGCCGCCGCGACCATCGAAAGACCGGTCCGGCACCCGTTCCGCCGCCGTGCGACGGTTGCCGGTTCAGAAAGTGAGCACTTTCCACGAAGCGGCTTTAAGGTGCCGCGTGAGGGGCACGCCCATGGGCTTGACCTCTATGCCCAGCGCGGCGACCTGCTCCGCAATACCGTAGGAGTCGGCGCAGACGACGCAGGCCTTCACCTCGACACCGGCGTCCTGCAACTTCGCCACGTAGGCCTGGATGTCCTTGTCCGCGACGAGCAGTCGTTGCGACGGCCCCCAGATGATAAGCCGCACCTCGGAAAACCACCCCTGCCGCATGGCCGCATGCGTATACATGAGCGCTACGCGGTGCGCCACCTCGGGATCCCCGCTCGTCCAGAGAACGGCAAGGCGGTCCGCTCCGGAAGCCGCCTCCGCGACGCGCAACAGATCGGCGCCGGACAGCCGTTCGCGGTAGTCGGCGTCGTGGTAGCTGTAGAGGATTTTCCCGGAGGCATCGGCCAGAAAAACGGCTGGGACGGGAAGGAGGCGGTGGCTGCGGCCCGACGACGCTTCGAGGTCGATACCGAAACCCCGCAAACGCTCGAAGTCCGCGTCGTCGACGCGGAAGGCGACCCCGAAAGCCCGCGCCGCATCCATCGCGCTGTCGGAAAGCAGATGGTAATTCGCCGCGCTCTCCGCGGCGGCCTCCGCCACTTTTTCAGGGCGGTCGGGGGAAATGGCGAAGACCCGGTAGCCGAGTTCCTCCAGATCCTCCTCGATTCCCGCAAGGTCGGCGAGGTGCTCATTGCAATAGGGGCACCACCCGCCGCGGTAAAACACATACACCGCAGGCCGCCCGCGGGTGAGCGAGCGCACGTCAATCGACGCCCCGTCGGCCGTCCGCACCTGCGCCTGCGGCACAGCATCGCCCACGCCGAGCGGTGTTACTTCGGAGGCGTCGTCCGGCACGGAGGCGGCCAGCGCCGCCGGGACGACAGCCGATGCAAGAAAGAAGAATAAACGAAGACTGGTCATACGCATAGTAATACAATGGGACGCACCGCAGGGGCGGATATTCCCAGCCCCCTGCGCTCTCGGTCGGGCCGGTTTCATTCACCGCCTCCGGCCGCGTGCGAGCATGGCCGCAACCGCAGCGAACCCCGGCGAGCAGGATGGAACACGCCGGTTCGGGGATCGGCGTCACCCGCCGTGCCGCCGACCAAAGGTCTGGCATGCACGGCCGGATCCCGGTTACCCGTTGACGAAAGCACCGGGCGGTGATTCGTTCGATAGACAAACGATGAGAGAGTTGCACCCGACTTCGGGATACACCCCCGCCGAGGAGATCGCGAATAGCGTCACCCACGGAATCGGTCTCGTCCTCGCCGTCGCGGGTCTGGCCGGGGCGGTGGTCGTGGCCTCGCTGCGTGCGGACGCGGCCCTTGTCACGGCGGCCGCCGTCTACGGGGCGAGCATCGTCGCGCTCTACCTTGCCTCGACACTCTACCACAGCGCGCGAAGCCTGCGGTGGAAGCGGCGGTTTCTCGTGCTCGACCACAGCTGCATCTTTCTTCTTATCGCCGGCAGCTACACCCCCTTCGCCCTCGGGCCGCTGCGGGGGCCTCTCGGCTGGACGCTCTTTGGCGTCGTCTGGGGTCTCGCAGCGGCGGGGATCGCCCGCGAATGCTTTGCCAGCCGACGCGGCGGAGCCGGCTCGGCCCTCGTCTACCTCGCCATGGGCTGGCTGTGCCTGTGGGTGATCGTGCCCCTGTGGGTGAATCTGCCGCGGGTGAGCTTCGTTCTCCTCCTCACGGGCGGCCTCTTCTACTCCGTCGGCGTGATCTTCTACCTCTACCGCCGCATTCCGTATCACCATGCAATCTGGCACCTGTGGGTCATGGGCGGCTCGATCTTCCAGTATTTCGCCGTGATCTATTTTCTGGGCGCGTGGGGAGAATCCGGCTGAAAACGCGCCCGCTTCACAACCGGAGCCGCTGCCAACGCGCGCAAGCCGCCCGCGCCGTCATCCCGCCGCGCAGCATTCGGACGATGTCGGGACGGATCGTATCGCGCACCGCTTCGTCAAACCGGGGTCGGTCGTAGGGAAGGTCAAAGAAGGTGTCCGGATTTTCCAGCGCCTCGCGGAAGGGCTCCACCTTCGGGTCGCGCCGACGCGACCACGGCCGCATCGGGGTGCAGCTGACGCCAGGGTCTCCGCCGGGCGACAGTGCGTTCGCGCTTTCAAGAAGGCTACGCCCGTAGCCTTCAATGAAACCAAGGGCATACCGCGCCGCCGCATCCCGCAGAGGACTGCCTTCATGGACGCCGACACCGAATCCGGCAAGAGCTATGCGCGGGCGGGCGCCCACCGAAGGAAAACGTGCTGTGGCATACCGTTCGCGCCCGAGGAAACGCTCCTGGGCCGCCTTCACACCGTCGTCATTGTGCAGCATCATGGCGGCTCGGCCCTCGTAGAAATGCCATGCGAATTCACGGTAACCGTCATTCTCCGGCATGGCTTGGCAACAGGACACCGGACGCGCAAGCGAAATGTAGCGCTCCAGCGCCGCCACAGCCGCTGGATCGTCGAAGCACGGCGCACCTTCCCCGTCAAAAACGGGGCGGCCTGCAGCGGAGGCCATCACATTGAAGACGGTTAGTTCGCTGCCCTGACCTCCGCGCAGCGAGACACCGGAAACACCCTCCTCCGGCCGGTGCAAGGCGCGCGCATGGCGGGCGAGAGCATCCATGGTCCACGCTCCCGCCGCATCGAGCGCACGCGGTTCGTCAAGGCCCGCGGCGGCGACAAGGTCGCGACGGTAGTGCGTTCCCTGCACAAACAAATCGCAGGCAAGGAAACGGTATGAACCGTCGAAGGAAACACTCAACCGCCGGTGCGAGGGATCGTAATCCGCCTTCCGCTCCCATGCGTCCACCCACGGATCGAGCGCCATTAAGCCGTTCGGACCGGACAGACGCGGCACCCAGTGCGGCCAGACGTCGATCACGTCCGGACCCCCGCCCTCGCTCCACGCCGCAAGCACATCCTCCACGTAACCTTCGATCCTGCGCGGAACGTATTCAAACTCCAGTCCGTGCTCTTCCGCGCAAAACGCCTCCCCCGCCCGCGTGAATGCGAGAGTGCGTCCGTCGTTGGGGTTGGAATCCCAGTAAACCAGTTTCTTCTTCATCTGTTCAGGTGCCACTGTTCAACCTTGCGCCAAACGTCAGCATGCCGCCGCGCCAGCTCCGTCATTGTTACTTCCTGAAAGCCGAAGACGAGCGGCTTCACGGTGTCATTGAGCTTCGCAGCGAGACGGCTCCCGGCTTTCGCACCCGCCGACGCGCCGACGATCGAGCCGACGGTCGCTCCGTTGCAGTCCGTGTCGAGGCCGGTCGCCACCGCCTTGCACACGGCATCGTCCACCCCGCCTTCCGCGTAGAGGAGACTGAGGATGCAATACACGGCGTTGTTGATTGTATGCACCGGACTCATACATAGAAAATCATCGTCGGCGTCGACACGGTCGAGGGCAGCCCACAAGTCCGGTGCCTCTGTAGCGATGTCCAGCGCCCGCCGCACCCGACGCGCCAAACGGCAGTCTGCCGGAATTTCGGATAGCCCGACAGCCACCAGTTCGCGCGGGTCGTCGACAACAAAGGCCGCCGCCTGCATGGCCGCGAACATCATCTCTCCGTAGATGCCGTTGCGGGTGTGCGTCCAGCAGGCATCACGGTAGGCAAACTCCGCCGCCAGCTCCGGCTTGCCCGCGCAGGCCCATGCCCAGCCGTCGGCACGGATCTGGGCGCCAATCCACTCGCGGTAGGGGTTTTTGTGCGAGCGGGAAAACTCCGGCGTGGCCCACGTGTTGGGCGCGGCACGGTTACCGTTGCGCAACGAACGGTTCCAGAAATTCAGGATCGCCTGTGTCTCCGCCGTACAGATAGCCGAATACGGGAGATGCCGCGTCCAGTAGTAAGCCACCTCGAACCACTGAAACTCCGGTCCAGCCGACTCAAGCACCCCAAGCCCGACGAGCGTGTAGTGGATATCGTCATCCGGCTCCATGTAACCGATATGCTCGCGCGTGGAGGCGTGGCAGCGTTGGATCCGGGTACCCCGGGGCGATGCTTGCTCCGAGAAGTAGTCCGACAGCGGCCACTCGCCCCGGGCTTCCAGATGCTCGCGGATACGGTGGCGCCCGACTGTCCGGCCCTTCTCCACCGCCATGCCGAACTCAGCGGATTCCACCGGCTTGCCCAAAGCGCATCCCGCCGCGCGTCCCAACCATGCCCCGTGCATGCGGTCAGACAATTCACTCTCGCCCGGGTTCCAACGAAGATCGCGCAACCCGTCCGGACGAAGGGCGCGGATCGCCTCCAGCGCGTTGGGTTCGGCGGCGGCGAGTGCGGCGTCACGCGGAAGCGCGACAAGCGCATCCCAATAAGGCCGCGCCCTCTCCACGTTCCACCGGTCTTCCCCGGTCTGCATGGCGAGGACGGCCGCCTCAAGCTCCGGGGGGATCTCACATCCCTCGTCCCGGCATTGCTGCATCTCTTCGCGGAGCAATTCCGCTTCTGGACTCCATCCGGCCATGAACCTATCTTTCCGGGCGCGGCCATACGCGCAAGCGCCAAAAGCGCGGGTCCCCGCCCGGTGCCGCCGGCAACGCGAGTCCTTCGCCCTCCGCCGCACCAAACTGCGGCATCCCGGCATCGTGCCAGTCGCGCAGGTCCTCCGAGGTCTCCACCTGATACACCATGTCCGCGCGCGCCGACCACCGCAGTTCGCCGGCGTCCCCTAGGTAAGCCAAAACCGGCGCCTGAGAAACAGGCGGCGGATTATCGCGAAGTTTCCGATACTTGAGGAGGGCATCGACAAAGAAGTAATCGCCCCAGATGAGACCGTTATTGTAGGCCGAGGAAGGCTCAAGCGACGCGGGGTGGTGATAGCCGCCCTTGCGCAGGATACTCATTTCCGGGTAATTTTCCGTGGCAAGGAAGGGTGCCTCCGTCAGGTTCAGGAGCGTGCCCCGGAGCGCCTCTCCGAAGTCCGTATAATCCGGATCCGCCGGATCCATGGCGGCGAGGAGCCGGACCATTCCGGCGGCGGCGATGGCGGCGGCGGAGGTGTCGTATTCGGTGCCAAAGTCGACTTCGTAGGCATAGTCAAAATCCCATGCCGGAACAAAGACGCCCGGCTGCCGGTGCTCGCCCGGGTAGCGGTCGGGCAAGCGGTCGATGTAGTAGCGCACGGCTTCGCGCGCCGCTTCGAGAACCTGCGGATGGCGCGTGTGGTAGTAGGCGAGACAAATGCCGTAGATCCACCAGCTCTGCCCGCGCGACCATGTGGAGGCATCCGTCCAGCCCTGCTTGCCCTCGTTGAGAACGAACTCGCCGTAGGACGGGGAAAACTCCTCCCAGTCGAAGTAGGCACGCTGCCACGAGCCGGACTCGCCCGGATTGCGGTTGGCGTTCAGTGTATTGTGGATATTGAGGGCATGGCTCACCGCCTTCTCGCGGAAGTCAAGCGCCTCCGCTTCGTCGTCCGCGATCCACGAGGCCCCGAGGAGCTGCTCCAGATTCGGCGAGTGGTCGATGAAGGCGTGGAAATACCATGTGCGCGGCTCGGCGGTCGTCCGTCTGCGGTAGCCGTAGATGCCGGCCTCTTCAAAGAAACGGCCCGTGTTGGTGTGCCGGTCGTAGGGTTCCACGAGACGGCGCGCAAGTTCGAGGATCGTCTGCCGCTGCTCTTCGCGTTCCGCCTCGTTCTCCGCATGGTCCATCCAGCGGCGGAAGACGGCGTAGTTGTTCACCGTCATGTCGTTGCCCGTGTAGGCGCGCACCGGCTCGCTCCATGTCTTCGCCCACGCCTGCCACTGCGCGCGCTGCGCGGGGTCTTCCTCGATCTCCGCCATCATCCAGAGCAACGCCGCAAAAGAGCCGCGCGCCCAGAAGCCTCCGTTCCCGCGTGCCGTGTGCCATGTGCCGTCCGGCTCGTCTCGGCCGGGGGTAAGGTCGAGGTTGATCGTATACTGCGGAAAATGGGGGATCCGCGCGGGGTCGGTCTCCTCCGCGTTGACCGCCTCCAGAAAGTCCACTGTGGCGAGCATCTTGTCTTTCGCGAGGGCCAGTGCGGTCTCGATGCGGTCGTCGAGAAGCGGTTCCGGAGCGAACGCGGCGGAGGAGGCCGGAGCCATCGCGCACAGCGCGACGGCCACAGCGGCCAGGGGGGACAGGGGTTTGCGTGTAAACATCTCGGGTTCCGCGGTTTCCGACCGCGTTGCGTTGAAAAAACAGAAGCACATTTTACGCACAGGAAACGCGCCGCGCCATACGAATTTGCGCCTCCTTTGGGTCGGTCTGCGGCAATGAACCGCCTTCCGGAGCCTCGCATGTTGACGCAAAGCCGCGGCGGCGGCTTTGCTTTGCCTATGTCCAAGCCGAACATCCTTCTCATCCTCAACGACGACATGGGTTTCTCGGACCTCGGCTGCTACGGCGGCGAGATCCGTACGCCTCACCTCGACCGCCTCGCCTCCGGCGGACTGCGTTTCACCCAGTTCTATAATACGGCAAGGTGCTGTCCCTCCCGCGCCTCCCTCCTCACCGGTCTGCATCCCCACCAGGCGGACGTCGGCCACATGATCGGAAACGACCAGATCGACGGTTATCTAGGCGACCTCTCGCAAAACGCCGCGACCATCGCCGAGGTCCTTGGCCGCAACGGCTATGCCACCGCCATGTCGGGCAAATGGCACGTCACCGGCCACCTCGACGCGCCGCACCACAACTGGCCGTGCCAACGCGGATTCGAAGAATATTACGGCATCCTCTGCGGTGCCGCCAGCTACTACGCACCGAAGACCCTCACTCGCGGCAATACACCTCTCGACCCGCCGGAGGGCGACTTCAACCTCACCGACGCCATCAGCGACGAGGCCGCCGCCCAGATACGCCGCCACTTCGCGGCGGACACCGGCAAGCCGCTCTTCCAATACCTCGCCTACACCGCGCCACACTGGCCGCTCCACGCCCGCCCGGAGGACATCGCACGCTACCGCGGCCGCTACGACGGCGGATGGGACCAACTGCGCGAAGAGCGGCTGCGCCGCATGCGCGGACTCGGCATCATCGGCGACGAAGCTGCCCTCTCTCCCCGCGACCCCACGCAACCACCGTGGGACGAAGCGGAAAACAAGCAATGGCAGGCCCGGCGCATGGAGGTCTACGCCGCCCAGATCGAACAGATGGACCGCGGCATCGGACGCGTCATCGCCGCACTTGAAGAAGTCGGCGAACTCGACAACACGCTCGTCTTCTTCCTCGCCGACAACGGCGGATGCCACGAGGAAATCGGCGGCGACTGGGCCAAGCGACTGCCCAACGGCTGGTCCGCCCGCTCCCATACCCGCGACGGACGCCCCGTGCGCTTCGGCAATTCACCCGACATCGAGCCGGGACCGGAAGACACGTATTGCAGCTACGGAGTGCCGTGGGCCAACGTGAGCAACACACCCTTTCGCAAATACAAGTGCTGGGTACACGAGGGCGGCATTTCCACTCCCTTGATTGTTCACTGGCCCGCGGGCATCGGCGGGCGCGACGCTCTCCGCCGCCAGCCCGCGCAGCTTCCCGACATCATGGCCACCATACTCGATGTGACCGGCGCCGATTACCCCGCGCGCATCGGCGGGCGCGAAATCCTCCCACACGAGGGCCACTCCCTGCGGCCCGTCTTCGACGACAAGCCGCACTCCCGCGAAAGCCTCACGTGGGAACACGAGGGCAACGGCGGCATCCGCCGCGGCAAATGGAAGCTCGTGCGCGAATACGTGCAGCCCGGCGGCCTCTCCGCCAAGGGCAACCCCTCCCTCCGCCCCGGCTACCAACCGTGGGAACTCTACGACATCGAGGCCGACCGCTCCGAACTCCGCGACATCGCCGCCGAACACCCCGGCCTCGTCGCCGAACTCGCCGCTCTCTGGCAGCAGTGGGCCGACCGCTGCAACGTCCGCCCGTGGGACGAAATACTCCGGCGGCGACGAGCGATTAATTGAAAATCCTGTATCTTTATTATTTTCGACTGGCCGCGCGCAATACCCGTTCGCGGCGCCGCAGCGGACCGCAACGGCGGAAAAGGGCAGACACACGCAACCCGCCACACGGGGACCGCGGTCTGCTTCGCCCACGATACCCGCCGCCCCGCGCCTAATCCTCCACCACCTCGCCTTCGACGGCGGCGGGCTGGGTTTCCATGCGGAGTTCGTCGCCGTCGCGGGTGAAGCGCACTTCTGTGTCTTCCTTCACGTCACCGCCGATGAGGGCGCGCGCGAGCGGATTCTCGAGGCGCTTCTGCAGGAAGCGCTTGAGCGGTCGCGCACCGTAGACGGGGTCGTAGCCGCGCTCGGCGATCCACTCGCGCGCCTCGGCGTCGACCTCCACGTTGATGCGGCGGTCGGCGAGGCGGCGGTTCACGTCGGCGAGGAGGAGCACGACGATCCGGCCGATTTCCTCGAGGGTGAGCGGCTTGAAGAGCACGATGTCGTCGATGCGGTTGAGGAATTCCGGCCGGAAGCCCGCGCGCAGGTCGGCCATGACAGACTCGCGCACTGACTCGGGAATCTCGTCGCCGGTGACGCCTTCCTGCAGGTAGCGGCTGCCGATGTTGGATGTCATGATCACGACGGTGTTCTTGAAGTCGACGATGTGCCCCTGCGAATCGGTGATACGGCCGTCGTCCATCACTTGCAGGAGGACATTGAACACATCGGGGTGCGCCTTCTCCACTTCGTCGAAGAGAATCACGCTGTAGGGGCGGCGGCGCACGGCCTCGCTCAACTGGCCGCCCTCCTCGAAGCCGATGTAGCCCGGGGGCGCTCCGATGAGCCGCGCCACGGTGTGCTTCTCCATGTATTCACTCATGTCGATACGCACCATGTTGTCCTCCGAGTCGAAGAGCGCCTCGGCGAGGGTCTTGGCGAGTTCGGTCTTGCCCACGCCCGTGGGGCCGAGGAAGAGGAAGCTGCCGATGGGGCGGCGTGGATCGCGGATGCCCGCCCGTGCGCGCAGAACGGCGTCGGACACAAGGTCGACGGCCTCGTCCTGCCCGATGACGCGCTTGTGCAGGATCTCCGGCAGGCGCAGGAGTTTTTCTTTCTCGCCCTCGACAAGGCGGGTGACCGGGATACCCGTCCACTTCGCCACGATCTCCGCGATTTCGTCGCCCGTGACCTCCTCTTTGAGGAGCGTGGCCGTAGCCATCGTGCTCTCCATTTCCTTGAGGCGGTTCTGCAGCTGGGGCAGCTTGCCGTGGCGCAGCTCGGCGACCTTGTTGAGGTCGTAGGCCCGCTCCGCCCGCTCGATTTCCATGCGCGTGGCCTCGATTTCCTCGCGCACTTTCTGCACGCTGCCGATGGCCTCCTTCTCCCTGTCCCACTGCGCGCGCATGGTCTGGACCTTTTCGCGCAGGTCGGCCAATTCCTTCTGCAACTCGGAGAGGCGCTGTCGGCTCGGCTCGTCCTTTTCCTTGCGCAGCGCGGCTTCCTCGATCTCCAGCTGCATGAGGCGGCGGGAGAGATCGTCCAGTTCCTGCGGCATGCTGTCCATCTCCGTGCGGATCATGGCGCAGGCCTCGTCCACAAGGTCGATGGCCTTGTCCGGCAGAAAGCGCTCCGTGATGTAGCGGTGCGAGAGCGTCGCGGCGGTGACAAGCGCGTTGTCCTGGATGCGCACGCCGTGGTGCACCTCGAAGCGCTCGCGCAGGCCGCGGAGGATGGAAACCGTGTCCTCCACGTTGGGCTGGTCGACGAGCACGGTTTGGAAGCGGCGCTCGAGGGCGGCGTCCTTCTCGATGTGCTTGCGGTACTCGTCGAGGGTCGTCGCGCCGATACAGCGCAGCTCGCCGCGCGCGAGCATGGGCTTGAGCATGTTGCCCGCATCGACCGCGCCTTCCGCCTTGCCCGCGCCGACAATGGTGTGCAGCTCGTCGATAAAGAGGATGATGCGCCCCTCGCTCGTCTTCACCTCGTTGAGGACGGCCTTGAGCCGCTCCTCGAACTCACCGCGGTACTTTGCCCCCGCGAGGAGCGAGCCCATGTCGAGGGCGAAGATCGTCTTTTCCTTGATGCCCTCGGGCACGTCGCCGCGCACGATGCGCTGCGCGAGGCCCTCGACGATAGCCGTCTTGCCCACCCCCGGATCGCCGATGAGGACCGGGTTGTTCTTCGTCTTTCGCGAAAGGATGCGGATGACCCGCCGGATCTCACTGTCGCGCCCGATGACCGGATCCATCTTGCCCTTGCGCGCCATCTCGACGAGGTCGACGCCGTACTTCTGCAGCGCCTGAAAGGTGTCCTCCGGATGCTGTGTCGTCACGCGCTGGTTGCCGCGCGTCGCGCGCATGGCTTCAAGGAAGCGCTTTTCGTCGATCTCGAAGCTCCCGAAGAGCTTCTTCAACTCCGCCGGCTGGCCGGTCTTGAGCAGACCGAGGAAAAGGTGCTCCACGCTCACATACTCGTCGCGCAGTTGCTGCGCCGCTTCCTCCGCCGCCGTCAGCACGGCATTGAGCGCAGGGGTGATATACACCTGGCTCGCCGAGGTGCTGCCCGTGACCGCCGGCAGCTTCTCCAAATGCCGCTTCACCGCCAGTTCGAGCGCGCTCGTTTGCAGGCCCATTTTCTCGATGATCGTAGGCACGATCCCCTTCTCCTGCGTGAGCAGCGCCAGCAGCAGGTGCCACACGTCGATCTGCTGGTGGTTGCGGCGGCGCGCTTCGTTCTGCGCCTCCTGCACCGCCCGGCCCGACATCTCCGTGAATTTGTTGAAATCGATATTCATACCCGTCCACCCGCATGAAGCGTTCCGCCCGCACAGCCGCGAGACTGCGCCGTGCAAACCCATGCAACCTGCTCTCCGCAAATCACTTAAGAGAATCACCCCTTTTCCGAACGGACCCGTGTAGCGCGCCGCTCCGTCCCTCCGGGACACATTGCGGGACATTTTGGCGCATACGGTGTCCGCGCCGAGGGGGGCTCGCCGCCGCGAACTCATTTGCCGTCCGCGGCAGGGGCGTAAGGGCAAAACCAGTCCCCCTGCTGATTCCGGCAACACGGGAGATTTCGTTTGTCATGCCTCCGGTTCGCCCTACGGTCCGCCCCTTCCCAACGAAAACTGCATGAATACAATCACACGGAAAGCCGCTTTGGCGGCAGGGCTGTTTGCAGCAACCAGCCTGTGGGGAACGGAGGAGACAACGGATCCCGTGGTCGTTCTCGACGACTTTGTCGTGCGGGAAGCGGCGCGCAGTGCTCCGGAGTCGCTCTCGCCCGCAGGATGGTCGCTCGACAATGTCATGGGTTCGGCGCGTCCGCTGGAGCAAACACCGCGGGCCGTCACCGCCCTCACGCCCGAGGCGATGCGCCGCCTCGACATCCGCGACCTTGAGGACCTGCCCCGGTCGGCGGCGGGGGCGGAGCGCATCAACTACTTCGGGCTGGCGGGCGCGCCGGTTCTGCGGGGGACCAATGCGGGGCTCTACTTCAACGGCATGCTGCGCGCCTTCCAGCGCAACGAGATGCCGACCTCCTTCGGCGCCACCGAGTCGCTCACGCTCGTCAAGGGTCCGGCGCCCGCGCACTTTGCCCCCACCCTCGTCGGCGGCTATGTCGACATGCTGCCGAAGAGCCCCTACTACGAGCGCGCCCTCGGCAGCGTGGAATTGAGTGTGGGACGCTGGGACGCCTACCGCGCGCAGGCGGACTACGGCGCACCGTTTCTCTGGGGCGACCGGCCGGCGGCCTACCGTGTCTCGGTCACCGCGCAACGCGCGAAGAGCTACTTCGACCACGTGCGCAACGACTTTGAATCCGTCTACGCGGCGGTGAAGGTCCAGGCCACCCCGCGTGCGACTGTCTTCGCGGGCGGGGAGTTCTACCGTTTCCGCAGCAGCGAGGTTCCCGGGGCCAACCGGCCCACACAGGCCTTTGTCGATACGGGGGCCTACGTGATCGGCGAACCGGCCGATCTCACTTCGCCGCGCTGGGAGGGCCGCGCCGCGCGCACGCTGCTTGAGTTTCCCTTTACCTTTGTCGTGAACCCCTCCCTACACGCGCTCGCCGTGCCAGGACCGGTGGCGCGTGAACGCATTCCGGCGGAGCTGCGCGCGCACATGATCGACCTCAACGATCCGCAGAACGTCGAACGCCTGTATTCGCTGCGGCCCGCCGCCGAGGTACCGTCCTTCGCCTTCGGGGGCGATCCCGCCGCGCTCGACGCCCTGCGCGCCGCCGCCGCGGAGGAACTCGCCGCCGTCGACGCCCGCCCGCAGGACATCTTTGTCTACACCCCGGAGTATTTCGCGGCGGGCGGCGCGGCTCTCACCGAAACGCTGCCGGCAAACCGCATCCTCGCCGACCCCGAAGACTTCGCCGACGCGGAGAACGGCATGTTCTTCCTCGACATCGAAGGCCGCGGCGCGCCCGGCTGGACATGGATCAACCGGTCCTTTTTCGAGGGCGTGCGCACCGACAAGCGTTCCACCTACGGATTCGCCTTCCGCTCCGAGCAGGCCCTCGGCGAAAACCAGACGCGCCTCCGCCGCGAACTCGACGGCACCGACCTCACCGTCGAGGGCGGTCTCTCCGTGCGCCTCGCCCACGCGCACATGGCACAGGACTTCGACGCCGAGCCCTTTTCCCGGCGCGACCTCACGCGCGGCGAAATCCCGGCCAACACGCTCGTCTCCGCCGGCGCCGACCGCGGTCCCGACGGCACCAACCTCTGGTCCACCTTCGGGGGCGCGAGCGGGCGCAGCCGCACCCTCCAGACCGCCCTCTTCGCCCAAGCCGACTGGCAGGCGACCGAGCGCCTGCGTATCGACGCGGGCGTACGCGCCGAGCGTGTGGAGTTGCGGCGCAGCCTGCCCGCCTTTATCGACAACCGCTCGCCCGCCGATATCGAACGCCTGAGCGGGCGCGACACACTCGAATTCGCCAACGCCGCTCTCCACGCCACTTACGAAGCGGTCGACGGCGTATTCATTTACGGCGCGGCCCAGCGCGGCCGCTCCATGGCACCCGGCGACGGCGGCGTCCTCTTCGGCGAGACTTCCTTTCCCACCGCCGAGCTCGGCGAGGCCGGCGTGAAGAGCAACCTCCTCGACGGCCGTCTCTTCACCAGCCTCTCCATCTATCGCTGGAACCAGTCCGTCTTCAGCACGCGCGACGCCTTCGCCCGCCCGCTCCGCGGCGAAGGCATCGAGTTCGAGGCGTTTCTCACGCCGACGCCGGCATGGTCGGTCGTCGCGCACTTTACGGCGCAGCGCGTCAAGCTCCGCGGCGACCGCATCGGCTTCGGGGCGCTGCCCTTCGACGAAGAAGACTGGGCGCTCTCCGGCGGCATCCTCAACGGCGCCGACCGCGCCGAGCTGCCCGACAACCCGGACCAGATCTACGCCGGTTTCCCCGAAGTCACCGCGCGCCTCTTCGCCCTCTGGGAGCCGGGTACCGGCCTCGGCCTCGCCGGCGGATTGTCGTGGCGCGACGGATACTGGAGCGACATCGGCCGCACCATGCGCATCCCCGGCGTCGTCCTCGGCGACGCACAGGTCTTCTACCGCACCGACCGCTGGGAAATCGGCCTCCTCGTCGACAACGTCTTCAACTCACGCCACTGGGCCGGCGCCGACCCGGTCTTCGCGGCG
>SLLG01000048.1 GCA_007134215.1 Opitutales bacterium | reverse complement strand
TCAAAGAAGAGGCGGAGCGTGAAGCGGCTGTGGATGAAATCCTGAAGTTCTTCGCGGACCGGGAAACGACGCTGAACCACGGTCGCCATATCGATATTCGCCAACTGGAGAACCACTTGCTTGGCTTTTTGCGGGTCATAGCGCTTGAGGACGAGCCGGAAATGCAAGATGCTGTGCTAAGCGTTCACCACTGCCTAATGCTCACCTTTTCCACCACCCGGGCAATTAAAGTGGTTGAGAATCATCTGGGCTTGGCTCAGATGACGCACCTGCCCCCGGTGGCGCGCCCTTCAGGTGCCTGATCCCGCTACACGTTCGGCAGGCAAATTCGTTTTGCGCATGGTGGAGATCTCCCCGCCATCCGCAGGCAGCGGTGGAACAGTGAGCCGATGGCTTAGGGAAATGGGCATAAGTCTTCATCGGGCCATTGCCTATGGTCGGCAAAGGCGTGGAAGAGGTCGAGTTGCTTGCGAAGCAATGGGTTTTGCGGGCGGATGGCGACAAATTGGCCTCCCGGCTCCGCCGTGGATGAGAGCACGCACTTGACGTGAGATCCGGCGGGACTTGGCGGGATGGCGGGGGATTTGGCGGGACGAGGCTGTTTGTGCGGGTTGGGCGGCGATGGGCGGTTTGCGGGGAAACGAAACGGGCGCGCACTTGAAATGAGAAGGAATTTCGTTTTTTGGGAAAATCACGCAGATGGCGTGAGAATAATTCGTTTTCGCAGGGGCGGCTTCAAGGGGGTGTTTAAGGCCGTTTAACAGTGGTTTGAGGAGCCGTCGGGTGCGGTCCGGATGGCACTGAAGGGCTGCTTTCGGGGTCGGCGCGCGATGCAGGGGAAAATGAATTTTGGCGGGGCATCCGGACGGGATTGACAGGGTGCCGCCGGTGTGCGAGAGTCCTTGTGTCGACTTGGCCATGGCCTCCCACCCGAGGATCATAACGAGGCCAGCGGCAGGGGCCGGACGGGGTGGCGACCCGGCCCCCGCTATTTTCGGCGATAAAGGAGGAGGCCCTCCCGTTCAGATTCGAGGTATGGGTCCAGCTGATCAATATTTTCGGTTTGCGGGGGGAACAGGGTGGACCCCGACCAGCCGTCTTTGGTCATTGTGAAGATGCCGAGACCTCCTAACCGGCCATCGTCTGTGGTGAACCGGGCGATGTAGGAGCGTTTGAGACGCCAGATGTTACCCCGCTTCTCCCCCCGGATCCAAATCTCGTCGGGCTCGCGAATGGTACGTTCGAGCAGGGGAAGGAATTTGTCTCGACCGCGTTTGCTTGCTTTGAATCGGTCATGGGAGCGCGGCCCCACGCGTTCCGCTTGACAGCGGGGCGGGCTGTGGCACTTTTCTGCCTTATTGCGAATAAATCTCAATCTTATTAAGCGGAGAACGGGAATGAAAGGAAAGAGCGGTATGAGTCGGAAACGGTCGGCGGCGGCGGGTATCGCGGGCCTGCTGGCGGTGGTGCTGCTGGCGGGCTGCGGGCGCGGGGAGCCGACGTTTGTGGTGGCGTTGAAACCGGACCGCGATCCGGACGCGATGCTGGAGGAGCAGCGTGCGCTGGGCGCGTTTCTGCGGGAGGAGGTGGACCGCCGGGTGAACGTGATCGTGCCGATGAGCGGGGCGGTGATCCACGAGGGGCTGGCGAACGGGACGATCGACACCGCGTTTGTGAGTTCAACGGACGCGGTGCGGGCGGCGGACGCGGGCGTGGGGGAGGTGCTCCTCGCTTCGGAGATCAACGGGCGTCCCTACTATGAGAGCTACTGGATTACGCTGCGGGAGAAGACGTATTTTGAAGTGGAGGACCTGCGGGGCCGGCCGATCGCGTTTTCGAGCCGCACGAGCACCTCGGGCATGCAGGTGCCGGTGTGGGATCTGGTGAAGCGGGGGCTTTTGCGGCCCGACCAGAGCCCGGAGGCCTTTTTCGGCGAGGGCAACGTGTTTTACGGGACGGGCTATGTGTCCGCCGCGCGGCGTGTGCTCGACGGACAGGCGGAGGCCGCCGCGGTGAGCTACTATGTTTTGGACAAGGACAAGCACCTGAGCGAGGAAGAGCGCGACCGCCTGCGCAAGCTCGCCAGCCAGGGGCCGGTGCCGACGCACGTGCTCGTGGTCCGCTCGACGCTGCCGGAAGAGGACAAAGCGCTGCTCCGCGCTGCTTTCAAGGCCATGAACGAGGGAGCTGCCGATCTGCGTGACACGCTCTTCACGGGTCCGCTCATCGAAGTCGACCCGGTCGAGCACCTTGCCCCGACCCGCGAGGTGATGAATCTCATCCGGGAGATGCCGTTGTGATCGCGCAGGGGAAAGTACGTCCGGCGGTTGCGCCGGTTTCGGAGGGCCGGAGCGAGGGGGTGTCGCTCGCCGTCCATGACCTGTCGCTGCGTTACGGGCAGGGGGAGTGGCTTTTTGAGAACGTGCGTTTCACCGTTTGTCCCGGCCAGCTTGTCGCGCTGGCGGGTCCGTCCGGCTCGGGGAAAACTTCGCTCATGCGTTGTCTTTCGGGCGCTCTTGCGCCGACCTCGGGCAGTGTGCGTTACCACCTGCCCGACGGGCGGGCGGTGCCGCCTTCGGGCATGGGGCCGAGGCTCGGTGTCGTCTTCCAGAACCTGCGCCTCACCGGTGCAGCGACGGCCATCGACAACGTGTGTTTCGCGCGCTTGGGGCGGCAGCCGTTTTACCGGACGCTTTTCGGATTCTCACGGGACGACCGCGAAGGCGCTTATGCCGAGCTGTGCGCGCTGGGCCTCTGCCACATGGCGCGCGCGCCGATCTCGCGCCTGAGCGGGGGCGAGCGGCAACGCGTCGCGGTGGCGCGCGCGCTCTTCCAGGAAGCGAAGGTCATTCTCGCGGACGAGCCGGTGGCGAGCCTCGACCGCCCGAACGCGGAGCGATGCCTCGCCTGCCTGCGCCAGCGGTGCCACAGGGACGGCATCAGTGTGCTCGTGGTGCTGCATGACGAAGACCTTATCGAGCGGTTCTCCGACGATGTTGTCCGCCTCCAGCCGCGGGCGGAGTTGAGCACGGCGGTATGACGGCGGAGCCGCCGGAGAGGGAGCCTGTCCGCCCCGCCCCGCGCCGCGCGGGGCGGCCGGTGCCGCTGCCGCCCGACCGTTGGACCCACCGGCTCGACCTCCAGAGTTGCGCGACGATCCTGTTTCTTATCTTTGTCGTCACGGCGCTGCCGCTCCTGCGAGGCTCGGGCCGCAGCCTCGACACCTGGGGGAATCTCGTCCGGTTTGTGAGCGGGTTTATCCCGCCCGACCTGAGTATCTGGCAAACGACTTTGGCGGCGCTTTGGGAAACCGTCCAGATGGCGGCGCTGGCCACCTTCTTCGGGGTCATTCTCTCTTTTCTTCTCTCCATCGCGGCGGCGCGCACGCTTTCGCCGCAGTGGGTGGTCACGCCCGTGCGCATGCTCATGAACGGCATCCGCACCATTCCGAGCCTCATCTGGGCGCTCATTGCGGTCGCGGTGGTGGGGGCCAATCCGCTCGCCGGCGTGGTGGGGCTCACCTTTTACAGCATCGGTTATCTGGGGAAATTCTTCAGCGAGGCGTTCGAGGCGGTCGATCTGGAGGCGGCGCGGGGCCTGCGCGCGATCGGCGCGGGGCGCCTGCAAACCTTCCAATACGGTCTCTGGCCGAGCGCGCGGCCCATTGTGTGGAGCTACTCCCTGTGGATGTTCGAATACAACATCCGCTCCGCCTCGATCGTGGGCTACGTGGGGGCGGGCGGGCTGGGGCTCCATCTCCTGCGTTACCAGGAGTTCGGGCAATGGGACCGCTTCGCCACCGTGCTCCTTTGTATTTTCGCCGTGGTGACATCGCTCGACTTCCTGAGCAGCCGCCTGCGCGGGAAGATGGTCAGCCGCGCCCAGGGCGACGTCTAAGGACCGCCGCATTGGACGTTGCCAACGCGCGCCGCGCCCATCCATCGTGAGGCCATGAAAAAGACGCAGAAGGCCTATGCGGCGGCGGGCGTGGATATCGCGCTGGCGGACCGCCTTCTCAAGAAGGTGAAGCCTGCCCTGAAAGATGCGAAACGTCCCGAATCGCTCGGGGCGATCGGCGGTTTCGGCGGGCTGTTTGACATCTCGCGTCTGCGCGCGAAACATCCCGTCCTCGTCAGCAGCACCGACAGCGTGGGCACCAAGGTGAAAGTCGCTACGCTCACCGGCGAATACCGCTACCTCGGGGCCGACATCGTAAACCACTGCGCCAACGACATCGCGGTGTGCGGCGCCGAGCCGCTCTTTTTTCTCGACTACTACGCTACCTCGAAGCTCGAGGAGCAGGCCTATGTTTCTCTCCTGCGCGGCCTCGCGCGGGCGTGCCGCGCGGCGAACATCGCGCTTGTCGGCGGCGAGACGGCGGAGCTGCCCGGGGTCTACACGGGCGGCGAGTTCGACCTTGTGGGGACGGTCGTCGGCGTGGTCGACAAACCGGCCATCCTCACGGGTGAGGCGGTGCGGCCGGGCGACACGGTCATCGGCCTCGCCTCCAGCGGCCTGCACACCAATGGATACAGCCTTGCGCGGCGGATTTTCTTTGAGCGGCTGGGGCTCGGGCCGGGCGATCCCCTGCCGGGTGTGAAATCCCGCCTGACCGTCGGCGGCGCGCTCGTGAAGCCACACGTCAACTACGCCCCCTTCATCCTGCGGGCCTGCGCGGAGCTGAACACCGCGCGGCGCGCGGCGCAGCGCAGGGGCAACCGGCTTTTCGCCGCCGCGCACATCACGGGCGGCGGGCTCACGGGTAACCTGCCGCGTGTGCTCCCCGACAACTGCGACGCGGAGATCGACACCGGCGCGTGGAAACGGCCGCCCGTCTTTGCCTCGCTCGCTGAGGTCGGCGGGGTGTCGTTCGGGGAGTTGCACGAGGTCTTCAACATGGGCGTGGGGCTTGTCGCGGTCGTTGATCCGTCCGCCGCCGGGGCAGTGATCGCGCTCGCGAAGACCTGCGGGCACACCGCATGGAGGATAGGGGCAATCACGGAGGGCACCGGACAAGTCGGGCTCAAGCCGTAGAATCGCGGCAGCTTGCAGGGCGGGCGGTCTTCTGCTTTCTATAGACGATGGACTTTCGTCAGCGTATTATCTTTGCTTTTCTCATGTGTGCGAATGTGTCGGTGCTTGCAGGTGAATTTCCCGGCTGGGAGGATGTTCCGGCCATGGTTGCTGCAATCCAGGCCCCGTTGATTCCGGACCGTCTGTTCGCGGTGGAGGATTTCGGCGGGGTTGGTGACGGTGAGACGGACGACCGTCCCGCGATACAGGCGGCGATTGACAAGGCGGCGGCCACCGGCGGCGGGCGGGTTGTTCTGGGGGCGGGAAAGACGTGGTTCAGCAAGGGCCCCGTTCACCTGAAGAGCCAAATTGACCTTCATATTGCCGGGGGGGCGGTTCTGCGCTTTTCGGAGGATCCGGCGGACTATTTGCCGCAGGTCTTGACCCGGTGGGAGGGGACGGAGCTGTTCAATTACTCGCCGTTGATTTACGCCTATTTGGCCACCGATGTTGCGCTGTCCGGCGCCGGGACTATCGACGGAAACGCCGCCGCCGTCTTCGGGGAATGGCGCGCGCGGCAGCGCCCCGCGCAGCAGCGTTTGCGCCGCATGGGCGAGGAGCAGGCGCCGGTCTTCGAGCGCGTCTTCGGCGAGGGAGATTTTCTGCGTCCGAGCATGGTGCAGTTTCTCGGCTGCACGCGTGTCCTTGTGGAAGATGTCCGTGTCGTTGATTCGCCCTTCTGGGTGCTCCACTTTGTCGCGTGCGATCATGTCACCGTGCGCGGGGCCACGGTCGAGAGTCCGCGCCTGAACAACGACGGCATCGACATCGAGTCCACCTCGAACGTTCTCATCGAGGAGTGCCGTTTTGTCACCGGCGACGACAGTATCGTCATAAAGGCCGGACGCGACGCTGACGGACGCCGCCTCGCCCGCCCGAGCGAGCGTATTGTCATCCGCGGGAATTTTATGGAAGGGCACAACGCCCTCGCCATCGGCAGCGAGATGTCGGGCGGCGTGCGCCATGTTTTCATGGAAGAGAACGAACTCGGCGACGTGCGCAGCCCGCTCTATTTCAAATCGAGCACCTACCGCGGCGGGATGATCGAGAACGTGCGCATCCGGGATATCAAGGTCCGAAGTTCGCGGCAGCCTCTCATCCGGTTTGTCACCGACTACCAAGGGCAGACGGGCGGCGCATACATCCCCGTCTTCCGCAATATCCATATCGAAAATGTCGAGGCCGCGCGCGTGCGCGGGGTTTTCGAGTTCCGGGGGAATCCGGAGGAGCCGATCCGCGGCGTGCGCATCCGCAACATCCGTGTGGCGGAGGCGGACATGGAGCCCGATGAACTTGAATCCGCCCTGACCATCGACCCGGAGGCCAACCACCTGCGCGATTTTGTCATCGAAGACGTGACCGTGGCGGGCCGGCGCGTGCGCCTGGCCGCTCAGGATTGAGGGGCGCCGCGCAGCGCCCGCGCAGGGCGGCAATCTGCGCCTCCATGGCGGCGGGGATGTCCTCGATTTCCTCCGAATCGGGGTCCTTCATCTCCGGTTTCGAAGGGATGGCGAGTTCCTGCATCGCGGAGACGATGATGCCGATGAAGAGGATGAGGATGGTGAAGGCGGCGACGACGATGAAGCGGACAAGGAAGCAGACTTCAGCGCGCTGAAAAGCCCTTGTTTTGCGTACGAGGCGGGACCGCGCGGCAAGTGCCGCGCGGCCCCGTGGTTATTCCGGCGGGTGCCTCAGCACCCGTGCGATAGGCGGAGGGCGCCGCGGGGAGCGGCGGAGCCCCCCCGTTCAGCCGCCGATGGTGATGAAGCCGTTGGCAGCGAAATCGAAGTACGTGTCGCCGCTGCCTTCGATGTAGAAGAGCCAGCCGCCGTCTTCACCGTGTTTGTAGACAAACGGGTAGAACGACGCGCCGGTCCGCAGCCACGCGTCCATCTCGTAGTGGAAAATGAGGACGCTTTGTTCATTCTCGCCGGCGGCGAAGAGGAAACCGTGTTCGGCGTGGTATTCAACCCCGCCTTCAAACGCGTGGTGCAGGCCGAACCACACCGACTCGGCGAAGCCTTCCGCAGTGGCGGCGGAGTTGAGGAAGAGCCGCGCCTTGGCGGACAGGCTGCCGCTGGCTTCCGTGACGAAATGGAATTCGCCGTCGGCATAGGCAATGCCCTTGAGGGTAGCGTCGGATTCGATTTCCTGGCGCGTCCACACCTGCGCGTCGAGGGAAGTGTGGACCGAGCCGCCGGTGCCGACCGCCACGTAGTTGCCGTTCACATACTCAACGGCGAGAATTGTCTCGCCGTCCGCAACCGTGGCGGAGCCCCATGTTTCGCCGTCGAACGACACGGCGACTTCGCCTTCCGTCCCGGCGGCGACAAAAACACCGTTGGCGTGGGTGACGGTGCGCAGGGAGGCTTCGACCCCCGCTTCAACGCGTGACCATGCCTGACCGTCGGCGGATTCAAGGATCACGCCACCGTCGCCCACCGCGACAAAGCGGCCTTCGGCGAAAACAACGCCGTGCAGGGCGGCCTCCGCTTCGGTTTCGGCCTCGATGCCGGTTTCGACCTTGGACCATGACTCCGCGTCGGCGGACACCATGACAGTGGATTCGCTGTGCACGGCGACAAATGTCCCGACACCGTGGGCGGCTCCGTGCAGCGACACGGACCCTTCGCCGGAGAGATCGATCTCGGCGAAGGTTTCGCCGTCCGTGGAGACGAATACGGCCGCGCCGATGTGCCCGTCGGCTTCCTTGTGGGAGCCCACGGCGACGATCTTGCCCTCGGCTTCCACGACGGCGCGCAGATCGGCTTCGCTTTCGAAGCGGGTGGTCGTCCATGTGCTGCCGTCGACGGAAGTATGGAGGGAGGCCTTGCCACCGGTGGAGCCGACAGCGACGATACCGGCAACTGCGTGCGCGGACGCATTTACGCGCGCCTCGGCTTCCGCCGAGGTGCGAGCGGTCCATTCTTCGCCGTCGCCGGAGTGGAGGACGAGGCCGCCTTCGCCCACGACGACGAATCCGGCGGTGCCGTGCGCGGCGCCGTTGAGGCGCAGGATGGAGTCGGCGCCTGTATCGAATTCCGCCTCGGTCCATAGCGATCCGGCGATACCCTTAGTCTTCACGGCAATGCTCGCGCCAGTGACAAGAATCGCTTTGGCACCGTTCTCGGCGGCGGCGAATCCGCTCGCCTCCACCCGTCCGGAGATTGCGGCGAGCAGTTCGGCGCGTGCTCCGATGTCCGCGAGGATACCTTCGAGCTGGGCACCGAGGCTGACCCACACGGAAGCGTCCACCGAAGTGCGCATGGATGTCTCGACCTCGCCCCCGGACTTTTTGCGGCCGTAGAGGATGAACTCTCCGTCGACAAAGACCACCGCTTCGGCGGATTGCTCGGGATCGGCGTCGATCTGCCAGTTCACCCCGGCGTCGGAGGAGACGAGTATCTCCACCTCGCGCTCGAGGTGGGTTTCGAGGCGGGCGGCGGTTTCGGATGCCGCCACCGCGACGAATTTACCGTTGCCGTGGGCAAGGCTCACAATGGCCTTTGCCGTGCCTGAGGCTTCCGCGCTCCAGTCGAGAGCGTTTTCAGAGGTCACGACCACGCCCCCTTCGCCGACGGCGACGAAGCCACCGTCGCCGTATTTGATATCAAGCAGCGTGTGCGTGGAACCGCTGGCGCGCGCCTCCCATGTTTGGCCCGTTTCGGACACAAGGATCAGCCCCTTGCCGCCGACGGCGACAAAGTGACCGGCCCCGTGGGTGACGGCGCGCAGGGTGGCCTCGGTTTCCGTCTCGGCCTCCGACCACGTGACGGCATCGGTCGAGACGAGGATAGAGCCCGACGCGCCGACGGCGGTGTAGACACCGTTGCCGTAGGCGACGCTGTGCAGTTCGCTTTTGCCGTGAATGTGGCTGCCCGCCGCGGATTCAAATCCGGCGAAGGCAGGCGAAGCCGTCGCGGCGAGGGATGCGACAGCGATCCACCGCGCGGCGCTTATGATGAAGTTTTGGTTTTGAGCGTTCATTGTTAGTCCTTTCATGTGTTTTCAGGGAATGGATTCCAGTTGAGAAATGGTGGTTACGCGGGCTCGTTGCAGGCGGTCCCGGCGAACGGGCTCGGCGGATCCGTGCACAAGGCATCCGTGCCTCTGTCAAGAGGGGAAGAGGAAGGCGTTACCAAATACGCCGGTAGGTGTGCCCCAGTTCGCGGCGCTGCGCCGCTTCAGGGCGGCGGCGGACGAGTCCGTTCTGTGGTGGTGGCGTGGATTCGTTGTGCAGCGGTTTGCGGATTCATAGCGTTGGTATGGTTTGGGTTTCGCATCGGCATAGGCTGCGGCCGTATATATGCCTGACAGCTGCTGTGGTTATAGACCGTATACGGCAGACTAATGGAAACGGATGCAGAAAATTTCGCCAGAGGGTGTACAGGATTGTAGCGCTTGGGTTTGGACCGGGACCGGGTGCTGCGGATACAAGCGGGGGGAACATCAGCTTCTTCTCGTTAGGCGGCGGCGCCATGCGGCGACGGGGTCTCGTTGGTTTGCCGGGGAAGCACAGGCATGGATGTCTGTGCCACTTTGGTCCGTGCCGTCGCCGTAGTGAAACCGGCATGCGGCATGTGCGCAATGCGTTGCCGTGTGCGTCAAACAGGTTGCCGACCGTAGCGCGGCCCCCTTGATCGCGCGGCTCAGCTCCCGAAAACGGCGATGAAGTATCCGGCGACGAGGGCGGTGCCGATGACGCCGGCGACATTCGGCCCCATGGCGTGCATGAGGAGGAAGTTGCCGGGGTCGGCGCGGGCACCTTCGGTCTGGGAGACGCGCGCGGCCATGGGCACGGCGCTCACGCCGGCGGAGCCGATGAGAGGGTTGACCTTCTGTTTGCTCACGAGGTTCATGATCTTGGCGCCGATGACGCCGGCGGCAGTGGCGATCCCGAAGGCGACGACACCGAGGAAAATGATCCCGAGGGTGCGCACATCGAGAAAGCGCTCACCGCTCATCGTGATGCCCACGCTGATGCCGAGAAAGATCGTGACGATGTTGATGATCTCGTTTTGCGCGGACTTGCTCAGGCGCTCGACGACGCCGCACTCGCGGAAGAAGTTGCCGAGGAAGAGCATGAAAATAAGGGGGGAGGCCGAGGGCACGAGAAGGATGCAAACCGACATGACAACGGCGGCGAAGAGGAGTTTCTCGGTCTTGCTCACTCTGCGCAGCGATTGCATGCGGATCTTGCGTTCCTTCTCCGTGGTGAGCAGCCGCATGATGGGCGGCTGGAGGAGCGGGACGAGCGCCATGTAGCTGTAGGCCGCCACGGCGATGGGGGCGAGTAACTCGGGCGCGAGGCGGTTGGCGACGAAGATCGAGGTCGGCCCGTCGGCACCGCCGATGATGCTGATGGCGGCGGCTTCGGCGACGGTGTAGCCGAGGAGGGTGGCGCCGATGACGGTGGCAAAGACGCCGAACTGCGCGGCGGCGCCGAGGATGAGCATGCGCGGATTGGCGATGAGCGGACCGAAGTCCGTCAGCGCCCCCACGCCGAGAAAGATGATGGGCGGGAAGATCTGCAGGTGGATGCCCTGATAAAAGTAGTAGAAAAGACCTCCGCTGCCGTCGTCGCGCAGTTCCTGCCCGTACATCTTCATGCCCTCGAGGACGCCTTCGGTGGGAAGGTTGGCAAGGAGCGCGCCGAAGGCGATGGGCACGAGGAGGAGGGGCTCGAAGCCCTTGCCCACGGCGAGGTAGAGCAACACCGCGACGACAAGCCACATGGCGACCATGCGCCATGTCAGCTCGTCAAAGCCGGTCGTGTTCCAGAGGTCGATGAGGAAGTTCATGGAGAGGAGAACGGAGCCTTACCCGATATTGAGGAGGACCTGGCCCTCTTCGACGCCGTCGCCGACCTGCACGGCGACGCTCTTGACGGTGCCGTCGACGGGCGAGGCGACGATGGTGTTCATCTTCATGGCTTCGAGGGTCACGACCTTTTCGCCCGCTTTCACGGCGGTGCCCACGGGAGCGTCGATGGAGACGACCTTGCCCGCGAGGGGAGAGATGACGTCGCCGTCACCCGCCGCGGCGGGCACGGCCGCCGGAGACGGCGCGGGTGCGGCGGATTGGCGGGGCGCGGCCGAAGGCACGAGCGGAACAGTGGTGCGCCGCGGGGGCGGCGATGTGTCGCCGGCGTCGAGTGACTCGGCGACAACGTCGAATTCCTTGCCGTTTACTGTGATGCGGAAGTGTTTTTTCATCGGGTGAAAGGGTTTTGTGGTTGAGCCGTGCGACGCGGCGGGCATCAACGGATTTTATGGGAGGCGAAGTGCTGGCGGCGTCCTTCGCGGCCCCATGAGGTCTCGGGTGTACGGATGGAAAGGATGCGGTGGCGGGCCCCCATGAGCATGGAAATTGCCGCGGCGATGGCGGCGATCTCTTCCGGGGTTGTTTCCGCTTCGGCCGGCGTCCGGGCGGTGGCTGCCGGCGTGCTCCCCGCCGCCGCGCCCGCCCGTGCCCTCTTTTTTGCCTCCGAGGCGATGAAAACCTTGCCGATGAGCGCTGTGACGCCCCAGAGGAGGAGGAGCACGACGAGCACGAGGAAGAACCCCGTGAGGTGCTCGAGGGAGTCGTAGAAGGCCTCCAATGTCTGCTCGGTAAAGGCGAAAGTAATGGTCATGGATTAGAGAGGAATGTTGCCGTGTTTCTTGGGCGGGCGGGTCTCCCTTTTGGAGAGGAGGCCGCGTAAGCCAAGAGACACCATGGAGCGTGTGTCGGCGGGATCAATAACATCCGTGACCAAAGCGTTACGGGCCGCCTGGTAGGGTGTGGCGAATTCCTCCCGGTAATTGTCGTAGATTTCTTTGAACTTCGCGTCGGGATCGTCCGCCGCCTCGATTTCGCGCCCGAAGATGATTTTCACGGCGCCGTCGGCCCCCATGACTGCGATCTCCGCCGTCGGCCATGCGTAGACGAGGTCCGCCCCGAGGGAGGAGGAACACATCGCGAGGTAGGCACCGCCGTAGGCTTTGCGCATGATCACAGTGATCTTGGGCACGGTGGCGGCGGCGTAGGCGAAGAGCATTTTCGCGCCGTGGCGGATGATGCCGCCCCGCTCCTGGGCAAGGCCGGGGAAGAAGCCGGGTACGTCGACGAGGTTGACGATGGGGACTTGGTAGATGTTGCACACGCGGATGAAGCGCGCCCCTTTGTCGGAGCTGTCGATGTCGAGGCAGCCTGCCTTTGCGATGGGCTGGTTGGCGAGAATGCCTACGACGACGCCTTCGATGCGCGCGAACCCGACGACGAGATTCTTGGCGAAATCGGGCATGATTTCGAAGAAAGTGTCCGCGTCGGCGAGCGCCTCGATGACGTCCTTCACGTCGAAGCCGCTCTTCGGATCCCCGGGTATGATCTCATTGAAGCGGGGCACCGGCCCGATCTCGACGTCGTTGGTGAGGTCGTGCGGAGGATCGTCGAGGTTGTTCGACGGCAGGTAGCTCATGATCTGCTTGGCGAGATCGAGGGCGTGTTTGTCGTCTTCCGCGACGAGGTGGATGTTGCCGCTCACGGAAGCGTGGGCATCGGCGGTGGCAAACTGGTCGAGCTTTGCGTTTTCGCCCGTCGCCGACTTGATGACCTGCGGACCGCAGATGAACATGTTCGCGTTGTCCCGCGTCATGATGATGAAGTCGGTAAGGGCGGGGGAGTAGGCCGCGCCGCCCGCGCAGGGACCCGCGATGATCGCGATCTGCGGGACGAGGCCGGAAAGCTGTACGTTGCGGAAGAAGATTTGGCCGTAGCCGGAGAGCGAGTCGACGCCCTCCTGGATGCGCGCACCGCCGGAGTCGTTGATGCCGATCACGGGCATGCCCGCTTTCTGCGCGTAGTCCATGAGGTCGCAGACCTTCTTCGCATGGATGCGCCCGAGCGCCCCGCCGCCGACCGTGAAGTCGTGGGCGAATGCCGCGGCCGGGCGGCCGTCGACGTAGCCGATGCCCGTGACGACGCCGTCGCCCGGCATGTAGCGTTTCTCCATCCCGAAGCGGGTGCAGCTATGCTCGGCGAAGGCACCGAACTCCTGGAATGTACCCTCGTCAAAGAGTTCGAGCATGCGCTCGCGGGCGGTCATGAGGCCTTTTTCGTGGCGCTTGGCGATGCGTTCCTTGCCGCCGCCGGCTTCGGCTTTGGCGCGCCGCGCCTTGAGGTCGGCGAGTAGTTTGGGATCGATGGGCATGGTCGTTGTCTCCGTGGGAAGATTCAGGCGCCGGACTTCGGCGCGGGCATGCAGAATTCGGTCAGCACGCCGTGGGTGGATTTCGGGTGCAGAAAGGCGACTTGCTTTCCGTGCGCGCCGGGGACGGGCGTCTCGTGGATGAGGCGCGCACCGGTGTCGGCGGCTCGTTTGAGAGCGGCGGGAACGTCTTTTGTATGGAAAGCGATATGGTGGATACCCTCGCCGTTCTTCTCGAGGAACTTGGCCACCGGGCTGTCCGGGGCGGTGGGCTCGAGCAGTTCGAGGTAGGTCTGCCCGATCTTGAAAAACGCGGTTTTCACCTTCTGCGAGGGCACTTCCTCAACGGCCTCGCAAGTGAGCCCCAGCGTCTTCTCGTAGTAGGGAAGGTTGTCTTCGATGGAATGGACGGCGATTCCCAAATGGTCGATGAATTCAATCATGATACGGTCTCCAATGGTGGGCAGAATCTCTACGGGCAGCCGGAAACGCGAGGCAAGACGAAATATAAAATTATTTCATACTATAGCGCTTTCAGATAAGGAGCGCTTTTAGAAAAGGCTTGTCATGCGCTCGGTTTATGCTGCAATGCGCGACCATGGGGGACATCAAAGGTATCCGAAATAGGAAAAATTTGAAGGACAGACATCATGGAAAAGCACGAAATGGTTGATTCACTTGGTCTTGCGGAGAGCTTTCCGGCTCCGGCGGCGGACCGGTGGCGCAAGGAGGCGGAGGCCCTCCTGAAGGGCGCGCCTTTCGAGAAGGTGCTCATGACGCCGACGCACGAGGGCTTTGCGCTCAAGCCGCTGTACACACGGTCTGACCTCGAGGCGCTCCCGCAAACGGCGGAATTGCCGGGTACCGGTCTGAGGACGCGCGGGGACAGTGCGGCGGGTTACCATCGGCGGGTATGGCGGATTTCGCAGGAGCTTTTCGAGCCGACCCCTTCCGCGCTCAACAAGGTGCTGCTGCACGAAATGGGGCGCGGCCAGGACGAACTGAATATCTGGTTCGATGCGCTCACACGGGAGGGGCGCGGCCCGGCCTCGGGAGTGCATTCATCCACCGGGCGGTGCGGCGTGAGCGCGGCGACGGCGGAGGACTTCGCCGTCCTCTTCAAGGATGTGCGGCTCGGAGCGGTGTCTGTCTTTCTGCGTGTCGGCGCGGCGGCGGCGGCGCTTGGCGCGCTCTTTTTCCGCCAGGCGCGCACCTCCGGCTGTGAACCGGAGTCGTTGCGCGGCTGCATAGACCTCGATCCGCTCGGGCTTTTGGCCGGACAGGGGGGAGTTGCTTGCGGGCTGTCCTCCCTCTACGACCAGATGGAAGCGCTCATGCGCTTCGGCCTGAAGCGTGCGCCGTGCATGCAGATGGCCAATGCCTCCGGCAATGTCTATCACGACGGCGGAGCGTCCTCCGTCCAGGAGCTGGGGTGTGTGCTCGCCTCCGCGCTCGCTTACCTGCGGGAAATGGAGTTGCGGGGGCTGGAACCGGCGGTCGTCGCTCCGCGCATCCGGCTGTCCCTCTCCGTCGGATCACCCTTTTTCATCGAGATCGCCAAGCTGCGCGCGGCCCGCATGCTTTGGAACCGCATCCAGGAGATCGCGGGCATTCCGGAGGACGGCCGCTCGTGCCACCTGCACGCCCGCACGGGCCTCTGGAACAAAACGCGGTTCGACGCCCACACGAGCATGCTGCGGGTCACGAGCGAGGCGTTCTCGGCGGTGCTCGGCGGGTGCGACAGCCTGCACATCGGCGCGTTCGACGAGGTCGTGCGCGAACCCGATGCGTTCTCCCGCCGCATCGCGCGCAACATCCACCCGATTCTCAGTGAAGAGTGCGAGCTGACCAAGGTCATCGATCCGGTGGGCGGTTCGTGGGCCGTGGAGAGCCTCACCGATGAGATGGCGCGCAAGGCATGGGAACACTTGCAGGCGATTGAGGCCGCCGGGGGCATGGCCTCTGCTCTGGAGAAGGGGATTCCCCAGGGCTGGGTGAAGGGCACCCGCGCCGCCCGCCACCGCGATTTCCACCGCCGCAGGGACGTCCTTGTCGGTATCAACCAATACCCGGACGCCTCCGCCGGAGTTCCGGAACCCCGCGTCATCGACTACGCCGCCTTCGCCAAGGAACGGGCGCGCGAATTCGGGGCCGACTCCGCCCGCGCCGAAGCCGGGGCGAAGGCCGGTGCCCTCGACGCCGTGGCCAAAGCGGCAAACTCCGCCGGACGCATCGAACTCGCCGAAGCGGCGGCGGGCGCGGGGGCGACCCTCCCGGAACTGCACGTCGCCCTGCGCGGACGCAGGGACGCCACCCCGCCCATCGAACCGATCCCCTTCCGCCGCCTCGCCGAAGACTACGAAGCCCTGCGCCTCGCCGCGCTCGCGGCGGCGGAATCCGGAGCGGGGCGTCCCCGCATTCTCCAGCTCAACATCGGCCCGTCCCGCCGCTACCGTCTGCGGGCCGACTGGACGGCCTCGTTCTTCCTCGTCGGCGGATTCGAGATGCTTGCCGAGGAAGATTTCGAGGACACCGCCGCCGCCGTCGTCGCCGTGCGTGAAGCCGCGCCGCCCGTCGCCGTCATCACTTCCGACGACGAGACCTACGCCGCCGTCCTCCCCGGGCTGGCCAAGGCCGTCAAAGAGGCCGCGCCGGACATTGTTCTCCTCCTCGCAGGTAATCCCGGCGAGAATGAGGCGGCATGGCGTGCCGCCGGGGTCGATGACTTCGTCCACGTGCGCGTCAATAATTACGAGGTCAACCACGGCCTCCTTGCCCGTCTCGGCGTCATCAACGGTGCGCCCGAAGCCTGAACCCGCAAACGAACCCTTCAAGCAATGAAAAACCTTTCGCAAATCCCTTACCGCGAGTCCGCTCCGCCTGAGCCGGCCCATGCGGCATGGAAGTCGTCGTTCGAGGCCGCCGCCGGAAAGCCGGTGGAGGAAGCCGTGTGGGACACCCTTGAGCGCATTCCCGTGCGCCCGCTCTACACGCAGGAGGACTACGCGGGC
>SLLG01000065.1 GCA_007134215.1 Opitutales bacterium | reverse complement strand
CGCACACCGTCTCGATGCTGTCGGCGATCACCTCGCGCGAGACGAGGCTGTAGCGCATGCCCTTCGTCCCCATGCTGATGCCGTCGGCCACCGTGATCGTGCCGAAGGTCACCGGCTTGCCCCCGGCCGCCTCCGTGCCCTTCGCGGCGTGTTCGGCCAGTTCGTTGATGTGCATGTTGCACGGCGTCAGGTCGCTCCACGTCGAGGCGATGCCGATCTGCGGCTTCTCGAAATCCGTGTCGCCAAAGCCCACCGCGCGCAGCATGGCGCGCGCCGGGGCGCGGTCGTCACCGTCCACGACGGTCGAGGAATGGGGTCGGTTCTGCGCGGTCATATCGGATACCTACGCCATGCCCCCGGCGGCCCCGACGCAACTCCAATCCGCCGCGCGGCACCGGTTCCTGTCCATCGGCGAGACTGTTGTGTTCTGACGCATCACCCGGATGCCCCTAAAACCACAACGCCCGCCTTGCCCAGGCTGAAGATGACGTGGGGACTTGCTGCAATGGCGCTCGGATAAGCAGGTGATTCCCTGGGAGCGCGGGCGTCTCGCCCGCTTTCGGAGCCGTGCAGCCTATCGAAAGGTGGCTTAACCGAGCGCCATTGGGGACTTGCTGAGCGAGCGCATGCGGTGCCCCCCAGCGCACCGGCACAGCCATGGAGGACGCATCGCTGTTCTGAGTTATGCCTAAGTTTCGTTGCCAAAGCCCTTTGGCATTGGCTCGCGCCGTGGGTACATTTTTGGATCTGAAATCTCTCCAGACGCTTACCGCCGCCTCATGGAGCCATCGTTTTCAGCAGTGTAGCTTTTCAGTATACCATCTATGTCTTCAAGCAAACGGTCCTCCCGGTTATCAAGAATCATCAGTCCTTCCGATTCGAACAGGCCGCCTTTCAAAACGTATGCCCTACTTTCAGGTTCATACATAATGGAAATCTTATCTTCAAATCTAATCGGCTCGACAGTAATCACCACATAACAATCAAGCCAGAGGCTCAATTCCTCGAAAACAATTTCCTCTTTCCCTGAAGGCCCTCTATCAGTCGTCCAGATACTGTAAGGATCTTTACCTTTGATGACGTATGCGAGAATGGTAGTGGCCCCATCAACGCGGGTGAATTGAAGCCCAACCACGACAAGGACGAGTATTTTGATAAGGTTCATTTACAACAACGTGCCTTGGTTTTTTTGGACTGATCATGGTGAATTCCCGGCAGGGCGCAAGGTAAATTCACCTAGTCCGCAGCGTTTAGTCAATCAGGGCTTGCATTCGTAAGTGCGTGTCACTGCGCGACGGAGCCAAGGCTCTGTCGAAACCGCCCTCACGGCAGGCGCCAGTGGCAGTTGCCGGCGAGGTAGAGGAGGAGGCTGTCCGTGAGGCGTCCGGCGGCTTCCGCGGGGGATTGGATGGCATCAAGGGGCTGGCGCAGGAGGCGGAGAGCGTCCGCGCGGTCCTCCGGCGAGAGGGCGGCGGCCCATTCCTCGCGCACGGGGTAACCCTCGTCGCGGGCGAGCCGGTAGAGCGCTTTGAAGAGGGCGGCGTCCGGGCGGGGGCGCGCGCACAGCGCCCCGAGTGTCTCCACGAGCAGGCGGAAGGCGCTTTCGGTCGACTCGCTGTGGTCGAGGTTCAGGCGCATGAGGTTGGCAAGGCGGGCGGCGGCGGCGAGGGCCGCCGGTTGTTTCGCCAGTTCGCGGTGGCCGCGGATCGACCGGAACTCGTCGAAGACGAGCGGCGCGCCGGAACGTCTCGCGGGAACCGAGATTTCGCCGTATTCGAAGAGATCCGGCGGGGCCGCCCGCTGCGCGCGTTTGCCCGGCTTACGGCGCAGGGCGGACACCCATCCGTGGCCGGCGGTGAGAACGGTGTAGCGCCAGTGCGATTCGCCGGCGTCGCCACGGTGGACGACGATGGCTTCGTCATGGATGGCGCTCTCCGCGTGCACTGGCGGCTTAGTCTCCGGACGTTGGTTTGGTGGCCGGAAAGGCGAGGCCGTTGTCGGTTCCCTGCGTTACCCGCACGGACTCGATTTCCCCGGTTTCGGGATTGTAGACCGGCACGACGGCTCCGCCGCTGATGATCAGCTTCATCCCGTCGCCGACGGACATCTTCAGCAGATGCACGTCTTCGCGCGGGGCCATGATGAGGAATCCGCTCGTCGGGTTCGGTGTGGTCGGAACAAAGAGGTTGACCAGGTCTTCCGTCGTGCGCGCCTGCACCTCGCCCTTGCCTTGTCCGGTGAGGAAGGCGAGGACGAAGAGGCCGCGGCGCGGAAATTCCACGAGGGCGACCCGCTGGAAGACCGCCTTTTCCTGTTGCACGAAGGTATCGCGGATCTGCTTCACCGTGTTGTAGACGGTCCGCACCCCCGGCACGCCGTCGACGAACTTCTCGAAGAGCGCGATGAAGGCCCGGCCGATGAGGCGCTGGGAGAGCCACCCGAGCAGGGTGATGAGCGCGAGAACAATGACGAAGGAGACGAAGTGCAGCCCGTATTCAATCCACACGCGGTCCCGCGGGTCCGCCGGAATGAAAAAAAAGACGAACCGCCGCGTCGGCCCGCCGATGCTTTGGATCAAAAAATTGATGACAAAGACCGTCACGGCGACGGGCGCGAGCAGGAGGATGCCCGAGATGAATGCGTTGCGAATGCCTCGAATGACCGGTGACACGCCCCAGAAAATGCCAGAGGGCACCAACGGCGCAAGCGGGATAGGACGGATTTCGGCGCGAATGGAAACGGAGAACGGACACGGTTTGCGACATGCCGTCGCCGCGCCCGCGGAACCTGCGCGGGTGAGGGTTGAAACGGAGCACGGATAGGAAAACCGCTCTTGCGGTGAGATCGGCGACGCATCCGCCTGAGTTCCGAAGCCGCTGTTTATCAGCCTCTTGCGCTTCTTTTGAAGTGGCACACCCGACAGGAGTCGAACCTGTAACCTCCTGATCCGTAGTCAGGTGCTCTATCCAATTGAGCTACGGGTGCCCGTAAAGGGGCTCAGGAAGGCAGAAGGGGTGGGGGCGATCAAGGCTTTTTTTGGCGGCGGGGGCCGTTTTCGGGGAATTCTGCAGGTGACCGGCGTTTTCCTTGACCATGGCCCGGGGAAGGGTTCCGTGAGGAGGTGCAGGGAACGAACCACACCGAACACACACTAAAGGGAGGAACAGGAATATGTCGCTCAAACCACAGGAATACGTCCGTGCCATCGGATTCGACCCGGAGACCCGCCAGTCGGTGGTGTATGAGGGGAAGGAACTGGACTTGATCAATCTGCGTCTCGCGGCGATGGGACAGCCCGTTGCCGGGGACGAGAGTAACTACCCGTTCTCCGAGGTGGGCCGGACCCTCGTGGCGCAATACCGCGCGCGGGCACGCTACCTCGAGGACATCCGGCCGCCCGCCGACCAGCGCATCGAGGCGTTCCTGCAGGATTACCTCGGGGACCTCGACAACGAACCGGTGAGCCGCCTGCCGGGCCGCACGTTCGCGCTGCCGCAGCATGGCATCGCGCGGGTGCTCTCGCTTCCGGTGGACGCCGACGAATACCAGTCGGAACTCGTTCAGAGCTACCGGCTTGCCAACGGCGTGCTGCACAATCCCGTGAAGGACCGGCGCACGACGGAGGGTGTCTTCCACATCGCGGAGGGCGGACTCCCCATCCCCGGCGACAAAAAGGCCGTGCCCAGGCGCACGTTCGCCCGCCTCCTCCGCACCGCCCTCAATCCGCCGGAGTCGCTCATGGAGCTGCCGCTCACGGCGAACCAGGAAAAGAAGGCGCGCGCATGGGTGTCGCTCCTCCTGCGCCCGGTGGTGGCGCCGGAGATCCCGGACTATTTGAACGAGCAGCGCATGGAGACGCGCTTCTTCGCGCCCGGCAATCTTGTGAGCAATCTCGACTTTGTTGAGTCGATCTTCGGTAACGCGGGCGACCCGTTTCTACCCGAAAATGACGCCGGAATGGACTTCGAGCACTGGAGCGGCCACACGGGATGCGTCGTCCTCGCCCCGCACCTCGTTCGCGTGACAAAGAAGGAAATGGGCCTGCCGCATGTGTCCGAAGCGACGGAGCGCCAGAAGCGCGACGGCATGTGCTGGGAGTCGGACGACGAAAAGTACAACGACGGCGGCGCTTTCAAGCTGACCGCGCGGGACGCGCGCGGTGTCGTCGTCACGCTCATCGCCGACAACTACTTTGGCTACTGCAAAAAGGAGGTGAAGACGCAGATCAGCTTCGCGGCGAACCTCATGGGCCTTGCCGAGGAGGAGCACGCCGGGGGGGCGCTGGCCTTCGCCAGCTACGACTTGGGCGAGGAGTTCCGGCTCACCGACGTGATGAGCGAGGAAGGCTACGACTTTGACGGATTGCTCAAACGGGAGGGTGACCACATCGAGGTCATGCCGGAAGGGTATGGTGTCGACACGGTGTATCCGGAGATTACATACATACCCGAGGGGGCCCGTTTTTCGCTGCCCAATCAGCGGATTTCATGGCAGCGGAACGGCGAGGAGCAAACGATCAAGCTCCTCGCGAGGCGGGTTTACATCCTGCCGACCGGATACAAGGTGGAGCTGAAAAAGCCCGCCGTCGGGCGCCGCTGGCGCCTTGTCGGGACGACGCCTGAAGCCACGCTCTGCCACAAGCCTTGCACGGTCTCGGGCGGTGGAAAATCAGAGATTTCAAAGTCGATCGGTGATGCCATTATCCACGCACCGTTCTACGTGAAGGATTTCCGGAAGGACTTCGATGCCGTCGAGGCGGTTCTCAAACGCGACTACCGCGACCGGTTCCGCGATCCCGCGCGGCGGCGTGAGAAAGGGCGGGAAATTCTCAGTCCGGAGCGGACGCTCGGCTCCGTCGTCAAGTTGTTCACGCCCAGCCCCGACTTCACCGACGAGCACAACGAATACATCGAATCCATACCGCCCCACATCAAGGAACTCGTTCTCATTGTAAAGCGGTTCTACAAGCAGGACTGGGGCGACAACTGGCGCTCGCGGTTCTCTGTCGACGTCATCAACGGGAATCCCGGCCACGAACTGAAGTACCGCAATGCCAAGGTCGTCGCCAGCTACCTGCGCGTCGGGTACGAGTCCGACGGTTCATGGCGTGTGTTCAGCTTGCGCAAGGACTTCGCGCCCGCGTCCAAGATACAGGCGGAGGACGATATCACGGCCTCCATCACCGTGCCGAACGATGTCCTTGGCGGTGTCCCGCCCCGCCTCGCGGAGCAGCATCCCTCCCTAAAGGTTGTCTTCAACTGCGAGAACCGGCTCTTTCAGCGTCCTGACGACGCCATCGTCCGCGGGTACGACAAAAAGACCGAGGAGGACCTGGCGCGGGCGGGGAGTTTTGTCTCCAACTTTCAGCCGCTTACCCACGAAGATGCGCGCGAGATTGTGGAGGATGCCGTGCGGTTCGATTATTTCACCGACCCCATGAAAGAACGCATCCGCGACTTCGTGGAGTATCCGGAGCGGCATCCGAAGTATGTCGTTTCATCTTCCAACCCGCGCCTTGTCGAGGGCAAGCCGTCGAAGAATCCCCGTTACCTGCAAACCGTCTCGACACTCGAGTACCCCCGCGATCCCTACGTCGCGGAGGTGGGGCACCGCCTCCTGCGCCGGTTGGAGAAGGAGAAGAGAGGCGTGTTCACGGTGAGCGCCGTCCTTCCGGGGCGCCGCAATAATCCGCCGGAAGGGGCCATACGCAACCTCGCTGTCTTCAATCCGGTCCATTACCTCCCGCTGCCGGAAGCGTTCATGGAGTTTATCTCCAGCATGACAGGGAAGAGTCCATCGACGACCGGCGCGGGATCCGAGGGCGGGTTGACGAAGGGGCCGTTCAACATGCTTCAGCCCATTGTCGACCTGAACAACGCGCTCGTCTCGATGATCCTCACGGGATACAAACCATTCATTACGGCGGCGGGCTATGTCGGCCCCAAGTTCCGGGTCGACCATGACATCAGCCTGCTTGTGCCCGAAATCTGGTGCCGCATGCGGCTGCTCGAGCGCAACCCCGAGTGGCTCATCGAGAACGGGTTCCTCGACCGGATGGAAGATTTTGAATACAACGGAGAGACCGTTCCGGCGAGCCTTCTCGGCTACCGGATCAATGAATCCTTTGTCGCCTATTTCATGGGTCGGATCTTCGCCAATCCCGGCATCCTCTTCGACGAGGACATGCTCAAGCCGGAGCAGCAGGGCATGGATGACTTTGTCGACGGCATGCACAATATCATGGAGACCCACCGGCGGGTGGCAGGCCATTACTTTGAGGACGGGAGCATCGAACTCGCCTGCCCGCCGCTCAAGGCGCTCTTGCACATCATGGCCCGCGGCGAGTGGGAGGGTAAGGGCTACCAGGATTCCGAAGTGCGTGCGCTCTTCACGCGGGAGAGCTTGCTGGAGAGTGATTGGTACGGCGAACGGCTCGACCGCCAGCAGGATTATTTCCGTGCCTTCTGGGAGTCGCGCTCGGGTTATCTCGACTCTGTGCAACTGGATGATGAGGCAAAGAGCGATGCGAAGGCCCGTGTCGACCGATTCCTCGCGCAGTGTAAAGGCGAGAGCGGGCGCGAGCGCTGGCGCGGTACCATCGGGCGCGACCTTTTTTGCTGAGGCGCGCCGCGCCCGCGCGATGCCCGGCCGTATCCAAGCGCCAATTGGCCTGCGACCTTGGTTACCACTCAAAGTCATCTTCCACCGTAAGGGCGCGAATGACCGGGCTTCGCTCCTGCAGGAAAAACTGAAGGTCCGGCGGAACGCCGACGACTTCGAACGGAACACCGAAGACACGTCCAAGGATGTGCAGGTTGCCGGTCTCGAAAGCGTAGCCCGCGGTTTGGAGGGCAAGGTTGATCGGCCCCTCCATGAAGATGTCCTTCGCGGTTACTTCATGTTCGTCGAGGTCGATGGCTGCGATGCGGAACTCCTTGAAAGGAATGAGTAGCGTGACCTTCCGGTCGGCAAGTGCGGCAATTCGGTTGAGGAAGGCGATTTCGGTCTGCAGAACGACCTCACCCAGACTGACAGAACTGAAGCTCGCCAACAGGTTTGGGTGCAGTGTGAACTCGCCTCCAAATCGCAGATGACCGCGGTCGAGAATCTCCGGAATCTTCAGAAGGGTGGTGAGCGCTTCGTTTTCAGCCGCGCGTTCACTCTGGTAGAGCCGCAGCGGGGAGACCGCGACATTCAGCCAATGCCCCAACTCGGCGAGGCGGAAATCCATGGACCGAATACCGTCGTTATCCGGAGCGTCCACGACGAACGAGATGGAGTGGTTTGTGTCGTTCGCGTGCAGTGAGAATGTATCGGGCAACCCTCCCGTAAGCTTACCCCGTGCCTCGACAGGACCGAAGCTATGGATGTTGCCGATTTGAATCCTCTCGAAGGCGGCGTCGAACACCAAATCTGGAACCGAGGCCGTTTGTTTGTAATCGTCCACTTCATCCACGAATACCGTCGGCGCTGTCACCGTTGCTACGGGCGCACCGCCCGCTTCCTCGAGAAGGTTGAGAACGAAGGGCTCGAGGAGTTCGGCTGCGGGCGCGAGGTTGAGGGTCTGACTCCTTAAGCGGACGGTGAATGTGTCGGTCGATTGACGGCGGACGGCGAGCGAAAGGTCGGAGTAGTCCATACCGAAGAAATCGACATCCAGTACATCGCATCCGAACCATTCGCCAGCGAACCCGTTGCTGAAGCGCGCCTTGGCGCGGAATCGCAGGTAGTCGAAGAAAAGGTTTCTCAAGTGCAAATTGAGGTCGACCGCCGGGCTATCCCGTAAGACGCCGTACGCCGGTGTGGTCACTTCGAGACGGAGAGACCCAGGAATCCCGGCAATCTTGTTTGTCGCGAAGTGGCTTACGTTTGTCGCGAGGTCCTTCAGGTCAAACTCCAGCGCAAGCGTCGTGGCTGCCTCCGCGGATGCGGAGAGCGTGCCCCCGTATCCAAAGCCACCGCTCATAACAGTGCCGTGCCGGAGTTGATGTATCCGCCCGGCGAGCTTTGTCGTCAGGGCACGCCCGTCCCAGGCTACGGAAAGGTCATGGTCAAGGTGCCCGAAAGTTGTTGAATCGTCCGGCAGCGGGCTCCAGATGTCGCGCATTTTCAACTCCATTTCCAACGGCCAGTCACCGGGATTCCAATCTTCGCGGAGAAACCCGCGGGTGCCGACCGTTGCATCGACGGTCCCGCGGAATCCTCCCTTCTGCGCCCACAAAGGAAGTTGCTCCGTGAGGTCGAGCACATCAAGGATGGTGTCCACGGCGGAGAGGTTACTGCTTACCTGTGCCTTGAGCCGCACGCTCGGAGCGGTCTCTTGGAAGGCGGCGACCTCTGATTCCACACGGAGGGTTCCGATCCCGCTTTCGACAAGCAGCACCGCGTCCATTGACGGGGGTGAGGGAGTGAGGGAGAGCCGCCCGTCGACCTTGGTAAGGGCGAACCCCTCTTCGCGGGACGGATTCGGGCGGATCGAACCGTCTTCTCCGGACACGTGTGCCTGGATGCGGAGGTCGGGCAAGAGCCGGGCGGGATCGTGCAACAGGAAGGGTCCGGGAAGAAGAAGTTCTCCCCGAAAGGAGAGCGGAAGCTGCAGGATGCCGGATGAGAACGGGAGAAAATTGTCGGTTTCTATACCGGTTTGCGCGGGATTCCACGGCTCTGATGACCAAAGGACACGCGTTGAGCCATCTGCTTCGCTGAAGCCCGTCGCCGAAACAGGGAGTGGTTCACGCCCTGTTCGAAGCCGGAGCGAGGCCTCGGGCACCGAAAGAGTGACGCCGGAACCCGAATCTGTGTTCTGCAGGCTGATCTCCATCTGAAGCATGGCGGACTCTAAATCGATCTGGTGCAGAATCTCCGCCGGGAGGGGCAACGCAGCCACGACTTCGGGATGAAGCCAATAGAGAATCTCTCTTGTTGGTTTCGGCTGTATGTCTGCCGAAACGTGGAGATGCAGTGGTTCCGTGTCGGCGGCTTGCAGGGCGAAGGGTGCCGCTGAGAGTGTGCAGTGGAGTTGTGCGGGCGCGGCGGACAGAGTGAATTCACCTGCAGCTTTCCTGATGTGGTCCAGTCCTCCCGCAAGGTACAGTTGTGAGCTTATGCCGTGCAACGGCACAGCTTCACCCGTCCGTAGCACCGGATTCTCAGCGAGGCGGATCCAGCCCGGCTCGGCTTCAAGCGCCGCCGTCAGCTGGCCCGAAAACGTCGGGATGTCGATATCGCCGCGCAGGGAGAGTGTCGTTTTGGAGTCGATGTCGACGTATCCGGAGATGACAGGAACGAGCATTCCGGCGGGGTTAAACTCAGCCGCCCGTAGATCGATGGAAATTGTATTCTCAGGAATAACGGCGGTGACCGATCCGCCTCCGCAGAGCGGTTTTCCATGGATGCTCAGCCTCCATGCGGGGGTTATCGAAACTCGTTCAATGAAGCTGTCGCCTTCTTCTCCGGGTTGGACGGTAAAAGTAACGTCGGCAGTTTCGACATTCACTTCTTCAAACCATTCGGTGAAGCTATCGGGCATGAAGCCTTGTCCGCCGGGTATGAGACGAATGAGGTCTGCCGTCGCGACCGGGCGGAGACTTATCGTGCCTGTTCCGCCGGGTGTCTCTTCGCTGCCGTGCCAATGGAAGCCGCTGCCATCGATGGCAAGCGGTCCCATTCGAAAATGAAAGGGGGACACGTTTATGAGGTTTCCGGATTGTTCGAACATTCCGGAGAAGGTGAACGGTTCAATGTGGAGGGGTTGGTCCGGATTACCCTCGAGGCGGAGTTCGATTCCCCCGCTGCTGACAGAGACAGATCCCTGCCGGACGCGTGCGGGAAGGGCGAGACTGGTGTCGAGCGCGGCGGTCCAGCGGAAGTCACCGGTAATGGACGCGGGGCGAAGGGCGGGAGGCAGAATGGCGAGGATGTCTTCGACGTATTTGAGTGTGCCGACGGTTTCCATGCCGAGGGAGTCTTCCGCGCTGTCGAGACGGGCGTTGAAGGTGACAACAGAAGCACGTTCTCCTTCCCCGAGACGGACCGCGAGGTTGCTGTGGAGACGGGGTAGGCCGTCTCCGAAATAAAGGTCACTTCCAAAGTCCATGGTCACCGGAGGCAGGCTCAGTCGGAAGGCGGGATCGCCGACGGGTGCGATCTGTCCGGCGGCGAGAGTAAGCTGGCCGGATGTATCCATGCGCGACTCCAGCAGTTCAACCCTCCCTGCCGCATGCAGCTCGGCGGTTGTGTTGAGGAATGAGGGAACGGGAAGAAAAGGAAATCCCGTTTCCAGCCATGCGGCGAGGTCCGGGGTCAAGGGAAGCCGAAGATGATTCTTCCAGTCTACCTTTTCATCCGGCACGTTGACGCGCATTTGGCCTGAAACGTAGTGGGAGTCGGGAACATCGATTTCACCGCTCCGCCAAGTGACCTCCGCGCCGTCCGCGCGTCCGTCGAGATCTATGTGAAGCGATGGCAGCGAGAAGATGGCTGTCTTCCCGTTCCTTATGAGGTGCGCTTTGTATACAGTGATCCGGACCCGCGCGGCTTCGCCTTCTGTGATTTTCCAGATGACCGGAATCTGACTGAGCCGAAATGGATCCCATGCGGTGGTGTCCACTGTTTCAGCCTCGGTCTCGGTCAGTCCCTGAAGCCACGGCGGAAGAACGGGAATTCCGGACTCGTCGGTATCCAGCCAGGCCGATACTTCGTGCAGGTCGAACCACGCCGGCATGATCCTGCCGCCGAAAAGACGGCGAAGGGGTATGCTTACCTCGGCGTTGCCCAGTTCGAGCGTGCGTTTGCCCCCGGCCTGTCCCAAGGTGGTGTGTCGGATTCTTGCTTGCAGTTGCGTGCCTCCTTTCAGTTGTAGGCGTGCCTCGGCGAAGGAAAACTCAAGCCCTTCAACCTGGCTTTCCACTGAAGCGGCTATGAAACCGCGGAGCGGGGTCAGGTTCCAACCGGGGAATGCAAGCGTGCCGAGGGCGGTGAACGCGATGATGCACGGAAAAAGCACGAGGATGGAAAAGATTTTCTTATAATGGGATTTCATCTTTCTGATATCGTTGTCCGGCAACGGCTGATGGTTGCTATTAATAAAAACAAAACTTATCCAGCGTGTCAGTTCAAATCGATCTTCTAATCAGCCCACGCCGGGGCTTTTGCGCCAAACCCGAAAACAAAGAGATCCTTTATGAGAAAGATGATTTTAACCGCAGTCCTGCTATCTTTCACCTGCGCTTCCTTTGCGCAGCAGACGCCCCCTCCCTGGGAAGAGGAAGAGTGGTGGGATGATCACCACCATCACTACGGAGAATTTTACGACGGCCCGCACTCCGCAGTCGGCCTCACCGACGGTACCCCGAGGTCTACGACGGCGGAAGCGGCGGCGGTGGCGGCGATGCTGGGGGCTTTCATCGGCACGGACGATGCCGTTGAACAATTCGAGGAGGAGCTACCCGCGGAGATCGCGGAAACCGCGGCGGAGACGGCGGGTATGTCGGCTCTCGATGTGGATGTGGGTTTCGGATCTTCCAAGGTAGACGGAGTGGACTTCGACTTCTACACGATGAGGATTCCATACTCCCGGCGGATGAGCGAACGCGGTGTGCTGAATGTTGTCGCACCGCTTTCCATCACGCGGGCGAAAGATGTCGTGATCGGGGCCGACGGTATAAGCACCGGCAACGCCAGCATCTACGGAGGGGGTGTCTCGGCGGCCTATTCGCACCACATCTTCATCAAGACCGACGGCAAACCCTATCGCTGGAAGGTGACTCCGGCGGCGGGAATCTTTTTGCGCGAATCGTCCGACCTCAATCAAGGCGCGTGGGTTTACAATACGGGGCTCTCCAGTAGCTTCGCCTACCGCCTCGACGAGCATTGGGTCGTGAATGTCGGAAATTCGGTGTCCCTCGCGTGGAACTCTGGGCGGAAGGATTATCCCGACCCGGTTCGGGACAACCAGCAGGTGCTGATAAATGGAATCCAAGTGTTCTACCTCGCGGGGCGGTGGACGCACCACGGATATATCATGGATACCCGCTTCCTCCGCAGCAGCTTCGTCGACAATTTTCAGGCCTACGGCATCGGGACGGGCTACCGGATCACCCGCGGACGCTCCTTCAAAGGCTCGCTCGTCTACGAAAACGGAAGCCGTTACGAGGCGCTCCGCGCCATGATCGGCACTTCCTGGAAATTCTGAGAGGCCCGGGAGCCTGGATTTTTCTCCGGCGGATTATTGCGGAGCGCCGGATTTTTGTGGTCCTGGACGATCGTTTCCACATTTTGTCCGGGCGTAGATGAGCGGAAATCATATAGGGTATATTGAAACCGGACTTTTCGATGACGACGGTCCGGGCATCGGCAACGTGGTGGTCGCGCGGCGGCGGGGCGGGTCGTGGGACCTCGGCGTGTTCCTTGTCGACCGCTTTTGTCTCGGGGTCAAAAACGCCTTCCTCCTCTCGCAGCGTGACGACGCAGAACTCGATGAGATTCTCGGGAGGATTTTTGAGAACGGGCGGGAGAAGAAGGACGTCGCTCGGTGCCGCAAGTTTATCGAGGGCGCGGTCGACTATGCGCGCGGCTTCGGCTTTGCGCCGCACGGCGACTACAAGAAGGCCTCGCGGGTGTTCGGCGGCGTGAAGGCGGCGGATTGCGCGGAGACCTTTAGATACGGTATGGACGGGAAGCCGCACTATGTTCAGGGCCCCTACGAGGACGAACGCACCGTTGAGCGGATCCTTGGCCGCCTGCGGGCGCGTTGCGGTGAGGATGGATTCCATTATGCCGTGAGGCTCGGTGATGAGGCATCGGAGGACGAGGCGTACGACGATGACGACAGCGAAGACTCGGACGACGATCAGCCCGCGAAGCCCGCTATCAAGCTGTATTGCGAGTGCGCGGGCGGCGGCGGACGGCGTGAAGCGTTCGAGGAGATGGTAGAGGTTTTGGTCGACGGAGGGATGCCTTTTGAACCGGAGCTTGTTTTCGAGCCCGACGAACACGAGCTTGCCGACGCGCTTGAGCCATTCGCTTTCGATATGGCGGAAGTGGTGGAGAGGGCTTACCAAGGCGAAACGGGCGATGAAGTAAAGCGGGAGGCACTGCGCGGAATGGCGATGCGTCTCCTCGCGAACAGCCTTGTCATCGCAGCGTTCAACAAGAAGGAGAGACGCGAGTTGCTCAAATCTCCCGATGCCGATGAAAACGAACGGGCGATTGTCCGTGCCATTCTGGAAGACCGCGACTTTTTCGCCCGGCTTCGCTCCTTTACCCGGTTTTTTGAGGGCAGCCGTTGCCTCGTCCAAGTCTTGCTGTGGGAACCGCCGGGCGATGAGGAGGAGGGCGAAGACCGCCTGCATGTCGTCTATATGCTCATGCCCGATTGAGCCGGCCGGCTGTCAGCCCGGCGGGCGGAAGAGGGCGGCGTCGAGGATCGACCAGAGGTGGATGATCCAGCCGAGGAGAACCACCCACAGCGCCGCCGCGAGGACGAACATGATGATCGCCCGCAGCAGCCGCCCTTGCAGCAACTGCCCGAGGCCGGGAATGAAAAAGCTGCACAAAGCGGCGAGGACGTTGCCCGCGGATCCTTGGTGGCTCATGACTGCTTCTGCTGGGTTCCCGCGAGGCGTTCGAGGAGGGCGTTGAGGCGACCCGCCATTTCGCGGGGGTCTTCGACGAGGCCGGCCGCCATGAGGCTGTTGTCGAGGAGTTGGTCGGCCACGGCGCCCGCGAGGTCGGTGTCGTCGCCCTTCAGTGCGGCAAGCCGCTTGACGAGGGCGTGGCGCGGATTGATCTCCAGCTTTACGCCGGGCGCGGCACCCGTGTCCTGGTTCATGGACTTGAGGACGCGCCGCATGGAGGCGGTCATGAAGCGGTCGGCGTTGAGGGCGGCGGCGGGACTGCCGACGAGACGGTTGCTTGCCTCAACGGTTTCCACGCGGTCGCCGAAGCGTTCTTTGAGCCAACCGCAGAGCGCCTTCGTTTCGTCCTCCGGGAGGGGCTCGCCTTCACCCGCGGGGGCCTCGTCGAGCGTCACGTCGGCGGAGTCCGCCGCGACCATCTTCTTGCCCTCGAACTCGCCGAGGTGGGTCATGACGAACTCGTCGATGGGATCGAAGAGGTAGAGCACCTCGAGACCGCGCGCCTTGAAGGCTTCGAGGTAAGGACCGCCTTCGATGGTGGAGCGCTTGGGGGCGTGGAGGTAGTAGATTTCCTTTTGGTTCTCGCCCATGCGCTCGACGTAGTCCCTGAGGGAGGTGGTTTTGCCGGGCTCGGTGGCGGAGCTTTCGTAGCGCAGCAGGGGCGCGATTTTCTCGCGGTGCTCGTGGTCGCTCGTCGCACCTTCCTTCAGGAAGATCGCGAAGGTGTCGTAGAACTTGGCGAAGTTGTCGGGGTTTTTGCGCGCCTCGTCGCCGAGGAACTTGAGGAAGCGTCCGGTGATGACCTTGCTCAGTTTTCGCACAAGCGCGCTGTCCTGCATGGACTCGCGGGAAATGTTGAGGGGGAGGTCGGCGCTGTCGATGACCCCGCGCAGGAACCGCAGCCACTCCGGCAGGAGGTTGCGCGGGTGCGGGTCGATGAGAACCTTTTTGCAGTAGAGCGCGACACCGGGCTCCATGCGGCCGAAGCCGAAGCGCTCGATATTCTGTGTCGGCGTGAAGAGGAGCGCGTTGATCTCAATCGGGGCGTCGGCGGCGAAGTGGAAGGTCTGCAGCGGCTCGTCGAAGGCGTTGGCCTGGAATTTGTAGAACTCCGTGTAGGCTTCCTTCTTCACCTCGGAGGGGCTCTTCGTCCAGATGGCCTCGACGGTGTTGACCCGCTTGCCGTTGAGGTTGACGGGGTAGGGCACGAAGCTGCTGTAGCGTTGCAGGATTTCCTTGATGCGGTCTTCCTTGGCGAACTCCTTGGCATCGTCCTTGAGTTTGAGGACGATCTTCGCGCCGCGGCGCTGCGTGTCCTCCGTCGGTTCGATGCGGTATTCACCGGAGCCGTCGCTCACCCAGCAGAGGTTGCCGGCGTCCGTTTTCCATGAGTGCGTGTAGACGCGCACTTCCTTGGCGACCATGAAGGCGCTGTAGAAGCCCACGCCGAACTGGCCGATGAGTTCGAGGGTGTCGGCGGGGTTGTCCTTCGCCTCGCGCAGGGCGGAGGCAAAGGCTTTGGAGCCGGACTTGGCGATGGTGCCGAGGTTTTCCACCAACTCGTCGTGTGTGAGGCCGACACCGTAGTCCTGGATGGTGACGGTGCCCGCGGCGTCGTCCGTGGAGATATTGATTTCGGCGGGGAGGTCCTCGTCGAAGAGCGTCTCGCCCTTGAGCTGGAGATGGCGGAGCTTGGAGAGCGAGTCCGCCGCGTTCGAGACCAACTCGCGCACGAAAATCTCTTTGTCCGTGTAGAGCGAGTGGATAACGATATCGAGGAGTTGTTTGACCTCCGCCTGGAAGGTGTGGGTTTCCGGTGTTGTTGTGCTCATATCGTAGGGTTTTCTAAAAGGTTTGTCGTTTCGGATTCTGAAAAAACCTCCCATTGAAAGGCTTACCCGCGGAAATTCAAGCCTCGCGGCCGGGGATTCCGCCGTGACAGAGACCGGGCGGCAGTTTCTGGCGGGCGGGCGAGTAGCAGGTTGTGCGACCTCCGATGGTCTCGCGGCGGAGGGGCTTTCCGGTGGCGGGGCATGTGCCGCCGTCGCGCCAGCGGTGGTTGAAGAGCCAGTCGTCGGGCGGGTCGCTCCAGTCCGGGGCGATGACGCGGAGGGCGTCTTCGGTGACTTCGCGCAGGGTGCGGTGCAGGTCGGAGAGTTTGCGTCCGGCAACCGCGCCGGCCGGGCAGGCGGGGTGGAGGCGGGCGCGCCAGAGAGCTTCGTCGGCCATCCAGTTGCCGATGCCCGGAAACTGTTCCTGCATGAGGAGAACGGCCTTGATCGGCGCCTTTGCGCGTCGACGGAGGAAGGCGGCAAGGGCGCCGCGGGTGAAACCGGGCTCGTGCGGCATGGGCGGGAGCCCTCGCCAGAAGGAGGGCAGCCCGGCGGAGCGCAGCAACACGGCGCTCCCGAACATGCGGTAGTCGTTGAAGGCGAGGGCGCGGGCTTCGGTGAAGAGCACGAGGTGGTCGTGTTTGCCGGGGACCATCGCCGGGTCGCCCCGTTCCAGCTTGCCCGCCATGCCGAGGCGGACGTGCAGCCATGTGTCGCTTCCAAAGCGGAAGAGCAACTGCTTGCCGTGGGCGTGCGCTTCGCGGAAGGCGCGCCCCTCTACTGCCGCCGGGATTTGGCGCGGATCGGTGGAGCGGAAGACGCGGGCGCGCGGGTGGAGGTGGACGCGCGTCACAGCGTCGCCGAGGGCGGGCAGCCACTGGCGGCGGTAGTATTCGACTTCGGCGAGTTCCGGCATGGCGGCGAAGGAAGCGGCAATGCGCCCCGGCGGCAACTCAGGGCAGGTGTTCCGCCTACTCGCGCAGCTTTTTCCCCGAGGCGAGGAGCCACCATGTCGCGGCCCATCCCGCCGCGACGGTCCCCGCCGAGATGGCGAGTCCGAGGCCGACGGAGACGTCACTCACCCCGGTCATCCCGTAGCGCAGGCCGTTGATCATGTAGAGAATGGGGTTGAAGAGCGAGACGGTGTCCCACGGCGCGGGCAGGAGCGTGACCGAGTAGAAGACGCCGCCGAGGAAAGTGAGCGGCAGCAGCAGAAACGCCGGGATGAAATTCACGTGGTCGAAATCCCGCGCGAGGATGCCGATGAGCAGCCCGAGAATACCGAATCCCGCGCTTGTGAGGAGAAGAAAGCCGAGGGTCCAGCCCGCGTGGTGCATCGTCGACGCGCCCATGAGCGCGGCCACGCCCCAGATGATGGAACCGATGGCGACCGCCCGCACGACCGAGGCCGCCGTGTAGGCGAGGATGATCTGATTGGGGGTGAGCGGCGTGACGAGAAGGTCCGCCACCGTGCCGTGGACCTTGGTGATAAAGAAGGAGAATGAGCTGTTGATAAACGCGTTGGTGAGGACCGCCATCATGACAAGCCCCGGAACGAGGAAATCGACATACGGAATCCCGCCCATTTCCGAGAGTTGCCCGCCGAGGCTGTAGCCGAACACGAGAAACCAAAGCATGGTCGTGAGGGCCGGGCTGATGAGGCTCTGCAGGGCGAAGGTGAGGAACCGCTCCATTTCCTTCACGAAGAGCGTGAAGGTGCCGAGCACGTTGGTCGCCTGCGTCGCCTCCGCCACCTTGGCTTCGACGCGTTGCCGTGCGGAAGCGCGCACGGCGTCGGTGAGAAAGGGCGCGGGGTGGGCGGGCTGCTCCGGTGCGTTGTCTTCGGGCGAGGGATCCATGGCTCAGTTATCGGCGGTGGACGGACGACCTGCGGGGAAGGGTACGGGTGTCGAGCCCCTCCCGCCGCGCATGACCTGGCGGAAGATGTCCTCCAGTGAGCTGGCCCCGCCGTCGATGGCGGCGACCCGGAGGCCTTCGCGGCGGATTCCCTCCAACAGCGGTTCGATGGCCGGCTGTTTCGCCTGTGTCCGCGTCGCGCCGTCTTCGCGGTAGCTGAAGCGCAAGGTGCGGTCGTCGAGGCGCTGCACGGTGGCCGCCCCGAGGCGGGCCACGGCATCGTCGCCCACCGCGTCCTGGAAGCGAATCTCCAGCCAGCGTTGCCCGAAGCGCGCCTTCAGCCCGGCGTTGGTCTCGAGGAGGACGAGTTTCCCTTCCCGCAGGATGGCGATGCGGTCGGCCAGGTTTTCGGCTTCCTCCAGGTAGTGGGTGGTTAGAAAAACGGTCGTCCCCTCGTCGCGCAGGCGGCGCACGTAGGCCCAAAGTTCGTCGCGCAGTTCCACATCCACGCCGGCGGTCGGCTCATCGAGGAAGAGCAGGACCGGCTCGTGGATGAGCGCCTTGCAGACCATCAGCCGCCGCTTCATGCCGCCGGAGAGCCAGCGGGTGTTAGCGTCGGCCTTCTCCGCGAGCCGGAAGTCCTCGAGGAGGCGTCGCGCCCGCGCCTTGGCCCGGCGCTTGCCGAAGAAACCCGCCTGGTAGGCGAGTACTTTGCGGGCCTTGAAAAATCCGTCGAAATTCAGCTCCTGGGGCACCACGCCGACGAGGCGGCGGGTGACCGGATAGTCGGCGCGCACGTCGAAGCCCGCCACCCGCACCCGCCCGGCGAAACGCTGCACCATCCCGCACACGCAACTGATGAGCGTCGTCTTCCCGGCACCGTTCGGGCCGAGAAGGGCGAAAATCTCGCCGGCCTCGACCGAGAGATCGACGTCGTCGACGGCGGTCAGGTCGCCGTAGGTTTTGGTCAGGCGCTCAATGCGCAAAAGAGGCGTATGCATCGTTTGTGGTCGGTCAATCCGGGGCCGTCCGGGCGCGGGCGGTGCTTAGCACCGTGCGGTTCCCTCCGGAGAATATTCCACCGTAGCCCCCTCCCGCGTGAACGCAAACCGGTTCCCGCGCAAAGAGGCGCTCCGGCCGCCCGTGCTATGCGTCGAAGCCGCGCGGGCGACGGCACTGGTCAGCGAGCAACCTGGATACACGGCACGCAACAGGTCGCGGCGGGCTGGTACTCGAGGCGTTCGCGCGAGATGTCTTTTCCGCAGAGCTGGCAGCGGCCGTAGCGTCCCGCCTCGATGCGCCGGAGGGCGTCTCCGAGGTCGCGCGCTTCCTGCTCCAGCCGCCGCTTGCCCGCGAGGGCCATCTGTTGCATCTGCATGGAATCCAGCCGTGAGAGGCGTCCGATGGATTTGTCCGGCGAAACCGCCGCCCGGTCCTCCGAGCCGGACTCGAGTTCGCGCCGGATTTCCGCGAGCCGGTCCCGGATCACCGGAATGAAGGATTCCTGTTCTTTTCGGTCCATGACGGAAAGGAAACCGTCCGGCTCCCGCCGTGGCGAGGGCAAAGGGGCGTTTTTCCCCGGTGTCCGGCGCTTGACCGCCGCGCGGCGGCTTCCCAAGGTGGGCGGCTTATGTCGAAAGAAAACGCAGGAGCGGGCGCGGCGGTGTCGATGGAGACACTTGTGACGCTGTGCAAGCGGCGGGGATTTGTCTTCCAGTCGAGTGAGATCTACGGCGGCTACGCCGGATTCTTCGACTTCGGCCCGCTCGGAGCGGAGCTGAAGCGCAACCTCAAGGCGGCGTGGTGGGATGACATGGTGCACCGGCGCGACGATATTGTGGGCCTCGACTCGAGCATTATCATGCACCCGTCGATCTGGAAGGCTTCCGGCCACGTGGACGGCTTCGCCGACCCCATGGTGGACTGCAAGGCATCGAAAAAACGCTATCGCGCCGACCAGCTCTTTTTCGCGCCCGTCGTGGTGGACGGCGAGACCATCGGCTACGTGTCCGTGGAGGAAAAGGGCGGCATGGAGGCGGAGGCCGCCGAAAAGGCCGCCGACCTCAAGCGCAAGCTCGCCAGGCAGGGTGAGCTGGCGCCGCTCGTTCTGCGCGACTACACCGAGGCGAATCCGGAGGAATACGCCCTCATCCCGAGCCCCGCCACGGGCAAGCCCGGTTCGCTCACGGCCCCGCGGCAGTTCAACCTCATGTTCGAAACAAAGGTGGGCCCGCTCGCCGATGCCGCCGCCACGGCCTACCTCCGGCCCGAAACCGCGCAGGGGATTTTCCAGAACTACAAGAACGTTGTCGATACCGGGCGGGTGAAGATTCCTTTCGGCATCGCCCAGATCGGCAAGGCGTTCCGCAACGAGATCACGCCGCGCAACTTTGTCTTCCGCTCGCGTGAGTTCGAGCAGATGGAGATGGAGTACTTCATCGATCCGGACGAAGAAACGTGGCCGCGGGCGTACCGCTACTGGATCGACTGGTGCATGGACTGGCTCAAAAGCATCGGCATCCCCGGTGAAATGCTGAGCGAGGACGTGCATCCGCAGGAAAAGCTCTCCCATTACTCAAAGGGCACGACCGATATCATGTTCGCGTTTCCCTTCGGGGTGCAGGAGCTTTGGGGCATCGCCTGCCGGGGTGATTTCGACCTCACGCAGCACCAGAAGCACAGCGGCAAGTCGATGGAGTTCTTCGACGAGACGCGCAAGCAAGCGGGCAAGGAGCCCTTCCGCTACGTTCCCCATGTCGTCGAGCCCGCCCTCGGCGTCGACCGGCTTTTCCTCGCGGTGCTTACCGCCGCCTACCGCGAGGACGAGGTGCCCAACGAAAAAGGGCAGCCCGAAAAGCGCGTCGTCCTCTCGCTCCACCCGCGCCTCGCGCCCTACAAGGCCGCCGTCTTCCCGCTCCTCAAGAACAAGCCGGAGCTGGTGGAGAAGGCGCGCGCCCTATACGAGCAGCTCCGCCGCCGCTGGAGTGTCGACTGGGACGTGGCCGGTGCGATCGGGCGCCGCTACCGCCGCCAGGACGAGATCGGCACGCCCTTCGGCATCACCGTGGACTTCGACACCATCGAAAAAGACAATGCCGTGACGATCCGCGACCGCGACACAACCGAACAGGTCCGCGTCCCCCTCGACGGCGTCGAGGCGTGGCTTGCCGGGCGGCTCGGTTAAGCCAGGCGAACTCCGGCGCTCTCACCCGGCGAATCGGGCGGTGAGCGGCGGGTGCCCGCTCTTTTTACCGCTCCCGCGCCGCACGTTCGCCTTCACGCGCGCTCGGCTGCCGCGGCGGGCGGAAGCTGAGCCACACAAAGAGCGCGCAGCCGACGACGATCCCGCTGTCGGCCACGTTGAAGGTGGGCCAGCGGTAGAACTGCAGGTGCACGTCGATGAAGTCGACGACGTGCCCGTAGGCGAGGCGGTCGAGGGCGTTGCCGAGGATGCCGCCGCTCATGAGCCCGAAGGCCCATTGCATGCTTCGGCGCTCCAGCTCGATTTCTCTGCGGAAGAGGAGGATGCCGACGAGGGCGAGGACGGCCACCGAGACGAGAAACCAGGAGTGGCCCTCGAGGATGCCCCACGCCGCGCCGGGGTTGGTCGTGTGAACAATGGAGAAGAAGCCGGGGATGATCTCGAACCCGCCGAAAGGCGGGTAGGCGTGCGGGCGCAGGCCGGAGAGATGGACGATCCAGAGCTTGGTGGCCTGGTCGAGCGCGAAGACGCCCGTCGTGAGCCAGATGAAAACGGGATATCGACGAAAGACGGCCCGGATTTTCTCAGTTGTCGCCATCATCGTCGCCGCCGAACGAGATATCGGCGGTGCTCTCGGCGAAAACGGCGCCCCCGCGGTTGGATTTGCGTCGCTTCGTCGCTTCGTGCTGGCGCTGGCCTTCCAGAGAGAAGCGGGTGAAGGGCACGGCTTCGAGGCGCTCCTCCGCGATGGGCTCTCCCGTGATCTCACAGACGCCGTACGTGCCGTCGTGGATGCGGCGGATGGCGGCTTCGATTTCCTTGAGCGCTTCTTGCTCGGAAGAGAGCAGGCTGAGGGCGAAGTCACGGTCGAAGTTGTCCGTGCCGGCGTCGGCGGAGGTCGAGATGTCGCCCGCGTCTTCCTTCTGCGAACGCTTCAGGGTGTCGTTGGAATGCTGCATGAGTCCGCTTTTCACGGAGTCGCGCAGTTCGACAAGGAGCCCGTGGAAGCGTTTCCATTTGTTCGGCACTTCGCCCCCGCGCGCCGCACCCCCGCCCCCGAAGCCGAAGCCGAGGATGTCGTCAAGCGAGGCCGCCGCGCGTTTGCCGCTTTTGGGGGTGCCGTCCACCGGTGCGGCGCCGCCCGTGTTTGCCGGCGCGGCTGTCTTTTTGGCCTCCTCCGCTTTTTTTTCGGCGACGGTGGCTTCCTCATCTTTCTTCCGTTTGGCAAGGTGGTCGCGCACGTCCTCAAGGGTGAAGACGATGGGAGCCTGGCGGCGGGAGGGTAGTTTGAAAATCGGCGGCGTGTGGCGCTTGTCGCGGTGGAGGGCGGCGGCGCGGCGCACGCGCTTTTCACCGCTGGAGTTGCCGTTTGCACTCTTCTTTGAAGGGGCGTCGGCCGCGGACGGCGCCGCCTCTTTCGCGGCGGCTTTTTTTGCCGTCCTGGAGGCTGCCTCCTTCTTCACGCGCTTACTTGCCGTCGCTTTTTTCGCGGCGGTCTTCTTGGCGGCGGCTTTTTTCGGATTCTTGCTGCTTTTTTTGGCGGCGGACTTTTTCGCGGACATAAAGTTTACGGGAAGGTGTTGAGGGTTCCGGGATGTGTCGGTCAGGGGGCGGGATACGGTGCTGTCAGGCGGCGGCTTCCACGGCCTCGGCGCACCGCGGGCAGACGTCCCCGAGAGGGGAGGTCACCAGCGCGGGCACGCGCCGCCAGCAACGCGGGCAGCGGACACCGTCCGCTTGACGCGCTTGGATGTGGAGAGACGATGCCGCGGGCGATTCGTTCAAAGTCACCTGCGAGACGATAAACAGCTCGGGCAGGACCGCTTCGAGGGAACGCAGGCGCTTGAAAACAGGATCCTCGGGCGAGGCGGTTATCTCGACGGCGGCTTCGATGGATTTGCCGATGGCCTTCTCCGCGCGGAGGGCTTCAAGGCGCTCGTTCACGCGGTCTCGCAAATCGAAAAGTGAATGGACTTCGGCGGATTCTTCCATCTGCCGCCATGCGTCCGGCACCTCCGGCCAGTCCGTCTCGTGTACGCTGCCCGCCGTGCGGTCCTCGCCGGGGAGAAACCCGTAGGCTTCGTCCGCCGTGAAGACGAGGACGGGGGCGAGGAGCCGGATGAGAACGCGGGCGTGGTGGTGCAGGACGGTTTGTGCCGACCGGCGGTCCTCGCTGTCGGCCCGCATGGTGTAAAGCCGGTCTTTGAGAAAGTCGTGGTAGCGCGCCGAGAGCGTCACCGTGAAGTAGCGGTTCAGCGCCTGGTGCACGCGGTGGAACTCGTAGGCTTCGTAGGCCGCCGTCACCTCTTCGACAAGGCCGGCGAGCTGTGCCAGCGCCCATTTGTCGAGCGGGTTGAGCCGCTCCGGCGTCACGGCGTCCCGTGACGGCGTGAAATCGTAGAGGTTGCCCAGCTGGAAGCGCAGCGAGTTGCGCACCGTGCGGTAGGCGTCGCGCGTCGTCGCCATGATCTCTTCGGAAATCCCGACGTCGTTGCGGTAGTCCGTGCTCGCAACCCAGAGCCGCAGCACGTCGGCCCCGAATCCTTTGATCAGGTCGAGCGGGGAAATGACGTTGCCCATCGACTTCGACATCGCCTTGCCTTCGCCATCGAGGACGAACCCGTGTGTGAGGACGGTCTTGTACGGCGCATGGCCGCGCGCCCCGATGCCCAGCAGAAGCGAACTCTGGAACCAGCCCCGGTGCTGGTCGCTCCCTTCCAGATAGAGGTCGGCGGGCGAACGCAGCCGCTCGTCCTGCTCCAGCACGGCTACATGGCTCGACCCGGAGTCGAACCACACGTCGAGGATGTCGAATTCTTTTTCGAAGGCGTCAGGCCCGCGGGCATCCGAGCCGGGGTCGGCGAGGTTCTCCGGCACGAACGCGGAGATGGGCTCGTCATACCATGCGTCCGTGCCGCGCTCCGCCACCCGCTCGATGAAACGTGCGACGACGCGGGCGTCGAGGAGGGCCTTGCCCGTCGCCTTCGAGCGCACGGCGGGAATGGGCACGCCCCAGTGGCGCTGGCGGCTGAGGCACCACTCCGGGCGTCGTTCCACCATGGAGCGGATGCGCTCGTAGCCCCAGCGGGGGATCCACTCCACCGTGTTGTCGATGGCGTCGATCGCCCGGTCGCGCACGCCCCCCTCGGCCAGCTCCATGAACCATTGCTCCGTGGCGCGGAAGATGATCGGATGCTTGCTGCGCCAGCTGTAGGGATACTCGTGCCGGACCTTGCGGTGGCCGACAAGGAGGCCCTTGCGGTGAAGCGCTTCGACGATCTTCGGATTCGCGTCGAAGACGAACTCGCCCTCCATCTCCGGAAATTCGCCGGTGTAGCGCCCGCGGTGGTCCACCGGGCAGAAGACCGGCAGGCCGTATTGCCGGCCGATGTTGAAGTCATCCGTACCGTGCCCGGGCGCGGTGTGCACGCAGCCCGTGCCCTGCGCGAGCGTCACGTGCTCCCCGAGCATGACGAGGCTGCGCTTCTCCCCGAAAAACGGATGCTCCGCCTCCGCCCGCTCCAGCTCCCGGCCCCCGAACTTCGCTGCCACCGGCAGCGCCTCGAAACCGCAGTCCTTCTCAAACGCTTCCTTCAGCCCCGCCGCCACGATATAGTGGCCTCCGTCCGGTGCGGTGAGGGCGACATACTCGAAGTCCGGGTGCAGGCAAATGCCGAGGTTCGCCGGCATGGTCCACGGGGTCGTCGTCCAGATCACGAAAGCCGGGTTCTTGAGGCCCTTCAGCGCCTTGTGCCGCTCCGGTTCGACAGCGGGCAACGCCACATAGATCGAGGGCGATTCATGTTCATGGTACTCGATCTCCGCCTCCGCCAGCGCGGTGCGGAAGACCGGATCCCAGTGCACTGTCTTGAATCCCTTGCGCACCAGCCCCTTCTCGACCAGCGCCTCCAGCACTTTCAAAATGCCCACCTCGTAGGAACGGTCGGTCGTCACGTAGGGCCGCTCCCAGTCGCCGAGAATCCCGAGCCGCTTGAACTGCTCCCGCTGCTTCCCGATCCACTCGTGCGCATACGCATGGCACAGCCGCCGCAGCGCGCCGGGCTCCATGTCGTGGATCTTGTCGCCCGCCTTCTTCAACACCTGTTGCTCGATCGGCAGTCCGTGGCAGTCCCAGCCCGGCACATACGGTGCGTAGTGCCCCCGCATCGTCTTGTAGCGCACCACGGTGTCCTTGAGCACCTTGTTGAGCGTGTGCCCCATGTGGATGTCGCCGTTCGCATACGGCGGGCCGTCGTGCAGAATATACGGCGGCTGCTCCCGGCGGGAATCGACGATCCTCGCGTAAAGACCGGCCTCGTCCCAGCCGCGTGCCCGGACGGGTTCGCTCTGCGGGAGGTTGCCGCGCATCGGGAAGTCCGTGCGCGGTAAATTGAGTGTATCCTTGAAATCCTGTGCCATGCCGGTGCGTCGGCGGACGGCTGCCCGCCGAATTGAACGCGCTGAAAATGGGTATGGACCCCCGCAAGTCAAGTCATCGTCACCCGCATCGCACCCCTGAATCACCCCCTTCCCCGATTCCCCCGTCAAATTCAATGTCCGGCATTCTAAACCAGCAATAGATCGACATATGATCTACCAAGAGAGAAATATCTGAAATTTACGGAAAATCCGGCATCTATTACTCCATATTACACATGGCGGGCATTAGAAAATTGGCGCAAATGGGTCGCTTGATTGGGGAATGAGCAACTTTGGATTTATTGTATGAATTTCACGGAATGAAGCCGGGGGTTTGCCATTCCGCGTGCCGCGTGAGGCTGGCGGGAGGAAGCCATTGGCGAAAGTGCCCGAAGTTGGGATTGCCTGCGGGACGGGGTGGCGTTTCGCTGCGCAGCCATGACTTTTTTTGAAGCGGTTCTATTCGGGTTGGTGCAGGGATTGACGGAGTTTCTCCCGATTTCGAGCACGGCGCACATTGTCATCACGGGGTATATTCTCGGGATTTCGACGCCGGGTCTCGGATTCGAGGTCTACCTGCACATGGCTTCACTGCTCGCGGTCATCCTTTACTTCCGCCGGGATCTCCTGTGGGTGGTGGAGGGTTTCTTCCGCTGGGTGCTGCGGCGCGGCGGGCCGGAGGACGCGGTGGCGGGGCGGTATGCGATCTACCTCGGCATTGCGACGGTGATCACGGGGGGGCTTGGTCTGCTCCTGATGAAGATGATGGGTGATTCCTTGAAGTCGCCGCCGGTCGTGGCCGGCGCGCTTTTCTGCACGGCGGTGGCGTTGTTGCTGGTGGAGCGGATTCAACGTGTCGGCGGACGCGAGGTCGGCCAGGTGACGGGTCTGGACGCGGTGCTTGTCGGCCTTGCGCAGACGGTGGCGGTGCTGCCGGGAATCTCCCGTTCCGGCGCGACGCTGATCGGGGGTTTGGCCGTCGGACTGAACCGCGACACGGCGGTGCGGTTTTCCTTTCTGCTGGCGATTCCTGTCCTTGTGGGATCGTCGGTCCTCGCTCTGCGCGACGTCACGAGCGGGGAGCTGCTCGCCCTTGGGGTTTCCGGCCTGATTGTGAGTTTTTTGGTTTCGTTTGCGGCGTCGTGGGTGAGCATCATCTGGCTCATCGGATTCCTCAAGCAGCGCCGCCTCTTTTGGTTCTCCATCTATCTGGTGCTGCTCGCGGGATTCGTTTATTTCGCGTTTCCGGCGGACAGGGTGTTTTGAGGCTGGAAAAGAGAAAGGCGGAGAGTCTGTGCTCTCCGCCTTTGTGAAAATCAGTTTTCTTGGTCCAGCGTCGATCAGACTTGGCCGAAGATCGTTTTTCCGTTGCTGCGGAGATCTTCGGCGGCCTGAACGAGACGCGCGGCCATGGCTTCCTCGGCCTTTTTGAGGTAGGAGCGCGGGTCGTAAACCTTTTTGTTGCCGACTTCGCCGTCGATTTTGAGGACGCCGTCGTAGTTCTTCATCATGTGGTCGACGACGGGTCGGGTGAAGGCGTACTGGGTGTCGGTGTCGATGTTCATCTTGACCACGCCGTAGTCGAGGGTCTCGCGGATTTCCTCGAGGGAGGTGCCCGAGCCGCCGTGGAAGACGAGGTCGAACCACGCTTCTTTGCCGTGCTTGGCGACGACGGCGTCCTGGCCCTTCTTGAGGATGTCGGGGCGCAGCTTGACGGCACCCGGCTTGTAGGACCCGTGGACGTTGCCGAAGGTCGCGGCGAACATGTAGCGGCCGATGCCGTTGAGCGCCTCGTAGACGGCGACCATGTCCTCGGGGGTGGTGTAGAGTTTCTCCTGCGGGGTGTCTTCGCCGCCCGCCGCGCCGTCCTCTTCGCCGCCGACGACACCGGCCTCGACTTCGAGGATGATTTCGTTTTCGGCGCAGAGCTTCAGGTACTCTTTGGAGAGGGCCATGTTCTCTTCGAGCGGGAGGTCCGAGGCATCGAGCATGTGCGCTTGGAAGAGGTTGTTGAGGCCTTTGGCGCGGCGCTCCGCCGTGGCGGCGATGAGCGGCTTGAGGAAGCCTTCGGCGGCTTTCGGCTGGCAGTGGTCGGTGTGCAGCCCGACGAGCACGTCGTGCTTTTCCGCCAGCCGGTGGGCGGCCTCGGCGAGGACGATGACCCCGTGGGCGGCGTCTTTGACGTTGAGACCCGAGGCGAACTGGCCGCCTCCGGTGGAGAACTGGATGATCCCGTCGGTCTTGGCGTCGGAAAAGGCCTTGAGGGCCGCGTTGATCGTCGTGATGCTGGTGACGTTTACGGCCGGGTAGGCGTAGTTGCCCTTCTGGGCGGCGTCGAGCATGGCCGCGAACTGTTTCGGTGTGGCGATCGGCATGATGTTGTGTGTTTTGTGTTAGTGGAAAACCGTATTAATCAAATCGAATAAAGAGAGCTGACAACATTAATTTCGCTAATGTAACGGTCATGCGGCGCCGACTCCCGCGGAAAAATGCCGCGCCCGCCGCCGCCAGCAGTCATCCGGAGAGAGGATGAGGGGGAATGCCGCCGCGCGCGTCAATCCTTTCGTGCCGTGTCGGCGCAGCTCTCGCGTGCGGGCGCCGGAGGCCGCCGGAGCGTATTCTTTTTGCTTTCGTTCTACGTCGGAGGAGGGCTAGTCTGCGGGTTTTGCCTTGGAAAGCTATCTTTCCAAACCCTACTTGAATCCATGGAATCAACCGTGTCGAAGCCCTATATTTCCCGTGTCTGTCCTTTCCTGTGCGCGCGGCCTCCCCTCCGCCGGTTCCGCCCGCAGCCATGAAGCGCATCGTGCTCAACCTTGGAAAGGGCGGGCGGTTCGTGCTCCTCGGCGCGGTCTACGCAGCGCTTCTCGTCACGGCCCTTTGGGCGGCTTTCGAGCTGCGGTTCGACTTCGCCGTCCCGGAGCGCATGGCGGTGGCGCGGCTGGTGCTGCTCGTGCCGGTGGTAGCGGTCGAGCTGCTGCTGTTGATTCTCGCGCGGCAGTTCGGGACGTTGCTTTCGTATTTCAGCCTGCCGGACCTGCTGCGCCTGGCGATGGCGATGGCGGCGGCGGCCTTGTTCTTCTCGATGTTCCAGGTGGTGACGGTCGACACGCAAGAAGTCGTCTTTCCGCGGGGCGTCGTGCTGATCAACTTTGTTCTTGCAGTCACGTTGCTCGCTTCGTTCCGCGTGGGGCTGCGGGTGTATCACGAGCGGTACCGTTCGCGCCCGTCGGGCCGCAGCCGGGGGTTGCTGCGGCTGGCGATTGTCGGCGCGGGTGACGTGGGCGCGGCGCTTGCCCGCGAACTGCTGGCCCAGCCCGCGCGCGGGTTCCGCCCGGTGGTGTTCTTTGACGACGATCCGCGCAAGCACGGCAAGATCATCCACGGGATTCCTGTCGCGGGCGCGCCGGAGGACCTCCAGCGCGTCTCGAAGAAGGTGACGTTTTCGCATGTCGTCATCGCCATGCCCTCTGCCTCCGCCAAGCGCACGCGCGAGGTCATCGAGATGATGAGTGCGGCGGGCCGCCGGGTGGAGATCGTCCCGTCGCTGCACGACATTGCCTCCGGAAAGGTGAAGGTCTCGCGGCTGCGCCCCGTCGACGTGGAGGACTTGCTCGGCCGCGAACCGGTGAACCTCGACGGTGCTTCCATCCGCGGAATGATCGAAAACCGCGTCGTTCTCGTGACCGGCGCGGGAGGGAGCATCGGCGGAGAGCTTTGCCGCCAGGTGATGAGCCACAATCCGCGGCGGCTCATTATGCTGGAGCAGTCGGAGGGCGCGCTCTTTCAGATCGAGCAGGAGCTGCAGCGTGCCCATGCCGGTTCGCCGGCCAGCGCCGTGGTGGCGGACATTCTCGACGAGTCGCGGATCGATGAAGTCATGGAGCGCTACAAGCCGGCGCTTATTTTCCACGCCGCCGCCCACAAACACGTCTACCTGATGGAGCGGCAGCCCGGCGAGGCGGTGAAAAACAATGTCCTCGGCACGCTCAACCTCGCGGATGCCGCCATCAAGCACGGGGTGCGGAAGTTTGTCTTTATCTCGACGGACAAGGCGATCAACCCGACAAGCGTCATGGGCGCGTCCAAGCGCCTCGCCGAGCTTATCCTCATCGGGCGGCAGCGCCGGGCGGACGACATGACGAAGTTCTGCGCGGTGCGGTTCGGCAACGTCCTCGGCTCGTCCGGCAGCGTGGTGCCCATTTTCCGCCGCCAGATCGCCGACGGCGGGCCGGTGACGGTTACCCATCCCGATGTGACGCGCTATTTCATGACGATCCCCGAGGCGGTCGGTCTCGTTCTCCAGGCGTCCTCGCAGGGGACCGGGGGCGAGATTTTCGTCCTCGATATGGGGCAGCAGGTAAAGATCGTCGACCTCGCGCGGCAGATGATCCTGCTCTCGGGCCTGCGTCCGGATGAAGATATTGAGATCGAGTTCACGGGGCTCAAACCGGGCGAAAAACTCTACGAAGAGCTGCAACACTTTTCCGAAGAGCACGAGACCACCGATCACCCGCGAATCCGCCGCCTCATCGCGAATCCGGAGGGTTGCGGCATGTGTGACGAAATCTTCGCCGAATTGCGGGGCAAGCTCGACCGGAGCGGGAGCAACGAGATCAAGGAGATCATCCAGCGCCTCGTCCCGGAGTATACGCCGCACCTTGAGTGATGCTGGCGCGAAAAAAATAGATACACGGGACAGATCCGTCCAAACCCGCTTCTCGCCTCGCGTCAACGCCGTGCGCCCATCGTTGCGAGGGTGACGAGCGCCGCCAATGCCGCGCCGCCCAGCAAGAGAGCGCCGTAGGCCGGAAGGAAACCTGTCCCCGCGGGCAGGAAGCCGAACACCGCGGCCGCTGCCGCCGCCGTGAGTGCGTACGGCAACTGCGTGCGCACATGGTCGATCGGGCGCAGACCGCATGTCGCTGAGGCGACCAGCGTGGTGTCGCTGAAGGGGCTGCAATGGTCCCCGAAGACCGCCCCGCTGAAAACCGCCGCGACAACGGCGGAGAGCAGAAATGCCTGCTCGGGCGGCTCTCCGAGCAGAAAGACCAGCGGCACGGCCAGCGGCATGAGGAGCCCCATTGTGCCCCAGCTTGTCCCGGTCGTGAACGAGACCAGAGCGCCGAGTAGAAACACGGCAAGCGGCAGCAGGCCGGGCGACAGATTGCCCCCCAGCAGGTCGCCGAGCACCTGCGCCGCGCCGGCCTCGGCGATGACGCCGGCGAGCATCCACGCGAAAAGAAGGACGGTGAGCGGCAGGACAAGGCTGCGCACGCCGCCGATGAAGGCGGGCAGGACGGGCGGAGTGCCGCGCCCGCGCGGGTACAGTGCAACGGCGGCGGCGATGGCGGCGGCGCTCCCCGCCAGAAGAATGTAGGGGCCGTCTGCGCTGCTGAAGGAGAGCGCGGCTTTCTCCACGGTGACCGGCCAGAGGGGGCGCGCTTCACGCAGGTAAAAGAGGACCATGATTCCGCCGACAAGGATGCCCAGCGGGACGAGCGCCGTCCGCAGCGGTGCGGCGGAGGCGTCGAGAAGCCGTTTGCCGTTGTCCGGGGGTGTCTTCGCTGCGCGGGCGCGCTCCTCGAAACGCCGCATCGGTCCGGGATTCCAGTCCATCGCCACGCTCAGCCCGAGGAGCAGGAGGGTGAAGAGCACGTAGAAATTCAGCGGTATCGACGCAAAGAATACCGCGTAGGGGTGAAAGCGGTCGCTCTCGCCGACAGCTTGCAGCCCTTCCTCGATGAGCGAAAGCTGTGTCGCGATCCATGTGCTGATAAACGCGATACACGCCACCGCCGAACTCGTCGAATCCACGATGTAGGCGAGCTTCGCCCGCGAAACCCGGCAGGCGTCGGCGAGGCTCCGGCTCACGCGGCCGACAAGGATGCTGTTGGCCAAACCGTCGAAAAAGCACACGAGACCGAGGCCCATGGCCGAGAACTGCAGCCGCTTGCGGGCGTCCTTCCGGTCCTGCATGAAGCGTTCGAACAGTCCCCGCAGACCGCCGCCCGCCTCGAGCAGCGCGGCGAACCCGCCGAGAGCAAGCGTGAAGAGCAGCGCGCCCCATTTCCACGGGCTTTCCAGTGCGGGAAGCAGGTAGCGGAACGGCAGTGACCAGAGCGCTTCGCCCAGCCGCCCCTCCTCGATCATCAGCGCCCCGCCGAGCGCTCCGAGAAAGAGGCTCACAAGCACCCGCCGCGTCAGCACGATGCAGAGCAGGGCAAGGACCGGCGGCCACAGGGCGGCGATGCGGAAACCCTCCAGCGCGATCCACGTCGAAAACGCCCACAGCGCCGTGAGCCCGACGGCCCACGAGAGCGGGCGGCGCAGCGAATACGAACGTGGTTTGCCCTTTTTCGTCATTCCGCGGGTGTGTCGCGCCTGCGCCAGACCGATGTCTGCGCCACCGACCATTGGAATTTCCTCGCGTGCTCGCGGATGCAGAAGGGCAGGTCCTTCGTTTCCGCGAGATCGAAGTGCGGGTGAAGGCGTTGGTTCAGGGCGTCGAGCGGTGCCCCCGAATCCGGCGTGCCTCCGATCCAGAATGCCGGTGCCGTGAAGTCCTCCGACCACGTGTGCGGAGTCGTGATGACGAGCTGCCCGCCCGGGCGCAAAAGCGACGGCAGCCGCTCCAGAAAGCGGTCGGGGTGGGGCAGTCGGCAGAGCAGATTCGCGGCCAGAACGACGTCGAACACACCGAGATCCTCCGGCAGCCGTTCGGCGTCCTCCCGGCGGAACCGCACACGCGAAAGATCGATCCCTTCCGGCAACCGCGCGACCGCCGGTGTCGTCATCATCCCGTACTCCGGCGCTTCGAAGTGGAGTTCGCCGTCGCGGCACAGCGTCGAAGCCGCCACGATGAAAGTGTGGGAGTAGTCAAAGCCGACCGCCTCGCGGCAGAAACGGCTCAACTCCAGCGTCGAGCGCCCCACCGCGCAGCCCGCGTCGAGCGCCCGCGCATCCGCCGGAAGCGACGCCGCGTCGACGCACTCCGTCACGCACCGCACGGGAAACCCCAGTGCCTCCCGCGGGCCGAAAGCCCACGGCATCGCAAGGCTCTCCGGGCCGTAATGAAAGAGCAAATACTGTGCGAGAAGCGGAGATGATTCGTAGATACTGTCGGGCATAAACCGGAGCGTGCAGCATTACCGCCGGGGGCGCAAGCCGCACTTTGATGGAATCCACCCACTGTGACGACCGGACCCCGGTGGCATCCGGAACCGCCGGCTGGCCGCTTTCCCCGCGGTTCCACGTCGATAGGGCGGGTAAGGCCGGAAATCGCGGGGGCGCAGCCCGCCTTGGAGCGTTGGTTCTTCACCCCTTGGAGAGGACCGGTCGGCAACCCCATCGCCCTTGCGTTGGAGCCGGAGGCTGAAGGCGCGGGTCTCTGCCGCTCTTCGCATTACTCAGGGCCTTGAACCTGTCGAAAGGCACTCTGCGCCGGTAGCGGATGATGCGCCGCGGAAGCGTCTCCGGGAAGCAAAGCGGATGTGGAGGTCCTTTTTGTCTTGACCCGGTTTTCTGCTTGTGTGAGGCTCCATGCAAAGGAGGTTAGCCATGGGCAGGCACGCACATCTGGTGGTCCGGGAGGAGCCGACGAAGTTGAACATCTCGCCGATGATCGACATGGTTTTCATCCTCCTGATCTTCTTCATTGTGACGACGGTGTTTGTCGACGAGCGCGGCATTCCGGCGGACAGGCCGATGCCGTCGCTGAGTCCGCAGCAAGAGAAAGAGGCGGAACCCGTGATTTTCCGTGTCACGGCGGCGGGTAACGTAGTACACGACGGGATGGAGGTCGCGTTGTCCCGCGTTGAAGGGATTGTGCGGGGGGCGCGTTCTCTGCATCCGGATGTTCCGGTGATCCTGCAGGTCGAGCGCGGCGCGCGCGCGGGCTTGATGATACGCGTCATGGACTACGCCCGCATGGGCGACCCGGAGGTGCCGGTGAACATCACGACGGTTGAGTAGGGGCAGCGTTTCCACCGCTCTCCTCAGTCCGCCGCGCCGGCTTTGGCGACGATGCCGCGCTGGAGTTCGGGGTGCTCGTCTTTGGCGCGGGCGGGCACGCCTTTCCACCAGAGTCGGAGGGCGTGCCAGTGGATCTGCGCCATGATCCGCATCGTGATGAGGGGAAAGCGCAGGCTGTAGGCGGCGAGCCGGGAGGTTGTCAGCGGCACGCGCCGTCCGGTGAGCGACGCGGTGAGAAACGGGGTGTCCTCGTGCCGGCGGCGGTTGATGACTTGCAGGTTGAGGCGTTCGCCGGGAAGGGGAAGCCGGAGTTCGAGCTGGTGATCGAGTTCGCTGAAGGGGGAGATGTAGAAGTGCTTGTCGCGGATATCCCGGTAGCGGTTGCGGGCGAAATGCTCCCGCGTGAGGAGAAACGGTTTCATCTCGCCGAAGGTGTTGTGGACTTCGACAAGCATGGCGAGGGGCTCGCCGGCGGCATCGTCGCAGACAAAGAAACTGACCGGATTGAAGACATACCCGAACACCCGGAGGTTGGTGAGCAGGCGGATGCGCCCGACCGCTTCGTCGACGCCGTTCTCGCGGAGGAAAGCTTCCACGTTGGCCCGCAGGTCGGAGCTGCCGCGGTGGATGTGGTCCGCGTCGGAAAACGTGTAGGCGTTGAAGCGGTTGCGGCTGATGAGGGGTACCCGCGCGCAGAGGGAGTCGATCTCGTCGAGATCGAGAAAAAACATAAAGGTCCGCGTGGAGAAGGAATGACGGACGGGGCGCAGCCTTGTGTGCGCGACGGTGCAGCTATACAGCGACGAGTTCACTTTGTCCTCCATCCTGCAGGACGGCGTCGGCGGCGTCGAGCCCCGACATGAGGCCGTCCTCGTGAAAGCCGTAGCGGAAATAGCTTCCCGCGTAATACACCCGCCCACCCCGGTTGAGCCGCGGTAGCTCCTCCTGCGCGGCACGCGTCGCGCAATTGAAGGTCGGGTGGGTGAAATCCTTCTCCCAGAGGACTTTCGCGGGATCGACGAGGCCGGGGTCGTCCACGGAGACAAAGTAGTTTGTGCGTTCCGAGACGTTTTGCAGACGGTTCATCCAATAGTGTGTGGAGGCCCGTCCGCCGTCCGGCGAGGGATCCATGCGGTAGTTCCAAGAGGCCCATGTGCGCCGGTGCGGCGGCATCACCGACGCGTCGGTGTGGAGTTTAACGGGATTTTGTGTGTACCGGAAAACCCCGAGGAGCCGCTGTTCATCGGGTGCTGGATTCGCACGCAGGGCGAGGGCTTCGTCCGCATGGGTCGCAATCACAACCCGGTCAAAACGGTGGGCGCGTCCGGTGGTGTCGCGCACCTCGACATGGTCGGGGGCGGCGTGGACGGAGCGGGCGGGGCATCCCGTGCGGATGCGGTCGCGGAAAGGGGCGATGAGCCGCTCGCGGTATTCGCGGCTGCCGCCCCGCACCGTGCGCCATTGGATGTGGGTGTTCACTCCGAGGAGACCGTGGTTGTGCAGGAAGCGCACGAGCGTGCGCGCGGGGAAACGGAGCATGCGGTCGGGCGGCGTCGACCAGATCGCGCCCGTCATTGGGATGAGGTAATAGTCGCGGAACATGCGCCCGTAGCGTCCGCGTGCGAGAAATGCCTCCAAGGTCATCATCTCGCTCTCGGGGGAGTCGAGAAGAGCGGGCGCTTCACGGTTGAAGCGGAGAATTTCGCGGAGCATGCCGTAGAAGCGCGGACGCAGGAGGTTGCGGCGGTCGCCGAAGACTTGGTTGAGCGATGAACCGCAGTAGGACAGGCCCGCCCCCGCATGGTAGACGCCGAATGACATCTCTGTCGGCATCGTGGGCACCTTCAGTTCTGCGAAGAGACGGGTGAGGCGCGGATAGGTGACTTCGTTATAAACCATGAATCCGGTGTCGACCGGCACCGTTTCCGTCCCTTCGCGCACCGTCACCGTGTTCGTGTGCCCGCCAATCCACGTTTCTCGCTCAAATAGCGTGAGGCGTGCCGATTCGTGCAAACGCAGCGCGGCGGCCATTCCAGATATTCCGGTTCCGATGACGGCAATGGATTCCATTGTTGGGAAAGGATGTCGCCGCTGCCGCTGACAGCAACATCCGCCTATTCCAGCCCCCCGCCTGCCCGGTCGAGTGGTCGGATTGGCGGATGTACGGTAGTTCGCCTCCGCAGCCGAACGCCGCCGGGCAACCCCGTTTTTTTTAGTTGGGTGTGATCAAGAGAGTTGTCAACAACACGCAAATGCGGCCCGGTCCCCATATTTGAGAGAGGCCCTTCCGTTGTCGGGCAGATGCATCGCCCGACCGCAACGGCCGGGACTTCCCACCCCCGCCACTCCACCGCGACGCCGTACCCGAACGCCCGGCGCCGCTGGCCGACCGGCGGCTGAAGCCGCCCGGCTACGACGCAAGCTATAAGCTACCGGTGACCGGCGTAACGAGGACCCTTCCTTCAGTCAGCCCATGACATATTTCGTGATTGCACCCCATTTTGGGTTTCCGTTACCACCCCCGGCATGGTTCAGGGCTATTTTGAGCCTTTCGAATGGCACTCCAAGGCGCTTCGCGTCTGTAACGAATGATGCATTGCGACATCCGCGGACCGGTGGCTCGTTGCATGGAAGAGGATCCCTGTCATCCGGCGATAGGCCTTGCCCATTAGACAATTTTTCGAATCAACGCTTGACGGGTAACTTATTTTCGGCATGGTGTCGCCTAAATTAAGGTGCAAAAAATAGGGCTTATGCCTCGGTCTCGGCCTGCTCCTCCTTGACCTTGTAAAAAAAATCTAAAGACAAGGAGCGCAAAGGATTTGAATTGAGCTATTTACTCACAGACACGCTGACCTCCATGCACTCCTATGCGGAAAATGCCGGGCGGGTTCTCGCGCAAATGCCGTGGTATCCGCGGCCCGAATGGGTCGCGGTCTTCGCTGTGCTTGCGTTCATCGGCTTCGCCTTTCTCGCCCGCGAACACCGCCGCCGTATGCGCGGCGAGAACGAGCGCCTGGAGGCGGTTTTGCGCGAACGTACGCGCGAGCTCGAAGAAGCGCGCGACGCTACCTTTCGCTTCCTCGCCCACCTCAGTCATGAAATCCGCACGCCGATGAACGGGGTCATTGGGATCGCCCAGGAACTGGAGTTGACGTGCGAAGACGTCCGGCGCCGCGAGCATGCGTCGACCATCCGCCGCAGCGGTGAGTTTCTCCTCGAGATCATTGATGACGTGCTTGCGATGGGGCGCATCGAGGCCGGCGGGATCGAGTTGGAGCAAGTTCCACTGAATGTCGCGGAGATCCTTGAGGACTGCATGTTGCTCCTGCGTGACTCGGCGCGGAAGAAGGGACTGGATTTGCGGCTGCATATTTCTCCCTCCGTGCCCGCGAACTTGAAAGGCGATCCCACAAGACTGCGGCAAATCCTGATCAACCTGATCTCGAACGCCGTGAAATTCACAAAAGAGGGATTCGTGGAGGTTGCGGTCGAGGCGGAGGCTGGCGAGGCGGGCGCGGATTCTGATGCGAAGCTCCGGTTTGTCGTCCGGGATACAGGGATGGGCGTTCCGTCAAACGCCCGCGAGCGGATCTTCGAGCCTTTCCGCCAGGCGGACGCTTCGACCACGCGGTTGCACGGCGGGAGCGGGCTCGGTCTTGCCATCACGAAACAGTTGGTCGACCTTCATGGCGGTTCGATTGAAGTCGACAGCGTCGAAGGGGAGGGAACCACATTTATCGTGACCATCGCTTTTGAAGAGTCCGACAGAAGGGACAGCACGATGAAGGTGTCGAACGAAGAAAAACGCATTGAGGAAAACGAAGCCGGTCATGGTGAGTATTCCCCTTCGGAGCCGTGTGGAGCGCGTATCCTTGTCGCGGAGGACAACCCCGTGAATCAACGCGTTTGCTCCATCTTCCTGCGGCGCGGCGGATTTGAGGCGGAGATCGCACGGGACGGGCGCGAGACGCTGGAGAAGGTGGCAAGCGGGCGGTTCGACCTTGTGCTTATGGACATGCGCATGCCCGGCATGGACGGGATTGAGGCGACGAAGGCAATTCGCGCGGGCGAAGCCGGCCATCCCTACCGGTCGATCCCGATCATCGGCGTGAGCGCGGCGACGGACCGCGAGGGATGTGAGCGGTTTTCGGCGGCCGGCATCGACGCGCGCCTCAGCAAACCCCTGTCCATGGACGGTCTCCTCTCTACGGTGCGGAAGACACTTGAGGCCGCGGTGGGCACGGACGGGAAGGTCGGGCGTTGATTACGCCGCCCATCGGGAAAAATGCGGTCGCTACGTCGCAGCCCGCTGCGACGGAAGCCGCGTTGGAGATGTTCGCGGCAGGTGGTAACGCCGTCGACGCCGCGCTGGCGGCGGCAATTTGCCTGACCGTCACCGAACCCACTTCCAACGGGATCGGCAGCGACGCCTTCGCCCTTGTATGGCATGACGGCGCGCTGCACGGCTACAACGGATCGGGGCGGAGCCCGCGCGGGCTTGATCCGGCCAGGTTTCTCGGTCGACCGGAAATGCCGCGGCTCGGCTGGGAGAGCGTCACCGTGCCCGGCGCGGTCGATACATGGCGCGCACTGCACGGGCGTTTCGGGCATCTTCCGTTTACCGATCTCTTCCGGGCGGCCATACGCTGTGCGCGCGAAGGCTTCTGCATTGGGCCGGTGACGGCGTCTTCATGGGCGGCGATGGGCCGGCGGGCCGCGCCGGGATCGGCATTCGCCCGGCGCTTCCCCGCATTTGTCGAACACTTCTTTCCAAAGGGCTTCGAACCGCGTGCAGGGGCGGTGTTCCGGTCCGAAGCGGTCGCCCGCACCCTCGAGGAGATTGCGGTGACCGGCGGCGAATCCTTTTATCGGGGCCGCCTCGCGCGGGAGATTGCCGCCGCCTCGCGGGCGGCGGGCGCTGCCCTCTGCGAAGCCGACCTCGCCGAACACGGGGGCAGTTGGGTGCAGCCTCTCTCGGTGGCCTACGCGGGTCATACCGTCCACGAGCTTCCGCCCAACGGGCAGGGCCTCTCTACGCTCGTGGCGCTCGGGCTGCTCGAATGCCGCGCCGCGGATGTGCCGCCCGGCGATACAGACGAGGCGACGCACTGGCTCATCGAAGCGATGAAGATCGGTCTTGCCGAGGGCGCGGCCCACATCGCCGATCCGGAGCACATGCAGGTGCGCGCGGAGTGCCTCCTTGATCCCGCGTTTCTCGCACGGCGTGCGCGCTGCATACAGGGCGGGACAGCGGGAACGGTGTATGCGACGCCGCCGAAGGCATTCGGCACCGTGAACCTCGCCGCCGCGGACGCCGGGGGCACAATGGTCTCTTTTATCCAGTCCAATTTCTGCGGGTTCGGCTCGGGCGTCGTCGTGCCGGGTACCGGCATTTCCCTGCAAAACCGCGGCTACGGTTTTTCCACCGTGCCGTGCCACTCCAATGCGGTCGGGCCGGGAAAGCGGCCCTTCCACACAATCATTCCGGGATTTGTCACGCGGAACGGGACACCCGAAATGGCCTTCGGCCTCATGGGCGGACATATGCAGGCGCAGGGTCATTTGCAGATGGCCCGCCGTATCCTCGCGCTCGGCGAAGACCCGCAGGAAGCCTGCGACGCCCCGCGCTGGCAGGTACGGGAGGACTTTCAGCTGATCTTCGAGGAGGCTTACCCCGGGGAGCGCGTCGAAGCCTTGCGCCGTCTTGGCCACCCTGTCGCGGGCCGCGCGCCGGATGTTGTTTTCGGCGGTATGCAGGCGGTCCGGCGCCTGCCCGGCGGTACATACACCACAGCCTCGGACCGCCGCAAAGACGGCTACGCGGCGGCGTGCTGACGCTAGCAAAAGTGCCGCGGACGGTAGCCGGGGACACCGTCGTAGGGCGGAATGTCACCGTTGGCCACGGCGTAGAGGCGTTCGTGGCTGCGGCGGGCGGCTTCCGCGAAATCGCTGTAGACGCGATGACAGATGTCGATGAGACCGATGTTCCAGTTCTCGCCGTCAAACCGGCCGAGATAAGGTTGGTCGTATAGTTGGAAGTAATGGGCACCCACGCACCACGGCTGTGCGGCGGCGTCTTCGAGATAGCGGCGGTAGGCCTTGCCCCGTTCTGTTTGATCGGCAACGCGGCAGATCCCCGCCATGGGTAGACCGGCGTCGAGCGCGCCAAAATGCCACTCCCCGATGAGGACGGGAAGTCCGATACGGCGGTGCAGCCGGGCGAGACCTTCCGCGGGTATCCGTTCTTCGTACGCGTTCATGCTGAAGACGTCGAAAACCCCCATCGCGTCGGCCAGCCAGTCGGGCGGCAAAGTGTAGTAACGCGCTCCCAAGTTCAAATGTTCCGGATCCGTCGCGCGGCAGGCTTCCGATAGGTCGGTGAAAAAGCGGCGGGCCATTACCGTGCTAAAGGCGGCGAGATCAGCGCGAGCGCGCTCGCCGAAGGATGTAAAGATTCGTCCGCCCCTGATTTCCGCGAAATCTACGGACATCTCCCATGCGGCGGCGAGTGCCGCGTCGGAGGGGTGGCGGTCCTCCAGAAAAGCCGCGAGCGCGTCGCGGGTGGGACAGGCTCCCGTGTTCAGGAGCATTCCTTCCGCGGGGGTCTGCGTGGCAAAGCCCCATTTTGGCTCGTTCATAAGGAAATAGCCGATCAGAGCAGGATCCTCCCGCAGGGGGAGGAGCTGCGCCGCGAAGTCGCGGGTATCCTGTGCCCAGTCGTCGTGCCACACGTCCGGGAAGTCCCGGAAGACCGTCGGCGTGCGCGCGAACGAAGTCTTGAGCGGATGGACGTAGGGAAATGACCGCGCTGCTGCGGTCGCGCTTTCCGACCAGTTGCCGAATCCGTTGAAACCCGCCTTGCGGAGGACGCCGACCACCGTGTCCGCCCATGACTCTTTCCAGGCTTCCGGACCGAAGGCGCGTATGAGATTGGCCTGCACAAAATCAAATGTCGTCCCACCGTCGATACCCGCGTGTGTTGAATGACCGGCGCATCCCGGAAAGGACGCCCGCAGCCCCTCCCAATCCTTGATCGTATTTTCAATCCCCTCGACGAGCGCGGGTGTCCCCGGTCGCACACAATCGATAGCGGAGGACCAATACGGGTGGCCGTCAGGATCGACGAACCAGAAGCGGCGTTCGTCCCGTTCGATCCGGAAGAATCCGGTCGGCGCCAAGCGCTTCGCCGTCCAGCCGCCCCAGCGCGAATACGCTTCCGGCCACGACGCGGAAGCCGCCGCACGGCGCTGATCGCACAGGCGTGCTGTCAGCTCAGCGGTGTCCTTTGTCCGGCCCGCCCAGGACCGGTGGAAACTCTGTCCGAGCGGATCGACGAGCGGACCGTTCGTAAGCGCGGGCTCCGCGAGCTGCGGAGGCTCGGTGGCCCACACCGTCGGTGTAGTCATCTCCCATGCTACGGGACTCTCCGCCATGCGTTCTACGGAGAGGACGAGGCGGGTGGTTTTGGCGGGTTGGACGCGGGCACCGTAGCAGCAGCGCTTGAGCAACGCTCCCTCCCGCATCAGTGCCCAGCGGTTGAGGTCGAGCCGGGTGAGCGGCAGCCGCAGGCGCGCGCGCACGCCGGGAAGCACGCTGAAGGTCATGACAAATCGGGGACCGTCGTCGTTCTCGCTCAGTTCAAGGCGGAAGGTGGTCTGGTCCGGCTCATCGTAGTGAAGATCGAATACGATCCACCGGTCCGCCGCAAGGGTCCCCGCGGGGAACTCCCAGACGAGGGCCTGTCCGGGAGCGGTCCCGCGGCAGGCGATTGTAAGGCAGTATGCGGGCGAATTCTCAATGCCCTCGGCGCGCGGCGCAGCAAGATGTGTTTCGGGGGACACGGGGAATTTTCGTTTGGGGAAGGAGACCGGATTTCTCCGGCTTCAGGAGGAAAGATTCTCGGGCGGGTTCACCAAAAGCGGGGCGCCCAGTCCCGGCACGTGCTCGGAAAAGGCTTCGCCGTCGGGCGTGGCGCGAAGGAAGTATTGGACCATGCCCAATTTGGCATCGAGGTTGTCGACCATGCTCACGAAAACGGCTTCCGGGGTGGCCGCCTTCGTCGCCGCGCCCCATTCCAGTTCGCCTTGGTGGCTGAGGATAATGTGTTCGAGGCGTTCCGCGAGGTCGGGATCCAGCTTCGACTGGATAGCCGAGCGCCGGACCTGCCGGTACCCGAGAACGACATGCCCCTGCAATATACCTGCACGGCTGCGTGCCGTGGCGAGCCCCTGTGTGTACTCGGGGCACTTGCCGATGTCGTGGAGGATAATCCCGGCAAGGGCGAGGTCGGGCGCGACTTCGGGGTAGAGGGGGAGGAGGGCGCGCGCCGCGCGCGCCATACGTACTGTGTGTTCAAGTAGACCACCGCGGTAGGCATGGTGCATGGAAACGGCGGCGGGGCTCGTGTGGAAGTCCGGCCCCGTCTCCTCAAGGGCGTTCCGCACTGTCGCACGAAGCGCATCGTGCTGGATGGCCCCGACATGCTCTTCAAGCTCCTTGCGCAGGTCGTCCAGCGGCATCGGCGCAGTTTCGACGAGTTGTTCGAGAACGCCCGGGACATCGCTTTCGGGCACCGCCTCGACCCGGACCAGGCTGGGGGAGAAACGCCCCTGGTAGTAGTCGGTGTTGCCTTGCACTCGAACGACACGGCCTTCACCCAGCTCCTGGAAAAACCCGAAGTTCGCGGAGTTTCCAAAACACACGACATGAAACATTCCCGTGCGGTCGCCCAGTTCGACCATGAGAAACTCGCTTTCATTGCGTGCCTTTTTCATCGCGAGGCGGCGGATCAGGAGAACGGCTTCGAAGGGTGTCTTTTCCCCGCGCGGTGCCTGCTTCAATTCGGCTACAGTCATCATTGCCCGCAGGTTGCGGCCGCCGCCGACGGTACGCAAGTCCTCTCCGGGCAGCTTTCGGCGAATACCGCTTGCCCAAGACGGCTTGCTGGATTCGATAGAGCGCGGATAGGCCGCACGGCCCGCGGGAGCGCCGCTCTTCGCACCGCAAATACGCATGGCCCGTTCTTCGGTCCCGGTCTGACTCCCTCCGGTGCCCGCCGGAGCGACCCGCAGCGCGCTGTCTGTTTCCGCTCTCTACCGCCCCTTCCGCGCCGGAATCAACCAAGCAAAGACTCGCCCCCCCCACGCCTCCGCTTGCCCGGATGATTGTCAAAATATAAATCTGAGATAATAATTGTCGTTTTCTTAACTATGAATTAAGTTTATGGCTTGCGCTCACCGAATTATCTGCATGGAACTACTTCCGCTATGGCATACCATCTACGGATCAAGAGTTCCCACCGGGCGGCGTTCCACTGTGTGTGCCGAATCACGCGGCAGCTGGGGCTGCTGGGCGAACCGGAGCGCGACGCGCTGGCGGCGGCGATGCGCCGGGCCGCCGCTTTCTCGGGCGTGGAGCTGCTCGCCTACTGCGTGTTGTCCAACCACT
>SLLG01000014.1 GCA_007134215.1 Opitutales bacterium | reverse complement strand
CGGTCGTGGGCGCGGCCCCGGCGGCCCTGGCGGTCGCGGTCGCGGTCCCGGCGGCCCCGGCGGCCGTGGGCGCGGTCGTGGGCGCGGACCGCAGCAGGAGGAAGAGGACAGCGGCCTCATCGAGAAGGTGGTGCACATCAACCGCTGCGCCAAGGTCGTGGCGGGCGGCCGCCGGTTCTCCTTCGCCGCGTTGGTCGTTGTCGGCGACGGCGACGGTCAGGTCGGTGTGGGCTACGGTAAGGCAAAGGAGGTGCCTGAGTGCATCCGCAAGGGCACCGAACAGGCGCGCAAGAACATGGCCCCCGTGAAGCGCAAGAATAACACCATCCCCCACGAGGCCTTGGGCGAGCACGACGGCGGCAAGGTTCTCCTCCGCCCCGCCACGCCCGGCACCGGTGTGATCGCCGGCGGCGGTGTGCGCGCCGTTCTCGAAGCCGCCGGCATCAAGGATGTTCTCACGAAGAGCCTCCGCTCGAACAATCCGAGTGCCATGGTCTTCGCCACCCTCGACGCCCTGCGGCAGATGCGTTCCATGGAGGACATCCGCACCCTCCGCGCCGCCGAATGACGCGCGGTCAACCCACCAATCGGTCAATCCAAGAAAGAGAGAATTTGTCATGAGACTGCACAACCTCGTCAAGAGCGGCGGCTTCAAAAAGCGCAAGCGCGTCGGGCGCGGTGAAGGCGGCGGCCTCGGGAAGACCTCCGGCCGCGGTCACAAGGGCCAGCGCGCACGCGCCGGCCACAGCCTCCGCCCCGGCTTTGAGTCCGGCCACGTCCCCCTCTACCGCAAGCTGCCCAAGCGCGGCTTCAGCAACTTCCGTTTCCGCAAGGAATACGCCATCGTCAACGTCGGCGATCTCGAACGCGTCGAGGGCGACACCGTCGACAAGGACTCGCTGGTTGCCGCCGGTCTCGTGCGGCGCAGCGCCGGCCTCGTCAAAATCCTCGGTGTCGGCGAAGTGTCACGCGCCCTCACGGTCACCGCCAACAAACTCTCGGCCGCGGCCAAGGAAAAGATTGAAAAGGCAGGGGGCAAAGTCATCGTTTCTGAAGTGTCGGCCGAAGAAACCCCTTCCGCTGACGCCGAGTAACCCTCCCGCCGTCCGGCGGGATGCCGCCGGAAACCCTTTCGGCGCCCGTCCTCGCAACCGCCCAGCCCACGATGTTTTCCGCCTTTATCAATGTCTTCAAAATCCCCGAACTGAGGGATAAGATTTTTCTCACCCTTTTCCTGCTCTTCATCGCGCGGGTCGGTGCGAATATCCCTCTCCCGGGGCTGGATCCCACGCCCCTGCGCGACTTCTTCGAAGCACAGGCGCGGGAAACCGGCGGGAGCCTCATCGGTCTCTACAACATGTTCACCGGCGGCGCGCTCCTCAACGGCGCGCTCTTCGCCCTCGGCATCATGCCCTACATCAGCGCGGCGATTGTCTTCCAGTTGCTGACCGCCGCCGTGCCCTCGCTCTCGCGCCTCCAGCAGGAGGGCGAAGTCGGCCGCCAGAAGATTTCGCAGTACACGCGCTACGCCACGCTCGGCATCTGCTTCGTGCAGTCGATCCTCCTCGTCATCACCCTGCAGAATCCGCAGCGCCTCTTCCCGGATTACGATCTGGCGAGGTTTGGCAACATCATCCTCATCGATCCCACGTGGTTTATGATCACGGGGGTGATCTTCCTCACGAGCGGCACCATGCTCCTCATGTGGCTCGGCGAGCAGATCACGCAGCGCGGTATCGGCAACGGTATCTCGCTCCTTATCACGATCGGTATTCTCGCCGACCTCCCCGCTGCAATCACACTCACCGCCTCGCTCTTCACCGCACCCGTGGGCGCGGGCGGGCCGCAGCTCAACGCCGGGCAGGGCATCGTGATGTTCATCTTCCTCTTCCTCGTCATCGCCGGCGTCGTCCTCGTCACCCAGGGCACGCGCAAGATCCCCGTTCAGTACGCCAAGCGGGTTGTCGGGCGCAAAGTCTTCGGCGGTCAGAGCAGCTTCCTCCCGCTCAAGGTCAATTACTCCGGGGTCATGCCGATCATCTTCGCGTCGGCCATCCTCATGTTCTTCACCACCATTTTCTCGCAGGTGGGCGGCGCCCTCAACGCGCGGTGGTTGACGAACTTCGGCCTGCTCTTCCAGCACGGCACCTTCACCTACTACCTGATCTTCGGCGGCCTCATCGCGGCCTTCGCCTTTTTCTGGGTGTCGGTCATGTTCAAGCCGGTGCAGATTTCCGACGACCTCAAGAAGTACGGCGGCTATGTGCCCGGCGTGCGTCCCGGCCAGCCCACCGCGCGCTACCTCGACTTCATCATGACGCGCCTCACCATCTTCGGGGCCGCCTTTCTTGTCGTCATCGCCATCATTCCCGACAGCGTCAACATGGCCACGGGCGTGCCCTTCCAGGCCGCGCAGTTCTTCGGCGGCACCGGTCTCCTCATCATGGTCGGCGTGCTTCTCGACTTCCTCCGGCAGGTGGAGACCTACCTCCTCCAGCGGCACTACGACGGCTTCTTGAAAAAGGGCCGTATCAAGGGCCGCAGCCAGGGGCGCGTGCGCCAGCTTGTCGACACCGTCGGCATCGCGCAGGGCAAAAAGCTCTGGCGCTGGCTCATGATCATGTTCATCTCGGGCGCCGTCGCGTGGAGCCTGAACGCTTACTTCTTCGGGTAGACGGCCTGCGCGGTCCCGGCGGCCGCGTGTGACCGACCTCGCCTCCCGGACGGACAGCGGCTATGATCCCGGTCAAAAGCGCCCGCGAAATCGCCGTCATGCGCGATGCCTGCCGCATCGCCGCCAACGTCCTCGAGCGGCTCTGCCGCATCGTCGCGCCCGGGGTCAACACCTACGACCTCGACCAGGAGGGCCGCCGCCTCATCGAAAGCTACGGGGGCAACAGCGCCTGCTACGACTACCGCTCCGGCAACAAGCGCTTCCCCGCCTTCACGTGCCTCTCCGTAAACGAGGAGATCGTCCACGGCATCGGCGATCTCCGCCGCATTCTGCGCGAGGGCGACATCATCACCGTCGACGTCTGCGTTCTCTATGAGGGCTACATCGGCGACAACGCCCGCACCGTCGCCGTGGGTGCCGTCGACGAATCCGTGCAGCGCCTCCTCGATGCCACCCGCGGCGCCCTCGGCAAAGCCATCGACCAAGCCCGCGCGGGAAACCGTGTCGGCTACATCTCCAACGCCGTGGAAAAAGCCGTCGCGCCCCACGGCTTCGGCATCGTGCGCGACTTCGTTGGCCACGGGGTGGGGCGCACCATGCACGAGGAACCCCAGATCCCCAATTTCGGGCCGCGCAAGCGCGGCGACCGCCTCCGCCCCAACATGACCCTCGCCATCGAGCCCATGATCACCCTCGGCAGCCCCCGCGTCGAAATGGCCGCCGACGGCTGGACCGCCCTCACCCGCGACCGCTCCCCCAGTGCCCACTTCGAGCACACCGTCCTCGTCACCCCGGGCGACCCCGAAATCCTCACTGTGGCGGATCCCGGCTGACCGACGGCGTGGTACCGTAGACCGAAGGATCATGCCGGTGCCGCGGTTCTCTTCGGGGATGGAATGTCGTGATTGTAGGGGTCGGGACTTGCACGGCACGGGAGCGGACCGTATCGAGGTGGAAAATGGATCATTCAATTCCCCGCATTCCCCGCTCATTTGTTCCGTGTTTTCTGAGAATGTGGATGTCGCTGCCGGTATGCGCCGTGCCGGTTGGTGCGGTTGCGTCTCTGTGGAAGGCGGATTTTTCGCCGCCGGATTATGTTTACGGTGCAGACCTTGACGGACAGGCCGGATGGACTGCCGGGGGCGGCGGATGCCGGGGTGAATCTGGTCGTCGGGCGGGTTGTTCCCGGCGCGGGAGCGGACGGCGCGGACAGGATCGGGATCGTCGTCAATCCTGTGGATTACCGCGAGCCCGCCGAGTGAGACAGTGAAGCGGAGTTGCCCACCGGATTGTCGGAAATAACAACGCTATGGCTGCGCAAGGGCTCGGGCGACGGTCTCACGGCGTTCGGACGGCTGCGGCTTGGACGGACTTTTGCCGATGTCGTCACGGCGGTTCCGGTCGAGCCGCGCGATGTGTTTCCACAGGTGAATTTGGCCCGCGCGCTGAGTGCGCCCCGTGCTGCCCGCGTGGTGCGCGAAGAGGGCGGCGCGGCGCTGGAGTTTCTGTGGCACCGGCCACCGGGACTGGACGTGGTATTGCAGGAAAGCGAAGACCTGCGCGCATGGAGGGACGTCGCGGCGGAAGCGGCGGAGGTATCCGAACCCGTGCCGGACGCGCGCGACCTCGGCGACTGGGCGCAGGCGCGGCGCGGGCTCGGCGTCTCAGACGAGGCGCTGTTTTTCCGCGTGGCCGCGCAAACGGAAGCGGCGGCGGAGAACTTTGTGGAAGTGACGGTCGATCCGGCGGCGGTGTATCAGGAGATCGACGGATTCGGTGCGAGCGTTGCCTATTCGGCGCAGAACATGACGGACGCCGCAGCCGACCTCTTTTTTCATCCGGAAAAGGGTCTTGGACTCTCGCTGTGCCGTATCCGCGCGAACTTCCGCGGGGGCAACACAAACAGCTGGGAGTGGCGGACGGCGCGCCTCGCACAGGAGCGCGGCGCGCGCGTTTGGGCGTCGCCTTGGTCGCCGCCGGGGGAGTTGAAGGAGGGGGCGAGCGGCGCGCACGGGCATAGAGGCGGACGATTGCGGGACGACGCATACGGGGAATACGCGGAGCTGATGGCCGATTTTGTCGACTGGATCACCCATCCGGACCGAGGGATCGATCTCTACGCACTCTCGCCGCAGAACGAACCGGACTATCGCTTCCAATCCAATGAATCCTGTGAATGGAAATCGGCGGAGCTGCTTGAGTTTGTCGGCAGTCATTTGCGCCCGGCCCTCGCCGCGCGCGGCTACGGCGGTCTGCCGCTTGTCGCTCCCGAGACGATGGATTGGGACCGCGGGGGAGGATGGGACGCTTTTTTGTCGTCGCCGGACGTGGATATTGTGCCTTCCACAACAACGACTGGTCGTCGGACCACTTCCGGTTGAATTCGGCGAATCCGCGCGTGCCCCGGCCGGTGGACACGGAGAAGCGATTTGGCAGACGGAGATTTCGGACGATTTCTCCGGCAATGATTATACGGATTCCATTGAAGACGCTTTGGTCTGGGCCGATCACATCCACCGTGTGATCGTCGACGCCGGAGGATCGGCGTGGCACTGGTGGTGGATTTATCCGCCCGCCGCCGACACGGGCGTCAGCAACCAGACGCTCGTCACCTCGCGCGCGGGGCTCGTCGAGCGCGGGGATCCCGTGGGGGACGGCTTGCCGCACGTGCTCAAGCGCGGCTACGCGATCGGTCAGTTTGCGCGGTTTGTCCGCCCGGGGTTCCGGCGTGTCGTCGTCGATCCGGAGCCCGCGCCGGGATTGAAGCTCTCGGCGTTCGCGGGCGCAGACCGCCTCGTCATTGTCGCAATCCACGGCGGCGACGGGGAACAGCTGCTGCGGATCGGCGGACTGCCCGTCGGGGCGGAGCGCGCGGCCGCATGGATGACTACGGCGGAGCAGAATCTCGTCCCGCAGGGTCACCTGCCCGGAATCGAAGGGATGCTCGATGCCGTCCTGCCGCCGCGTTCTGTTGTGACGTTTGTTTTCGACTGAGGCAGCTTGTCTTGGCAAGGCAAGAGGACTTTCCAGAATTATCAACAACGTTAATTATCGTTGACAGGGGAAGTGCGGCGGTCGGCGCGCGCTTGCTCGCCGACAGAGTGCGATGGGGCTTGCTCTGTGCGAAGTGCCGCCGCATGAATGGCTTCCGTTATTTTCAGGGAAACCCATGGCGGCTTTTGACGAACAGGTGTTGCGGGAATACTTCGAGGCGCACGGAGTTTTTGTGCGCGCGGAGCGGCGGCGTCCCGCGGCCCGGCGGAAGGGCGCGGAGGAGACGCTGGATTTCCATATATTCAATGCGGAGGCGGCGGGGGAGCCGACGGGTTTTGTCTGGTTTTCGAGCGATTTGCGGGCGGTGCGGGAGGCGCGGGTGTTTATCCGCCCGTGGCATCGCGAGGCGGGGTTTTCCGCGCGGATGCTGGCGGGCCGCCCGGCGGAACTGGCGAAATTTCTGCAGACCAAGGTGGTGAAGTCGCTCGGGGATGTGCTGGAAGGGACGGGCAAGGACGTTCCGCGGGTGCTCGTGCTGCCGGCCTTTCCCACGGTGGATCCCCAGCGGACGGAGTGCGCGCGGGAGCTGCGCTCGGGCGGGGTTGACGCGGTGCTGTCCTTCCGCTCGATCCTCGACGACGTGCTGCAGCGGGTGGACCTCGGGCAGGCCTACACGAAGACGGGATTCATGGAGACGCTGCGTGTCTTGAAGAGTTATGATTTGCTGCGCGAGCCGCAGCTGGGTTTGTTCAAGGGATGATATTCTGCACTTGGGCGGAGGTGCGCCGGTGAGCGGCGTAGAGACAACGGGCGCGGTCCATGCTACGGCGGTGGTGCACGACGCGGTGCGGATGGGTGCGGGCGTGGTCATCGGCCCCTACGCCGTGGTCGAGGACGGCGTGGAACTGGGCGATGGTGTCGTCCTCGCCGCGCACGCCGTGGTGCGTAGCGGCACGGTTCTCGGGGCGGGCTCTTCGGTCGGCGAACACGCCGTGGTCGGTGGGTGGCCGCAGGATTTGAAGTTCGATCCGCGCACGCCCAGCGGGGTGCGGGTAGGCGCGGGCGTTACGCTTCGCGAGGGAGTGACGGTCAACCGCGCGACCTGCGAAGGAATGTGCACCGAGATCGGCGACGGTGCGTTCCTCATGGCCTGCGCGCATGTCGGTCACGATTGCGTGATCGGCCGCAACACGGTTCTTGCCAACAACGTCATGGTCGCGGGTCTCGTACGGATGGGCGACTACGTGTTTGTCGGGGGAGGTACGGGATTCCACCAGGGCGCGCGAGTGGGCGAGGGGGCGATGGTCAGTGGTCTGGCCCGGATGTCGCGGGATGTGCCGCCCTTTACGATGGTGGCGGAGCGCGACGAAGTCGTCGGTCTGAACGTGGTCGGGATGCGGCGGCGGGGGTTCGTGCGCGAGGCTGTCCGCGAGATCAAGGAGGCTTACCGGCGGGTTTACAGCGTCCCGGGAAACCGCCGCGTGCGTGCGGCGGAGGCGTTGGAGGCACGGCCGTGGCTGAGTGCCGAGGCACGGGGCTTTCTGGAGTTTTTCGCGGAGGGTAAACGCGGGTTTGTGCAGCCGAGGAAGCGGGGAGCGACACATGCCGGAGAGTAAGCCCATTGCGGTGGCGGCCGGCGATCCCTCCGGAGTCGGGCCGGAGATTGTGGCGCGCTGGGCGCGGGGCCTCAAGGACAGAAAAGGCTTCCGGCTTTTCGGTCCGCCCGCGCTCCTCCGCGAGACCGGACTGGCGGGAACGGCCTGCGGCCCGGAAGCGCTCCCGCTCGGGGACGGCAAACCGACTGTCGACGGGGCGCGTACTGCATGGGCGGCCATGGAGGCTGCGGCGGAGGCCTGTTTGGCGGGAGAGGCACGCGCCGTGGTGACCGGGCCCGTGTGCAAGGCGACCCTGAGTGAGGCGGGTTTCGGGTTTCCGGGGCAAACGGAATTCTTCGCGGCGAAGTGGGGCGGCGAACCGACAATGGGATTTGTCGGCGAATCGCTGCGGGTAATCCTCGCGACTTGGCATCTGCCCCTGCGCGCGGCGGCGGAAGCAATTGTCCGGGAACCGGAACGGCTCGCCCGCGCGGTCGAACGGGCGGGAGCGCTGGCGCGCCGGCTCGGCGCGCCGGAACCTCGCATTGCCGTGTGCGGACTCAATCCCCATGCCGGGGAAGGCGGTCTCCTCGGCGAGGAGGAAGGCGAATACCTCGATCCGGCCCTCGACCGCATGCGCCGCGCGTGGCCGGGGCTGAGCCGCTGCCTGCCCGGCGATACCGTCTTCCACCGCGCCCTCCGGGGTGAGTTCGACGTCGTCGTCGCCCTCTACCACGATCAGGGCCTCGCGCCGCTGAAGACCGTCGAGTTCCACACCGCCGTCAACGTTACCCTCGGCCTGCCCTTCGTGCGCACCAGCCCCGACCACGGCACCGCCTTCGACATCGCCGGGCGCGGCCTCGCCGACCCCCGCAGCTTCTCCCGCGCCGCCGAACTCGCCGACCGCCTCTCCCGGCTTTGAGTCCACGCACCTTCGGGCGGCACCGCCTGCGAAATGCGGACAACTACAAATGGCTGGCATTTAATTTTGCAAACCACACCTATCTTCCGCGAATCCGTGCAGAATGGGAGGTTTTCAGCGAAATACCCGATACTGGATGTAATGGCGGAGTATCATTTTTCCTTCTTTGCTCGAATCGCGAAAACTGCAAAAACTATAAACAACGTAATATTTTGTTGTCAGGCATGTGGCCCCTGCAGGGACCTCCCTTTCGGCCTCCCGAGGACGGTCTTCGGCCGACGCCCGGCCCCGGTTTTCGTTCCGGGTCAGGTCTAAGTAATCAACGTGGTATTATTTGGCGCGGGGACAGGGGACAGAAGGAAGAGGCGGGGCGGTGCCGGAAGGAAATTGGTGTGTAATGGGTTGAAAGGGGCGGGGAGGAGGTATTCTTTGCGGGGAATGGCATTGAATGAAACGACGGTGGCGGCGGTGCCCGAAGGAGTGCGGGTGGGCGACGAGCGCTTGATCCGGATCACGGACGCGGCGGCGGCGAAGGTGGCGGCGCTGCGGGCGCGCGGGGACGGCGGCGGCCCCTATCTGCGGGTGCGCGTGACGGGGGGCGGCTGCAACGGTTTGTCGTATGGCCTGAAGTTTGTCGGTGATACGAAGCGCGGGGACATCCTCATCCGGGCGATGGGCGTGGAGTTGCTGGTCGATCCGAAGAGCGCGTTGTATCTGCGCGGAATGACGCTGGACTATTCCGACCGTCTGGTGGCGGGCGGGTTTAAGTTCAGCAATCCCAACGCAAAGGCAAGCTGTTCCTGCGGGGAGAGTTTCTCGGTCTGATCCGTGACGGTCGTCCGGACGGCGGCGGGCGGCGCCGTGGCACCCGTGGCGGGGCGTGGGAAAACGCCTGCGGCCTGTGGATAGCGCCGTGTGAAAATGTCTCAGTCGCTCAGCGTGCTGTGCCACCCCCCGTGTAGTCGGCCTATTTCTTACCGCAAGAATCCGTTGCAAAAGCAAAGGCGTGCCTCCAGTTTGTGCGCGATGAGTAGGCAGCGGATGACGCCCGTGGTGATCGGGGTGGCGTGGTTGGTGTCACTCGGGGCGGTTTTCGTCCTGGGTATTCTGTCGGCATTTGCGTTTCACCGTGCGCCGGAGTCTGTGATGGACGCGGGGCTCGGGGGAGCGGACCGCGAGCTGGCGTTTGCGATGGAATCGCTGGCGGGCGAACCCGCGGACCTCGCGGCGTTGAAGTCGGTGTCGGCGCGAGACGCGTTTCCGGCGCAGTTGGAGCGGGCGCTGGACCGGCTGGCGGGGATGGCGCCGGGCGTGCGGCGGTCTTTTTACACGGAGGCGCTGGTGCGGGGTTTGCCGATGCGGCCGGTGGTGGCGTCGGTGCAACACCTCGCGGAGCAGCCGCCTTCGGAGGGGCGGCGGGCGCTCTCGCGGGAGCTGCTGCGCCGCTGGGGCGAGCTGGACGGGCGCAGCGCGGCGGCCTTTGCGGGCACGCGCACGGCGGAGGCGGTGCGCACAGAGATGCTGGAAGCGGTGCTTGCGGGCTGGGCGCGCGTGAATGCAGGCGACGCCTGGAACTGGGCGATGCGGCAGGAGGTGAGCGAGGCGGTGCGGTCCCGTTTTCTCGGGCGCGTGGCAGTGGCGGAGGCGGAGGTTGATTTGGAATCGGCGGTGGCGCGCGTCGGCGGGTTGGAGGAGACGGCGCTGCAACCGGGAGTGATGCGGGCGCTTACGGACTGGCTCGTCGACAATCTCGGGGGCGAACAGGCGTTGCCGTGGCTGGTGGAGATGGATCCAGAGGGCCTGCCGCTGGACCTGATCGTGTATTTCGCGCGCCGGTGGGCGGATACGGACCCGTGGATGGCGGCGGAATGGGCGGGCGGCCTCGACGGCACGGCGCGCGAGGAAGTGTACGGGGCTGTGGCGGCGCAATGGGCTTCGCGTGAACCGGCGGAGGCGGCGCGCTGGGCCTACGGGCTGCCGCGCGGGATGGAGCGGATGACGATGCTACGCCGGATCGTGGAGCAGTGGATCCGCCTTGAGGGACTGGAGTTTCCGACGGAATGGCTCGCGGCACGGGATCCGGACCCGGATCTCGACGGTGCCATCGAGGCGGTGGTGGTGGCTTTGGTGGAGCTGAACCCCGCGGCGGCGTTCAGCTGGGCGATGTCGATTGTCGACAGGGTGCGGCGGGAGGTAGCGGCGGACGCTGTCGCCCGCTATTGGCTGGAAGTCGATCCCGAGGGTGCCGCGCCAGTGCTGGCGGAGGAATTGCCGGCCTCGGTGGCCCGTGATCTCTTTGAAGAACCGGAGCCGCCGCCCGCGGCGCCGGACCCTCCGGAAGACAGTGCGGAGGACGAACCTGCGGAGGTACCGCCCGCAGACGAGACCGAGTTTCGCGAAGGGGACATCGACGACCCGGAGTTCTACTTTGAGAATGGCGGATACTGACACGGAGCCCCCCGCTTCCGGAGAGTCCTCCAAACCGGAAATTCTGGAAAAGATCGACGCCCTCAACGACGCGGCGTGGGAGGCGCGCACGCGCGACCCGGGTGAGGCGATCCAACGCTGCCTCGAGGCATGGCGTCTCGCGGCGGAGGCGGATTACACCAACGGCGAAGCCTATGCCCGCAGCACGCTCGGGCTGTGCCACTGGATCCGGCGGAACTACCGCGAGGCGCTGCAGGAGGCGATTGCGGCGCGTTCGCTCTTCGAGCAAAGCGGCGACCGCATGGGGTTGGCGCGCACGCTCAATATCGTCGGTCTCATCTTCTGGCACCTCGGCGACTATGCGCATGCCCTCGAAGGGTTCATGGGCGGGCACCGCATCTACCGCGAGGCAAACCACCTCGCCGGCATGGCGAACCAGATGGGGAATATCGCCGCGATCCGCGCCACCATGGGCGAATACGAAGGTGCCCTCGACGCTTACCGCGAGTCCATACGCATCATGGAGGCGGCCGGCAATCAGCAAGGGTTGAGTGATGCCCTGCACAATGCGGGGGAGACTCTTGTGAGGACGGGAAAGTGCGAGGAGGCGCTGGGATTTTTGCAGCGCGCGATGGATTTGAAGGCGGCGATCGACGACTGGTCCGGCTTTATCGGTTCGGCGGTGAGCACTTCGCAGGCGCTCCTGCAACTCGGGCGCGCGGAGGAGGCGGAGGCGTGTGTGGACGCGGCTTACGAGGCGGTGTCGCGCCTCGGCTTGGAAGACGTGCCGCCGCATGTGCGGGTGGTGCGCGCCGAAGTGATGGCGCGGCACGGTGCCCCGCCGGTCCTTGCCGGGGCCATTGAGCTGACGGAAAGCGCGCTCGCGGACCTGCGCGAAGGCGGCGAGTGGGAGGTGGCACACAATGCATACCTGCTCCTTTCCAGGCTGTGTGAGCGGTCGGGCGACACGACGAAGGCCCTGCGCACCCTGCGGGAGTTGGTCGAAATGCAGCGCAAACAGTTCTCCGAAGATTCGGCGCGGCAGGTGCGGTTGCTGCAAGTCGCATTTGACGTGGAGCAAAACCGGGCGGCGGCAGACGAGGAACGCCGTCGGCGCGAGGAACTGGACGACCTAACGCAGGAACTGCGCCGGCTCATCGAGGAAAAGGACGCGATCATGGGCATGGTGTCCCACGACCTGCAGAATCCGCTCGGGGCGATTCTGGGTTTCGCCGGGTTGCTCGGCGAGGAACCGCTCACGCCGGAGCAACAGGAGTTTGTCCGCGACATCGAGGCGGCGGCGAACGAGATGTCGTCGATCCTCGGGGATTTGCTGCGGATGAATGAACTGGATGTGCGGGCCGGCTCCGCCGATGTCGGAAAGGTGGATCTCGCCCCGCTTCTCGCCGAGATGGAACGCCGCTATGCCGCGCGGGCGCGCAGCAAGGCGATCGACCTCGCCGTGTCGGGCGACGGGGCGGATCTCACGTGCCTCGCGGAGGAGCGAAGTCTAAGGCGTGTCGTCGACAATCTCGTGTCCAATGCCGTCAAATACACGCCGAAGGGCGGGCGCGTGGAACTGAGCGCCCGGCGCGATGGAAAGGCCGTCGCCGTCGATGTCGCGGACACCGGACCGGGGATTTCCGGGGAAGAACTGGAGCGGCTGTTCCGGCCCTTCGAGCGCCTCACTGCCGTGCCGACGGGCGGGGAGGACAGCATCGGGCTCGGTTTGCACATCGCGCGGCGGCTCGCGCGTTCCATGGGGGGCGACATCCTATGCGAAAGCGTGCCCGGCGAGGGATCGACCTTCACGCTCTACCTGCGCACACCGGGCGGTGAGGACTCGTGAGGTTTCCGGTGCGTTCCGCCGGGCCGCCCGGAGGAAGGAATTGACGCGGGGGCGGGGCGGCACAGCCTTCGGAGGCTTTCACTATGAGCTGGTTGGACGAGATCACTTTTGAGCGCGCCGACGCGTTGCGGCGGGAGTTCGGGACACCCTGTTTCCTTTACGCGGAAAACACGCTGCGTGCGGCGGCGGACGCGGCGAAGGCGTTTCCGGCGGCCTACGGGCTGACCGTGCGCTACGCCATGAAGGCGGCGCCCAACGCGAATCTGCTGCGGCGTTTCCTTGACTGGGGCCTGTCGTTTGATGCGAGCAGCCTTCACGAGGCGCTGCGGCTCGAAGCCGCGGGCGTGCCTCTTGAGCGGGTGTCGCTCTCCTCGCAGCAATTCGATCCCGGCTTCGCGGACCTGCACCGGCGAGGAATGGCTGTCAACGCGTGTTCGCTGGACCAACTGCGGCGCTTCGGCGAGGCCTTTCCGGGCGGTCGGGCGGGCCTTCGTTTCAATCCCGGCCTCGGGTCGGGCGGCACCAACCGGACCAACGTCGGCGGTCCGGCCTCCAGCTTCGGTATCTGGCACGAATCGCTCGACGCCGCGCGCGGGATGGCGGCAAAGCACGGCCTCCTCATCGAGCGGATCCACTCGCACATTGGCTCGGGATCCGATCCGGAGGTGTGGAAGCGGGTGGCGGGCATGACGCTCGACATTGCCCGCGCTTTTCCGGAGGTGGAGGCGGTGAACCTCGGCGGCGGCTACAAGGTCGCGCGCATGCCGGACGAGACGGCGACCGACCTGCGGCGCATCGGCGCGCCCGTGCGGGAACTGTTCGAGCGGTTCGCGGCGGAGACGGGGCGCAGGCTGCGCCTCGAGATCGAACCCGGCACCTTCCTTATCGCCAATGCGGGGGCGGTTCTCGCTTCCGTCGAGGACGTGGTCGACACCGGCGATGAAGGATATCGGTTTATCAAGCTCGACACGGGGATGACGGAAATTCTCCGCCCGTCGCTCTACGGCGCGCAGCACCCGATCCGCGTCCTCTCCGCGCGGAGGGACGGACCGGACCGGGAATACGTCGTCGTCGGCCACTGCTGCGAGTCGGGCGACATCCTCACGCCCGCGCCGGGCGATCCCGAACTACTCGCCCCGCGCCGGCTCGGGGAGGCCCGCGTCGGCGACATTTGCCTTGTCGGCGGCACGGGCGCCTACTGCGCGGCGATGTCGGCGAAAAACTATAACTCCTACCCCGAGGCGCCGGAGGTTCTCCTCGGGAGCGACGGCACCGCCCGCCTCATCCGCCGCCGCCAGACGCTCGCGCAAATCCTTGAGAATGAGATTGCGGCCGAATGAGTCCGGCTCCGCCGGGCGGCGTCAGCGCACCCGCCTTATCCCATGCTGAAGCACTATCCCCTCGGCGATCCTGTCAACGGCAGCCCGCACAGCGTGTGTGTGAGCCTGCCGACGATGGCCGACATCATCGGCTATGAAGAGGGGCGCGTGGACGTGCGCTGCGCGCTGCGCACCGGCTATCCCCGGTTTGTCGTCCACCCGTGGGTGGCGCGGCTCAAGGCGCTCGCGGCAGAGGTGCTGGGGGGCGGTGCGGCCGGTCTGTTTCCTGTGGCCTCGGCGCGGGCGGCGGAGTGGCTGCGCGCATATGCGGGCGGCGGCGAAACCTTCGAGTGGGGCGGGCTCGCGTGGGCGCGGGTGACTGGCGCCGGGGCTGGCCGCGCGCGCGCCGGGGCTTTTTTGCAGCACACCGGCTGCGGGATTTCCTCGCGCGAGGCGGAGGACCGGCTCCTCGCGCTGGGTGTTCTCGACACCCCTTTTGTGGAGGACGCCGCCCCGGAGGACGCCGGCATGCGCGTGCGCCGCGCGCTGCACGCATGCTACGGCACGGCCTCGCCCGATGACATTGTGCTCGCCCGCGGGGGAATGAACGCCTTCTACGCGGGCTTCCGGTTGCTCAGCGAATACCAGCGGCGGCGCGGGCGCACGCGCTGGGTGCGCCTCGGCTGGCTCTACGTCGACACCATCCGGGTGCTGGAGCGCCTCGCGGGGGAGAGCGCGGAACCCGTCGTCTTCAACGATGTCGCCGACCTCTCGGCCCTTGAGCGCTTCCTTGCGGAGGCGGGCGGCACCGTGGCGGGAATCGTCACCGAGGTGCCGACCAATCCGCTTCTCGAGACGACGGACGTGGAGCGCCTGCGCGCGCTCGCCGACCGCGCGGGGTGCGCCTTGATACTTGATCCTACTCTTGCAAGTCCGCACAATGTCAACGTGCTCCCGTGGGCCGACCTCCACATCAACAGCCTCACGAAATACGCCTGCCGCGCGGGGGACGTCATGATCGGCGCGGCGGCGCTCAACCGCGCCTCGCCGTTTTACGACTGCCTGCGCGCCGGACTCGCGGCGGAGGTGGAGCGTCCTTATGCGCGGGACCTCGCGCGCCTCGCCGCGCAGATCGACGGTTACGGCCCCTTTGTGCGTGCGGTCAACGGCTCCACCCCGCGGGTGGCGGCGTTTTTGGAGCGGCACGCCGGGGTGGAGCGCGTCTGGTGGGCGCGGCAACCGGGCCACGGCGCGCGTTTCGACATGATCGCGCACAAGGAGCGTGGGGCGGGATGCATGGTGTCGTTTCTGCCGAAGGGGCCGCTCGCGCGTGTCTACGACCGGCTGCGCATGGCCAAGTCGCCCAGCTTCGGCACCGAATTCTCCATGGTCTGCCCCTTTATGTATCTCGCGCACTACGACCTCGTCTCGACGGCGGAGGGCCGGGCGCAGTTGCGCGGGGCCGGGCTCGCCCCTGATCTGTTGAGACTCTCCGTCGGGGCCGAGCCGGTGGACGCGATCCTCGAAGTGCTCGGCGAGGCTCTCGGTGCCTGATTCCGGCGTCGTTGGCCGACCGGTCCGGCGGGGCGCCGCCGGTGTGAATAACTTTTCCGGAGAAAAGCCTTGCGGGGCACCGTGCGGCACCCTTTCGTCCGCAATTTCCTTTTTGGAAACCGTCCGGTTCGCCGGGCTTGTTCTTCAGCAGCGGAAGGGGTGCGCGGAAGGCCTGTCACAGGTCTGCGGCGAATGTGGGAATTTTCTGAAAATTTTCCTTGCGCCGAGGTCTTCGGGAATCTTTCGTCCGCAACCTTTCTCTCATTGGGAGAGTCCGTTCTTTCAGTCTTCCGCCGGTCATCCGACAGTCCCGTCCGGGGCGCGAAAAAAAACGAAAAAATCTTTTCGAAAGGTCTTGACCGGCCAACACGGACTCTCCTTCATGGAAGTCTTTCTCGCATCGGAAAACGGTGCGGCGTTCTTTGAAAGTTACTCAGTGCGATTGGGAGGTTCATTTGAACCAGTCAATCCTTTGAATAACAATTGCGCCACGGCTTTTTGCCGTGGCACGCGTGACCTAAAAGTCACGCACAGTAGTCAGTCCGAACTAGGACGATGACTCCGCAAAGTCTTAAAAAACTTTCGGAGAGTTTGATCCTGGCTCAGAGTGAACGCTGGCGGCGTGGTTCAGACATGCAAGTCGAGCGATGAAGTTCCTTCGGGGGCGGATTAGCGGCGAACGGGTGAGTAACACGTGAGCAACCTGCCCTGAAGTTGGGGATAGCCCGGCGAAAGCTGGATTAATACCGAATGTGGTTCGGAGTCGCATGGCTCCGTCACTAAAGCTTGTAACGGCGCTTCAGGAGGGGCTCGCGGCCTATCAGCTTGTTGGTGAGGTAACGGCTCACCAAGGCTAAGACGGGTAGCTGGTCTGAGAGGATGATCAGCCACACTGGAACTGAGACACGGTCCAGACACCTACGGGTGGCAGCAGTTTCGAATCATTCACAATGGGGGAAACCCTGATGGTGCAACGCCGCGTGG
>SLLG01000200.1 GCA_007134215.1 Opitutales bacterium | reverse complement strand
TGCTGGACATCGCGGGCTCGGGCGGGGCTGCCGCGCACCTCGCGGGCGGTGTCGCGGTCACGCCGGGGGACGTCGATTTTTTCGATACCGGTGTCCTCGCGGCAGGGGCGGAGGTGGACGTCTCGCTCTACCCGGGGCCGGGTTCGCCCCTTGAGGCGGCGGATTTCGCGGTCGAGTTGCGCCGCGAAGGGGATTCCGGCGCAGTGGCGGCGGGCGGGGGCGGCTTTTCGCACACGGTGGCGGAGGCGGACCGCTATTTTCTCCGGGTGAACGCCGCCGCCGGAAGCCTTGAAGCCGATTACGTCCTTCAGCTCTCAATCACCGACGTCGCCGCGCCGCAGGTGCTTTCGGTGGATCTGCCGGAGGAAGGTCTCGCGACAACGGACCTCGTCGGCGCCATAACGGTTGTCTTTGACAAGGCGATGGAACCCTCGACCGCGCTGGACGCCGCGAACTACACCCTCACGGGAGCGGGGGAGGACGGAATCTTCGGCACGGGCGACGATGTGGTCTTCACGCTGGAGCCCTCCTTTTCCAATCCGGAGACCGTCCGGCTGAATATCGCGGAGGGGCCGCTCCTTCCCGGTGATTACGTTTTCTCCGTGACCGACAGTCTTGCCGACCGGCTTGGAAACATGCTTGCCGCCGGGCTCTCGCGCGGCTTTTCCGTGGAGGCTCTGGGGACGTTCATCACGGAACCGTCCGGCAACGACAGCTTTGCCACGGCCCACGCGGTCGACCTCGCGGCGGATTCCGTCTTCGGGGCGGAGCTTCTCTTTGCCCACGGGCGCGGGCTCATGCGCTCCTCCGGCGAGCTGGACTTCTGGCGCTTAACGCTCGACGAACCCGCGCGGATCATCCTCGCCCTCCAGACGATGGACCCCGATGTGGCGTTCTCACGGGTGCGTGTGCGCTTCTACGACGCCGCGCAGACGCAGATTGCCACCATTATCACGAGTACCGGCGGTCGCGAGGCGCAGGGCAACTTTGATCTACCGGCAGGCGACTACTTCCTCCGCTTTGAACTGACCGATACGGCGTGGTCGGGGGAATACCGGTTCCGTGTGAGCGCCTTCGGGCCGGAGGCGCTGCTGGAGTCGGAGAACAACAACAATCTCAACCAGGCGAATTCGCTCCAGTTTGCGTTCAGCGGCACGGAACAGACCGCCGGAGTATGGGGTAGTATCGGCGTGGGCGACGACAACGGCGACTACTTCCGCCTGCCCAACCTCGGGCCGGAGACCAACGTCAGCCTTGCGCTGGAGACCCCGGCGCACAGCGGACTCGTGCCGCGCCTGCGGATCTACAACGGAGCGGGTACGCTCGTCCTTTCCGGGGCGGACGGTCTCGACGAGTTGGAGCATACCCTCGGCGAAACGTCGGCGCCGCCTTATTTCGCGCGCGTCGAAGCGGTCGACGGCAGCGAGGGTCTGCTGTCGGAATACCGGCTGCGCGTGACGCTCGCAGACGAAACCGCCCCGCTCGTCACGGGGACGACGCTTCCCGGCGGCACCTCGGACGCGCTCCCCAACCGGTTCACCGTGTCTTTCAACGAAGACATGCTCCCGGCTGCGGTGAACGATCCGGCGGCTTTCGAGTTGCGCGGGCAGGGCGGGGACGGGGAGTGGGGCACGGGCGCGGACACGCTCTTCGCGGTGGCCGGAGGGGCGCAATACGCGGCGGGCCTGTCGCACGGATTTCTCCTGCCGGACGGCCCCCTGCCGCCGGACACCTACCGGTTTACCGCGACAACGGTGCTGCGCGACCGGTTCGGCAACGCCATGGAGGCACCCTTCACACACGAGTTCGCGCTTGTCGGCGTTGAGCCCTACACGCTCGCCACGCCGGGCAACAACTCGCTTGCCACGGCCACGCCACTCGGCCCGGAGAGCCCGGAACTCGCCGCCGATCCGGCGCTGCCGACTCTCTTCGCGGGCGCGGGCCGGGGCTACCTCGCCGATGCCGGTGATGTCGACTTTTGGATCTTCGCGGCGGAGACCGGCGACCGCGTGCAAGTGCTCTATCAAGCCCAAACGACGGTCGGCTTTTCGCGCAACCGGGTGCAACTGCTCGATCCGTCCGGCACGCAATTCTTCAACGCGCTCTCCCCGACATCGGGCGGCGTCCTGCAGACACAATTCATCGCGGCGGAGAGCGGGGTCTTCGCGCTGCGCGTTGCCGCCCAGGACAATTACTTCGGTGAATACCGCATCCGTGTCTCCGTCGTGCGCGAGCCCGTGCAGCTTGAGGTGGAGAACAACAACAGCGCAGGCACCGGCAATGAGGCGCAGTTTGCCGACGAAACGGGGGCAGCCGTGGCGCGCATTTTCGGTTCGCTTCCACCGGGCGACACCGCCGGGGATTACTTCCGCATCGGCAGCGTCGGTCCGGGCGCGGAATTGACCCTTGAGCTGGACCTGCCGGACACCACCCCGCTGGTGCCGGTGCTCGAGATCCACCCGCCCTCCGGTCCGGTCGTCGAAGGCGCGCCGGGGCAGACCCTTCTCGAATACACCGTGCCGGACGGATCGACAGGCACCTACGCCGTGCGCGTGCGGGCGGCGGACAGCACCCTCGACCTGCTCTCCCAATACCGGCTCAGCATCCGCCTTGCCAACGTTGTGCCGCCGGAGATTTTGGCGGATACCTTGCCTGCGGAAGGCTCGACCTTCGTCGGTGTCTACGACCGCTTTTCCCTGACCTTCAGCGAAGACATGGAGCCGGCGACGGTCAATTCGACAGCCTCCTACGACCTGCGCGCCGCCGGACCCGACGGGGTGTGGGACACGGCGGATGACGAAGCGTACACCGTGCAGCCGGTCACGCCCTACACGGCCGGGACCGTTGTGGCGCTGCGCGCGGTTGACGGGCCGCTTCAGCCGGGCCACTACCGCTTCCGGGCGCTCACCGCGCTCGCCGACACGGCGGGCAACGCGCTGGATGCGGTCTACAAGCGCACATTCTTTGTCGAAGGATTTGCCGGTGTGCTTATGGAGAGCCGCGACAACAGCTCCTTTGCCGCCGCCGATTTCCTCGGGCCGGAGATCGGTCCGGAGTTCAGTGGCAGCTACGCGGTCAGTGGGCCGGTCTATGACACGCCCGACCGGCCTTGGCGCATGGCGACGGGCGATTTCACGGGCAACGGTTTTCCCGATCTCGCGGTCGTGGCGTGGGGCGGCGACCGGCTGCGGCTCTATCCCGGACAGGCGGGCGGCATATTCGGCGAGCCGCTTGAATGGACGACGGGAAGCAACCCTTACGATGTCGTCGCCGCCGACTTCGACGGCAACGGTCGCCTCGACCTCGCCGTGTCGCACAACAGCGCGGCATTTGTCTCCGTCTACCGCAACACCGGCGATATGAATGTATTCGCACGCGAGGACATCGCCGCCGTTTCCGGTCAGAGGCAGCTCGCAGTCGGCGACTTCAACGCCAACGGCTTCCCGGACCTCGCTGTCGCCGTCGAGACCACCGCGCAGGAAGTGTGGCTGCTCCTCAACGACGGCGCTGGCGGCTTCACGACGGAAACTATGGAAATGGATACGAGGCCGCTCGGGATCACTGTGACCGATCTCGACGGTGACGGTATCGACGATCTCGTCGTTTCCGGACGGACGCCGCGGCGCCTCATTCACTTGCGCGGCCTCGGCGACGGGACGTTCGCCGAGGAGTGGTCCGTCGAGCCGGACACCAACCCCTACTTTCTCAACGCCGCTGATGTCGATGGCGACGGCTACGACGACCTCATTCTTGCCTACCAATCCGGAAACCGGTTTACCGTCTTCGCGGGCACTCCGGAGGGGTGGGGTGATCCGCTGGATGTGCCGCTCGGCCGCAACACGTCGGCCTACATGGTAACCGTGGCCGATGTGAACGGCAACGGCTTGCCCGACCTCCTCGCCGGCGGCGGGGGCTCAGCCGGCCTCACTATTCACTACAACCGGTCCGCGCCGGGAAGCATTGCCTTCGCCTCGCCGCAGAACAATCCGGGGGCGGGAACCGCCTACGCGGCTGATGTCGTGACTTTCGGCGACAGCCTTCCGACGCTCGTCATCGCGGGCTACAACAATGATCGGATCTACACCTACGCGGGCCTGCCCGGCAACAACCTCACGCCGGATGCCGCCAATCCTTACTTGTCCACCGTGCAGGCCGCCGGGGTCATGGCCGACGCGGACGACCTCGACTTTTGGACCTTCAGCGCGCAGGCGGGGTCGACGTTGGTGACGACTTTCGAAACCGTCGGCAGCTCCACCTTCAACCGCAAACGCGTGCGCCTTTACGACTCGCGCGGAAACCAGTTGATGCTCCACTCCGGCAGCACCGGCGGCACCCAGACCCAGGGACCGACGACTCCGCTGCCGTACAACGGCAATTACTTCCTGCGCGTGGAGAATTGGGACAACAACCGCGATCCCTACCGTCTCGGCGTTTTGCTTTTTGCGCCGGGCACGCAGGTCGAGGAGGAGTCCAACAACAACCGCGCCAACGCCAACGACGTCGTCTTCGGCGACGACCGTCCCGCCAATGAAGCGCGTATCGGCGGCGTCGTGCTCCGCGATGATCCCGACGGCGATTACTTCTTTGTC